>CP143429.1:2767738-3135477 GCA_039636775.1 Micrococcaceae bacterium Sec5.8
CGGTGGAATCGATGACGCCACTGGACCTGACATTCTGGCGATGGACGCTCGCCGCCGTCCCGTTGCTGCTCCTGGCCCACGTCGTGGAGAAACCGGACTGGCACGCGGTCCTGCGCCGCTGGCCGGCGCTCCTGCTGCTGAGCGCACTGGGCATGAGCGGATACACCCTGCTGCTGTACGGCGCACTCGGCCAGACCTCCGCCGTGAACGCGGCCCTGATCACGTCAGCCAATCCGGCGCTGATCGTGGTGCTGGCGATCGTCCTCCTCGGCGAGCGGACGACACGCCTGGGCTGGTCCGGCATCTGCCTCGGCCTGCTCGGCGTATTGCTGGTCCTCACGCGGGGCGAGCTGCAGCGGGTGTTCAGTTTTTCTCTCAATGGTGGCGAAGTGCTGATGATCGGCGCGGCCGTCGTCTGGGCCTTCTACACAATCATCGCCCGCCGGCTGGATGTCCCTGCCATCTCGGCGACTGCCGTCCAGGTGGCGATTGCGGCCGTAATGCTGGCCCCGTTCGCCCTCGCCGCACAGGTGCGGCTTCCGCAAACGCAGGCGGAGGCCTGGTCACTGGCCTACATCGTGGTCTTCCCGTCCCTGGGCGCCTATTTGTTGTGGAACATTGCCCTGAAGACCACCCCGCCGGGTACCGCGGGGAACTACCTGAACCTGATCGTGGTCTTCACGGCCGTCATCACCGTGGCGCTGGGAACGCCGCTCACCCTGGTCCAGGTGGCGGGCGGCATCATGGTCGTCGTGGGCGTCCTGCTGACCGGCATCAAGGCGAAGGATCACGCACGGCGGCGCGTTGCCTGATCCGGGAGTTGCCCCCGCGGGCTAGGCCAGGACGCGAACAGCATCGGGAACCACCTCGATGGTCAGCGGCAACGGGCCGAGCCGCTCACCATCGGCGTATGCCACCACGTTCGCCGCCGACAGCACCACCTTTCGCACCCGCCGGATCTGAACCGCCGGATGCCCCAGATGACCGCCGGAGAAGACCCGTGGAAAGACCTTCAGCAAGCCGGCGCGCGACAGCGGGCTGACAATGAAGAGGTCCAGACAGCCGTCGTCGAGCAGGGCGTTGGGGGTAATCCTCATGCCGCCGCCGATCGATTGACCGTTGGCGACCGAGATCAGCATTGCGCCTTGCTGCCAGCGCTCGCCGTCCGCCGTCACCGTGTAGTTGATCGGCCGGAACGAGACAAGCTCCCGGAGCAGGGCCAGGTGGTAGCGGGCTTTCCCCCGGGGCCACCGCCAGGCGTTGGCCCGTTCGTTGACTGCCGCGTCGAACCCGGCGGAGACCACTCCGGCGAACCAGCAGGACCGGCCTTCGGATGTCGCCCGTCCTGCGTCGATCAGCCGGCCGCCGGACGCCAGCGCCTCGAGCACCCTGGCGCAGGCCGCGGGTACGTCGTGGGCGGGCAGGCCGAGCGCTCTCGCCATGTCGTTTCCCGTGCCGGTCGGAACGATCCCCAGGGGAATTGCGCCGAAGGGCGCGCCCCTTCCCGCGAGCGCGTTGACGCCAAGGTGGACCATGCCGTCGCCACCTACGACGACGAGCGCGTCCACCCCCGAGACGAGCGCCTGGTCCACGGACAGCGCGAGCGCGGCATAACTGTCCGCGGAAAGGACCAGCACCTCCGCCCCGGCATCCCGGAAGCACTTGGCCGCCTCGCCGCCGGCGTGGAGCCCGCGGCTGAAGGAAGCCCGTGGGTTGACGGCGACAGCGATGACCATGCGCGAAATTATGCCAGCCGCAGGGAACCTTCCGTCCCCTTGCGCTCGTTCTTGTCCTTGCCGGTTAAACTGGCCAGGCCGGACGTCCAGGATGGGCTGGCACCATCGACGCAAAGGATTTTGCTTGACGCAGGGCAACAGCTCGCATTACCAGGTGCTCCGCATCCCCGTGACGGCGACGGATAAGGAAATCAAAGTGGCCTACCGCCGGGCCGCACGCACGGCCCACCCTGATCACGGCGGTGACCCCGCCGCGTTCCGGCGCGTCACGCTCGCGTACGAGACGCTGATCGATGCCAGAAGCCGGGCTGAGTACGACCGGTCCTACGGCGGCGGACGCGGCGCCTTCGCAGGCCCGTCCCCCGATGAGGGGGCGCACTTTGATGCTCCCGCCGCCCGGAGCCGCGCCTCAGCGAATGTCCGGCGGCCCAATACCCCCCGCAACACGGCGGCGGACGCTGCCGTGTTCGTGCCGCCGTTCGAGCAATACGCGGGGACCAACGAGGTGCCGCTGATCCCGGAAAGCCTCGCCCGGCAGCAGGTTCACGGGCTGCCGCGCAAGCGGGGAATTTTCGGAGCGGAGGCCAGGATCCAGCGGGAGATGCGGACGGTGCAGCTCATCAGCCGGCAGATCCTTCCTGCGATCCCGGCCGCGCGCCTAGTCAACGGATTGCAGTCCCCCGCGGACAACAGCCACATCGACCACGTCGTCCTCTCGGGCTACCGCATGGCCATTCTCGGTTCGATGCTGCTGCCGCCCGGTGCCTATGCGTGGAACGGCGCCGCCCTCACCCACGGCGGCCGGTCCATCGCCCCGCCCCAGCTGTCCCATGTGGTGCGCCGGATGCAGGATATCTTTCCGGAACTCAATGTGACCGGCTGGACCGTCGTCCACAGCACTGACGGCAACCTGCACGAACCGGTCATCGACCGGCACCGCCGCTCCGAAGCGCAGGAGACCGTGCAGGTGGTCAACGCCGCAGGGCTGGTACGGGGACTCAAACAGTTCCTGAGTTCAGGTCCGGCCCCCAACACCGTCATTGTTCCGGTGCTGGCCCGTCTGCTGCGCGGAATGCACTAGCGGGCTCGCTAGGATGGGTGGGTGTTCCGCATCCTCTTCCATGCCCCCGAAATCCCCGGTAATACGGGCAACGCCATCCGCCTGGCTGCCATCACCGGAGCCGAACTGCACCTGGTCGAGCCCTTGGGCTTTGATTTCTCCGACGCGAAGCTGCGCCGTGCCGGCCTGGACTACCACGACCTCGCCGTCGTGACCGTCCACCCGGACATGGACGCTGCCTGGGCTGCTCTCGCACCGGAACGCGTCTTCGCGTTCACGTCCGACGGCGAAACCTCCTACACCGATATCAGCTACCGTCCCGGGGACGTGCTGATGTTCGGCTGCGAGTCCGTCGGCCTCCCGGAAGAACTCAAGCACGACCGGCATGTTACGTCCCGCGTCAGGCTGCCGATGCTTCCCGCGCTGCGTTCCTTAAACCTCGCGAACGCAGCCTCCATCGCGGTCTACGAAGCCTGGCGACAGAACGGATTCGCCGGAGCCCGGCGGTAACCGCCGCGTCCGCCGTAACTTTTGCGGCGCCCGGCCCATCCGGCTGCCCGGCGGTCCCGAATTACTTCTGAAGCGCCTTCCAATCAGCGGGTGCACGGGAACGCGAAAGGAGCCGCAGGTGAGGACATCCTTGCTAGTGGACCGGTCCCACCACCGGCGTGCCGGAGCTGTTCCTGCCCCGTCAAGTGCCTGTCTTGACCCACGGCGGGCGGCGGGCACCCTATGCTTGAAGGTGATGGAAACTCCCAACGCCCCGAACCCCGAGGCTGCCGCTCCCCCAGGCACGCCAGCCGACGTGAACCGCCGGCTTGCCGCGCTGCTGGGGCAGGTTGCGCGCGGTGACCAGGCAGCCTTCGCCGAGTTCTACGATCTCACGTCCCGGCGCGTCTTCGGCATGGCCCGGCGGGTGTTGATCGACGTCGAACTGAGCGAGGACACCACCCAGGAGGTCTTCCTCCAGGTCTGGCAGAATGCCGCCAAGTTCAATCCCGAGGCCGGCAGCCCGCTGGCGTGGCTCATGACCATCGCGCACCGCAGGGCCGTGGACAAAGTTAGAAGCTCCCAGTCGTCGACCGACAGGGAGGCAAAGTACGGCGCCAGCAGCCAGGACATCGACCACGACTCCGTCTCCGACGAGGTGGGCAGCCGGCTCGAGGCCGAGGCCGTGGTCCGGTGCCTGCAGACGCTGACCGATACACAGCAGGAATCCGTGCGGCTCGCTTACTACGGTGGCCTCACCTACCGGGAAGTCGCGGAGAGGCTCAATGCTGCGGTTCCCACCATCAAATCCCGAATCCGTGACGGACTGATCCGTCTCAAGACCTGTCTGGGGGTGAGTTGAGATGACCGACATTAATGCGCAGAACAACGGCCGCGTGCCCGGCGGCTTTGCAGCCGACATTGCCACCGACCTTGCGTCGGGGCGGGCTGCCGACCTCTCTGAGGTGTATGCCCTGAATGCCGTGGACGACGCCGAGCGCGCGGCCATCGAGGCTCACATCGCCGTCGCCCCGCCGGCTGAACGGGACGCGTTCGATGAGCGCGTCCGGCAGACCCGGGAAACGCTGGCCACCAGCTTCACAGTGGAGGAAGAACCGCCGGCCGGCCTGCTGGACCGTATTCTGGCAGCCCTACCCGCCCAGGACGTGTCCGCCGCGCCGTATGGGCAACCGCGGCCCGGCATGCCGGCCGCTCCGCCGGTGGTGGCCCGGCCCGTCAGGGAGCCATCCGAACTTTCCGCCAGCGACGAACTCGGGGCGGCCCGGAGACGCCGCGAGGAGCGTCGCCGTCCGCAGGGAATGCGCAACTGGCTGGTGGGGGTGGCTGCTGCAGCTGCCATCGCGGTCGGTGGAGTCGGTGTCGGCGCCTATGTGGCGAACCAGAATGATCCGTTGAACCAGGTACTGCAGGCCAACGATATCCGCCGGGCCACGGTCGACGTCATCGGCGGCGGTACGGCCACCGTGTCCGTGTCAAGCTCGAAGGACGCGATCGTCGTAAAGATGAACGATGTCCCGGCGCCGCCGGCCGGCAAGGTCTACCAGATGTGGCTCATCCCCAAGGATGGCTCGGCGCCCGTCTCCCAAGGCCTGATGGACGCGGAGGCGTTGTCCAAGCCGGCTGTCGTCAAGGGCATCAGCACCGCAGCGGCGCTCGGGATCACGGTGGAACCGGCCGGTGGCTCCGAATCGCCGACCATGCCGACAGTGGCGGCTGCACCGCTGAACGCCTAGTTCCGGTAGATCGTCCAATAACGCCGCGCAGGCCTTGTCCTCCTCTGGAGTTCAAGGCCTGCGCGGCTTCTGGCGTTTGAGGCCCGGTCCGGGCGCCGGCCGGATCCGGCTAGATGATGACCGAGAGCAGCATGATGAACCCGAAGCCCACCAGGGAAATCAGGGTCTCCATCACGGACCAGGTCTTGAAAGTCTGGCCGACGGTGAGTCCGAACAGCTCTTTCACCAGCCAGAACCCGGCGTCGTTGACATGCGAGAGGAACAGCGAGCCCGCGCCGATGGCGAGGGCCAGCAGCGCGGCGTGGGTCGGCGTGAGCGAGCTTGCCAGGGGCGCTACGATTCCCGCCGCCGTCACGGTGGCCACGGTGGCGGAGCCGGTGGCAAGGCGCAGTGCGACCGCCACGATGAAGCCCAGCAGGAGCACGGACATGTTGGTGCCCTCAGCCCACTTCTTGACCGAGTTACCCACGCCGGCGCCGATCAGGGTCTGTTTGAAACCTCCGCCGGCACCTACGATCAGCATGATCCCGGCGATGGGGGCCAGGCTGGCGCCGATCTTGCTGGTGATCTTGTTGCCTGTGAACCCCACCGCATACCCAAACGTGAAGATGGCCAGCAGCACGGCCAGAGTCATGGCGACCAGGGGCTGGCCGACAAAATCGAAGAACGTCCGGATCCACGGTGCAGTGGCGGCCTCGGGCCACATGATGTCGCCGACGGCTTTGAGGAGCATGAGCACCACCGGGAAAATGATGGTCAGCAGCGTCACGAGGAAGCTCGGCGGGCGTTTGACGCCGTCCATGTCCGCTCCGTGCTGTGTGTCAATGCCGCCGGCGACAGCAGGCGCCCCCACAGGAACCCACGTGGCAGCTAACCGGGAGAACAACGGCCCGCAGATGATAACCGTGGGGACGGCGACCAGAAGGCCCAAAGCCAATGTGGTCCCGAGTTCGGCCTTGACGGCGCTGATCGCGATCAAAGGTCCCGGGTGCGGGGGCACGAGTCCGTGCAGGACGGAAAGGCCGGCCAGGGCGGGAATGGCGATCCGCATCAGCGGCATTTTGGAGCGCTGCGTGACCAGGACGATGACCGGCAGCAACAGGACGAGCCCGATTTCGAAGAACATCGGGAGGCCGATGATGACTGCGACGAGCGTGATCGCCCAGACCGTCCGTCTAGCGGCCCGTTTGCCCGTGGCCACCCCTGTGACCTCGTTCCCTGTGGCCTTGGCCAAGAGAGTGTCCACCACCCGGTTCGCGCCGCCGGAGTCCGCCAGCAGCTTGCCAAGCATGGCTCCGAGCGCTATCAGCAGCCCGACTTCCTTCAGGACTCCGCCCACCCCCTCTTCGAAGTTCTTGATGACCAGGCCCGGGTCCACGCCGGCGGCAAGGCCCACGAATGCCGACCCGAGAATGAGCGCGAGGAAAGGGTGGAGCTTGAACTTGGTGATCAGCACCACGATGAGTGCGATGCCCACGGCAGTGACCGCGAGAAGACGTGTGTCGAGGCCGGACCAGGCTTCGATGGCAGCCGGAAACTGCAGGATGGAGAGGGAGTTCACAAGGTGTTCCTAGCTGGAATGTCGGTGCTGGACGTGGCGACGGACTACGGCGTCGCGGCATCGCTGGCGGCGAGGTGCAGCCGGTCGATGATCTCCTGCGCTTCGTCCGCAGGCGCCAGGCTGACGCTGAGGTTGATGAAGTTTTCCTCCCCGGTCGGCGCTTCGAGCGCCTCGAACTGGGACTCGAGCAGGGCCGGGGGCATGAAATGCCCGTGCCGGGCCGCAAGCCGGTCCGAGATCCGCTCCTTGCTGCCATCGAGGAACACGAACACCACGCCCTCCCCGCGCAGGACGTCCCGGTAGCGCTTCTTGAGCGCCGAACAGGTGACGACGCCGGGGGTTCCGGATGCGGTGTGCTGCCGGATCCAGCCGGCGATACTCTCCAACCACGGCCAGCGGTCCTCGTCGGTCAACGGCTGCCCGGCATGCATCTTTGCCACATTGGACGCGGGATGCAGGTCATCGCCTTCGGCAAAGTCCCAGCCCAGACGGCTGGCCAACAGACCGGCGACCGTCGATTTACCCGACCCGGAGACGCCCATGATGACCAGTACGGGGTGCTGCGCAGTCTTCGCCATTAAAGCCTGCCTTCCTCAATTAAATATGATTTAAACAGAGGCCAGCTTATGGGAGAGGGCGGCAGGGGGCAACACTAGAACCCGGCGATGGTGCCGGGGCCGTTGACAGCTACGACATGAAAGGCCTCGGCGCTCCGGCCCGATGGCAGGTTGGCCCGCTCCGCGGTGCGGAGCATCAGTCCCCGAACGGTGCGGTCCATGGCCTCAAGATCAGGATGCTGGCTGACATGGACATGGATCGCGGCGAGCTTGGCCTCTACGTGGTCGGTGACATCCATGACGTGGTTGTCCCGCTCATCCGGCCCCGCGAAGAGCCACAACCACGGCAGCTTGTAGGCCTCCAGCCCGGCCTCGGCGAGCTCCGGATAAGCGAACGGATTCTCCAGCGCCGGATAGACCGCACGGGTCACGGCCTCCCCCACCGCCAAGTGGTCCGGATGGCTCTTTTGGATCCGCGCCCAGTTCCGTTCCGGGTGCATGGAAAGCACGACGTCGGGCCGCAGCATGCGGATCAGCCGCACGACGTCGCGAATCACGCTGTGTGAGGCCTCGAGGTATCCGTCGCGCTCATGCAGGTAGTGGATGTCCGTCACCCCGACGAGGGCGGCGGCGCGGCGTTGTTCCTCAATCCGGAGCCGGGCAATCTCGTCCCGCTGGCCGGGGTCGAACCCTCCCGCGTCACCGTCGGTCATGATGCAGTAGCTGACCTGCACCCCTGCAGCGGTCCAGGCGGCGATTGTGCCGGCGGCGCCGAAATCGAGGTCGTCAGGATGGGCAGCAAAACAAAGCACCCGTTCGATCCGGTGGTGGGCCGGATCGAACGGGCTTTGTGCCAGGGCGGCGGAGGAGTTCAAGAGCTCAGCCCCGGCGCTTCTTGATTTCTTCGGTGGCCTGCGGAAGAACCTGGAACAGGTCCCCCACGATGCCGAAGTCGGCGATCTCGAAAATGGGTGACTCCGCGTCCTTGTTCACGGCGACGATCACTTTGGCGGTCTGCATGCCGGCCTTTTGCTGGATGGCCCCGGATATTCCCGCAGAGATATACAGCTGCGGTGAAACGGTCTTGCCGGTTTGGCCGACCTGCGCGTCGTGGCCGATCCAGCCGGCGTCAGTTGCGGCACGGGAGGCGCCGATCGCTGCGCCCAGGGCATCGGCGAGGTCTTCGAGGGGGCCGAAATTGCCGTCGACGCCCCGGCCGCCAGCCACGATGATCCGCGCCTCCGCGAGGTCAGGGCGGCCGCTGGCGGGCTTCTCATTGCGGGCCGTGATCCTGGCTGACGCCGCAGCGGCGGTGTCCGGCACCCGGACGGTGGAGGTGACCGGGGCCGTGCCGGTAACCGCGGGTTCCGGGGTGACGCTGTTGGCCTTAACTGTCAGGACAGTGACCGGCGTCGTGGCCTTGGCAGCGGTGGTGTACGAACCTGCCAGCACGGATTTGTGCGCCGTGCCGTCCGGGTCCACTGCGACGACGTCGGTGATGACCCCGGCACCGAGTTTAATGCCGAGCCTGGCAGCGACTTCGCGGGCTTCTGCCGAGTTCTCGGTCAGGACGATGGTGGCATCGGCCGTCTGCACGGCTGCTGCCAGGTAGGAGGCCTTCGGGCCGACGAGGTAGTCATTCAGGTCCGCAGCGGAGGGCCGGTACAGGGATTGAACCCCGTAGGCGCCCAGGGCCGCTGCGACGTCGTCGTGCAGTTCACCGTTCAGCGCGACCGCCGGTTCGCCCAAAGACCGGGCAATGGTGAGCAGTTCCAGACTGGACTTCTTGAGGACCTGGCCCGGGTTGTCAATGAATACGAGTACTTTTGCCATGGTGTGCGATCCCCTTAAAGCATCTTCTGGGCGGCCAGGAAGTCAACCAGCTTGATGCCGGCGTCCCCCTCGTCGGTGATGATGGTTCCGGCGGTGCGCGCCGGGCGCGCCTCAGCGGATTCGACGGCGGTCCAGGAGCCGGATGGCCCAACTTGCGACGGGTCAACGCCGATGTCGGCGAGGCCCAGGGTGGTGATCGTTTTCTTCTTGGCCGCCATGATGCCCTTGAAATTCGGGTACCGGGGGTCATTGATCTGGTCCGTGACCGAGACGAGTGCAGGCAGCGTCGCTTCGACGGTCTCCGCGTGGGCATCGCCGTCGCGCCGGGCGGTGAGCCGGGTGCCATCGAGTTCCAGGGACGAGGCGAAGGTGACCTGCGGCAGGTCCAACCGTTCCGCCAGCTGGGCCGGCACCAGCGAAGTTTCGCCGTCGGTGGAGGCCATGCCGGTGAGGACAAGGTCCACCGGTGTTTCCGCGCCGAGGTGGCGGACGGCTGCGGCCAGCGCCAGTGAGGTGGCTGCGGCGTCGGAGCCGGCGAGCGCCTGGTCCATGAGGTGGACGCCCTCGGTGGCGCCGATCTGCAGGGACTTCTTCACGGCGTTGACCGCGCCGGCCGGGCCCATGCTCAGGGCGATGACCTTGTGGCCGGCCGCTTCCCCGCCGCGGGCCTCGATCAGCTGCAGGGCCGCCTCGAGGGCGTATTCGTCGAGTTCGGACAGGATGCTTTCGGTGCGGTCCGTTGTGTTCGCCTCGCCGGTGAGGTGCCGGTCGAACTGGGCGTCCGGGACGTGTTTGACCAGCACAATGATCTTCAATGTCTCTTCCACTGTGTTTACAGCAGCCTTCCATGCGGGTGGACAGCCAGCCGGGTGGGGTCGTGGCCGCGAAGCGCCCGGCGTGCCGGGTTGCTCCTAGCTAACCATATCGGGGAGCGCAGGCGCGGGCAGGTTGCGCAGCACGGCAAGGGCCGGGCGGCACCTGGTGGCGCTGCCCGGCCCGAGGGACGTGCCGGCTTTCTTTTGCTGGTCCTGCCGCTTTAACTACTGATCTGTTTCTGCTGCTCTGTTTTTACTGATCTGCCGCTGTGCCGAGGGTAACGTCGAGCTGCTGTTGCTTGCCTCCGCGGAGCACTGTCACCTTCACTGCAGCACCGGCAGCCTGTTCGCGGACTGCCGCAGTCAGCTGGTTCGGATCGCTGATGGTGAGGTCCTGGAACTTCGTTACGACATCGCCGACCTTGATGCCCGCCTTGTCGGCGGCAGAGCCGGCCTCTACGGTGGCCACTTCTGCACCGACGGAGAAGCCGGAAGCCGACGCGCTTGCCGACTTCTGCTTGACGCTGACGCCGAACTGCCCGTGCGTCGCCTTGCCGGTGTTGATGATCTCCTGCGCCACGCGCTTGGCGTGGTTGATCGGGATGCTGAACCCGACACCGATGTTTCCGCTGCTCGCGGAGTCGCCGCCGGCCGAAGCAATCGCCACGTTGACGCCGATGATCTCGCCCTTGGTGTTGACCAGGGCGCCACCGGAGTTGCCCGGGTTGATGGCGGCGTCGGTCTGGATCACGTTGATCGAAATGCTTCCCTGGTTGGCGGTGCTCTGACCCTGCCCGCCGTCCGGCGGGGCAAACTGGAAGCCCTGGCCGCCGCCCTGGGAGTTGTCCGCCCCATCCTTCGGCGCGGCCGAGGAAGCCACGCTGATGGTGCGGTTGAGCGTCGAGACGATACCGTCGGTCACCGTCCCGGTGAGGCCGAGGGGAGAACCGATGGCGACAGCAGTGTCGCCGACGTTCAGCTTGCCCGAGTCGCCCAGAACGGCCGGAACCAGACCCGTAGCGCCCTGGATTTTGACGACGGCGAGATCGGACAGCGGATCCGTGCCCACGATCTTCGCGTTGTAGACCTTTCCGTCACTCAGCCGGACCTCGATGGCGGCGTTGGCCGCCGTGCCGTCGAGGGTCACCACGTGGGTGTTCGTGAGCACGTTGCCGTCAGTGTCCAGGATGATGCCGGAGCCGGTGCCGCCCTCACTGCCGCTCGTGGCCTTGATGGTGACCACGCTTGGGCTGGCCTTCATGGCGGCCGCGGTGATCGCGTTCACGTCGTCCCTGTTATTGACAATGACAGGGCCTGCCTGGCTGTTGCTGCTGGTTCCCACCGATGCAGGTGACCGGTCGCCCAGCAGCTCGGAGGTCCCGGCGACCACGCCGCCACCAACGAGTCCGGCGGCCAGGATGCTGGCCACAAGAGTGGGAACGCCGAAGGCGGCTTTGCGTCTGGGAGCGTGCGCGGGATTGGACGCATAGGGGGAACCGGGCTGGTTGCCGCCGTAGCTGCCTTGGTGCTGCTGTCCGTATGCGCCTTGGCTGTGCTGGGGGTAGGTCGGCGGGGCGCCAAACTGCTGGGTCTCCGCCGGGCGGCCGTAGGACGGCTGGTGCTGCGGGTACACCGGGTGCGGGGAATTCCCGGCCCGGTCCAGCCGGAGTGTCGGGTTCTCGTGCGCTGAGTCCGGCGAGGGCACAGCCTGCGGGTGCGCCGGGGCACCCTCGTTCGGTGTGGCCGGGTCCCGGTTCTCTGGTGAGGTGCCCTGCTCTGGGTTCTCAGTCATAAGACTTCCTTTCATCCTCGTCTGCATTAACTATGGACGATCACACTGATACTAGAGCGCACGTTTGCTGGGAGGTTGCTGGAGGTTTGGCATCACCTTTGGGGGCGCCACCGCAACCGCCTCAGCGCTTTTCGCTGGTGGCATATTCCCGCCGGTAGACGGTGTATTTGGTGCACCATAGAATCAACGGGAATTGCCACAGCGACCTGCGGCTTTACATCTGCGTGGGGGCGCTGGCGCATTCTGTGACGACCGGTTCGGCCTGAACTGGTCGCAGAAGTGCTGAAGGGTTGCACATGCGGTCTACGTATAAACGTCTCCTCGCGGTTCTGGGCGTCGCCGGACTTCTGGCACTCCCTGCCGCTCCGGCCCTCGCTGAAGATCCGGTGGCTCTCGACCCCGTCACGAAGGTTGTCGATTCCGCCGGAGTGCTGGGCGGCCAGCGCGGTGACGTGGAGCAGGCCATCAAGCAGCTGGGCTCCGACCACGCCATGACCTACCACGTCGTGTACGTCAAGAAATTCGAGAACCCCACGGACCGCGTTGCCTGGGCCAATGCTGTTGCGGAAAAAGCAAGCCTCGGCGCGAATGCCATGCTGCTGACGGTAGCCACGGACACCCGGCAGTACCAGCTGAGCAAGCCATCCAACAGCAAGATCACCAACGCCCAGCGCGACACTATCGTCTCCAGCGCCATTGATCCGAACCTCCGCAACGGGGACTATGCGAAGGCCGCCATCGACAGCGCGGCAGCCATCGGTGACGCCGCCGGCGGAGGCAAGGGCACCGTGCCGTCAGAGGGCGGCGCCGGCAACGCCGTCCTCGTTGGCGTCGGAGTCGTCGCGGCCGGCGGCGCGGGCGCGTACCTGTTCCTGCGCAACCGCAGGAGGAAGGCAGCCGCGGGAACCGGCAGGGAAAATGGTCCGCAGGGCGCGGAGCTGGATCCGCTCGCGGGCCTCACCGTCGAGGAACTGCGCCGCAAGAGCGGCTCACTGCTGATCGAGGCCGACGACGCCATCAAGTCCAGTGAGCAGGAGCTCGGCTTCGCGCAGGCGCAGTACGGCGATACTGCCGTCGGGAACTTCACCAAGGCCCTGCAGGACGCCAAAGGCCACATGTCGGAATCCTTCAAACTGCAGCAACAGCTCGATGACCACATCCCGGATACCGAAGAGCAGCAACGCTCCTGGCTCGGTGAGATCATCCGCCGTTCCGAGGCGGCCCTTACCTCCCTCCGGGAGCAGAAAGCGGACTTCGATTCGCTCCGCGAGCTGGAAAAGAACGCCCCGCAGGCGTTGGCTGCGGTCCGCGCCGGAGCTGCCGAGGCGCAAGCCAGGATCGCCAGCGCCGAGCAGTCGCTCTCGGAGTTGCGCGCCAAGTACGCCGAGAGCGCTCTCGTGCAAGTGGGCGACAACATCAACCAGGCCAAGGAGCGTCTTGATTTTGTGCAAAACGCCTCGGACGCGGCCCAGGACAAGCTCAGCGCCGGCGAGGCAAGCCTGGCCGCCGTCGCCGTGCGGGCCGCGGAAGAGAGCCTGCACCAGACCAACGTGCTGATCAGTGCCATCACCAAGGTGGCCGGAAACCTGGACGAGGCGCGAAACGGACTGGAGTCCGCCGTCGTCGACACCTCCCAGGACCTGGCACAGGCCCGGGCGATTATCCAGTCCGGGGCGCACCCGGAACTCGCCGGACCGGTTGCCGCGGTGGAGGCCGCACTGGCGCGGGTCAAAGCCGAAATCCAGGCAGGAAAAATTGACCCGATCGCCACCTTGGAGCGGGTCGGGACGGCGCACCAGTCATTGGACGGGGCCCTGTCCGGGATCCGTGACCAGCAGGAGCAGGCGCGCCGCGCGCAGGCGTCCCTGCAGCAGACCATCATGTCGGCACAGGCTCAGATCAGTGCCACCTCGGACTACATCACCGCCCGCCGCGGCGGCGTGGGGACCGAGGCCAGGACCCGGCTGGCGGAATCCCAGCGGAACCTGGACTACGCATTGTCCATTTCCCGCAACGACCCTGTTACTGCCCTGCAGTACGCGCAACAGGCCCACACCCTTGCGGCCCAGGCAGCGCAGCTGGCCCAGTCCGATGTCGATCACTTCGGCGGCTACGCCAACCAGGGCTACGGCCGCGGGGGAATGTTTGGAGGCGGCGGCGGCGGGGGCCTTGGCGGTGCCATCCTCGGCGGCATCCTGATTAATTCCATCCTCAACGGCGGTGGTGGAGGCGGCTGGGGCGGCGGCGGGGACTCCGGCGGCGGCTTCGGCGGCGGAGGGGACGCCGGCGGCGGCTGGGGCGGGGACGGCGGCGGCGGCGGCGACTTCTGACCGGGAGTCCGGCCACCTACCGGGCCCGACAGGGAGGGCCCTACAGACTAGGCGCCGCGGGATACTTTCCCGGCCGGCGGATAGAAGCGGTACATTTCACTGTTCACCGAAATTCAGTGGAAACCACTGAGCAGGACGAAAGGTAACACCATGAAGCAGTCCATTTTCGGCCGCATGGCGCAGCTGGCGAAGGCCAACATCAATTCCCTGCTGGATCAGGCAGAGGACCCGCAGAAGATGCTGGACCAGATGGTCCGGGACTACACCAACAACATCGCCGAGGCGGAGTCCGCCGTCGCGCAGACCATCGGCAATCTGCGGATGCTGCAGGATGACTACAACGAGGACATCAAGAACGCCCAGGACTGGGGCAAGAAAGCCCTGGCTGCGTCCCGCAAAGCCGATGAATACCGCTCCAAAGGCGACTCCGCCGACGCTGAGAAGTTCGACAACCTGGCCAAAGTAGCGCTCCAGCGCCAGATGTCCGCGGAGAACGAGGCCAAGTCCGCTGAGCCGAGCATCGCCTCCCAGACCGAGGTCGTGGACAAGCTCAAGCATGGCCTGGACCAGATGAAGGGTAAGCTCAACGAGCTCACCAGCAAGCGCAACGAGCTGGTGGCCCGCTCCAAGACGGCTGCGGCGCAGAGCCAGGTGCACGACGCCCTGAAGAGCATCGATTTCATGGACCCGACATCCGAGGTGGGCCGCTTCGAGGAAAAAATCCGCCGCGAGGAGGCCAAGGTCCGCGGCCAGCAGGAACTTTCAGCCTCAAGCCTTGACGCCCAGTTCAACTCACTGGAGGACCTTGGCGAACAGACCGAGATCGAGGCCAGGCTTGCCGCGCTGAAGTCCGGCGGCGCCCCTGCCGCCATTGGCGCCGGTGAGGGCCGGACCGCCGGCTCCACGGTCGACGAAGCGGACTTCGACAAGCTGTAACCGCCCCCGGCGGGTGTCCGCCGCGAGCTTGATCCGCCCAGGCCGGGTCTGCCGACCGTCTTCTGACAGTCGGCAGACCCGGCTTTCGTCGCGCCAAACAGCGGGGCTGCCGGGAGGCTGCCCGGCTCCCGTGTACCGTTGGTCCATGTCTTCGGGAACTCCTTCTTCGACCCTTGTCTGGCTCCGCGACGACCTGAGGCTGGACGATAACCCGGCCCTGACCGAGGCGGCCTCCCTGGGTCAGCCGCTGACCGTGGTGTATGTCCTGGATGAGTCCTCCCCCGGCATCAGGCCCTTGGGCGGCGCCACGAAATGGTGGCTGCACCACTCCCTGGCCGCACTGTCCGCCGGGCTTGAGGCCGCAGGCTCCCGTCTGGTGCTGCGCCGCGGCGCAGCCGCGGGCGTCATCCGGGCCCTTGCCCAGGAAACCGGTGCATCAACGCTGCTCTGGAACCGCCGCTACGGGCACCCGGAACGCGAGGTAGACGCCGGCGTCAAGGCATGGGCCGCCGAGGAAGGCCTCAACGCTGCCAGCTTCCAGGCGAACCTGATGTTTGAGCCGTGGACGGTCCGGACCGGCGCCGGCGGGCCGTACAAGGTCTTCACGCCTTTCTGGCGGGCCTGCATGGAGGCTCCGGAGCCCCGCCTCCCGCTGGACGCCCCGGAGCGCCTCCCTGCCCCGGCCGTGGACGAGGCAGGAAACCTTCCGGCCAGCGACCCGCTCGGGCGCTGGGGTCTGCTCCCGCACAGTCCGGACTGGAGCGCCGGCCTCGCCCGTACGTGGCAGCCCGGTGAAGCCGGTGCCTGGCAGCGGCTTGAGGACTTCCTCGACGGCCCCGTCAAGGAGTACGGCACCGGCCGGAATATCCCCGGGGTCGAGGGCACCAGCCGGCTCTCCGCCCACCTGCGGTTCGGCGAAATCAGCCCGTTCCGGGTCTGGCACGCGCTGCGGGACCACTTTGGGCCCGCGGCGCCGGCCGACGTCGGAATCTTCCGCGCCGAACTGGGCTGGCGGGAGTTCTGCTGGCAACTGCTGTACGAGAACCCGCACCTGGCGACCCGGAATTACCGGCCCGAATTTGACCGTTTTGCCTGGCGGGCGCCGTCCGACGTTGAACTGGCCGCCTGGCAGCAAGGCAGGACCGGATATCCGCTGGTCGACGCCGGAATGCGCCAGCTCTGGCAAACCGGCTGGATGCACAATCGCGTCCGGATGGCGGCTGCAAGTTTTTTGGTCAAGAACCTGCTGGCCGACTGGCGGCTTGGCGAGGCCTGGTTCTGGGACACCCTCGTGGACGCCGACGCAGCAAGTAATCCGGCGAACTGGCAGTGGGTGGCAGGATCCGGAGCCGACGCGTCACCGTACTTCCGGATCTTCAACCCGGTCACCCAAAGCAAAAAGTTCGACGGCGGCGCCCGCTACCTGCGCGAATACCTGCCCGAGCTGTCCGGGCTGGACGAGAAGACCATCCACGAACCCTGGAAAGCCGGCCTCTTGTCCACCGATTACCCTGAGCCGATTGTCGGGCTGCCGGAATCCCGCGCCAGGGCGCTGGAGACCTACCAGCGGCTCAAGGACGGATAAGGAAACGTAAGAAAAGGAAAGGCCCGGATCGTCAGATCCAGGCCTTTCCTTTTCTTCTTCAGTTGCGGGGACAGGATTTGAACCTGTGACCTCTGGGTTATGAGCCCAGCGAGCTACCGAACTGCTCCACCCCGCGTCGCAAGATCAACACTACCGTACTTTTCGCGCCACCCGGACCAGCCCGCGCCCGGGTGGAGTCACGAACGCCAGCGGCCGCCCTGACTCCACCCGGGCGCGGTTAAACGAAAAGGTCCGGAACACTTGGAAGTGTTCCGGACCTTTTCCTCAGTTGCGGGGACAGGATTTGAACCTGTGACCTCTGGGTTATGAGCCCAGCGAGCTACCGAACTGCTCCACCCCGCGTCGCAAGATCAACTCTACCTGCCGGCGGACATGAGGCCAAATTGGAGACCCGTGATGTGCGTCTCCCTGGCTCCGGCCGGGACAGGTCGCTGTCCGGGGGCATCTGCCGCCTGAGCGCGAAAAGGCCGGGTTCGCGCTCCGAAGAAGCGCAAACCCGGCCCGGGACCGGTTCAGCTGGCCTGCGTCAGCCGCTGGGGGTCGGTGCCGGTGTGGCGGCCGGCTGGGTGGCCCCCGGGGTCGGCGTCGCCGATGGGGCGGGGACCGGCGTTGCGATCTTTGCCTCGGCGTCGATGGCCCGCTGGAGGGCCGCGGAGAGCTTCTTTTGCTGGTCACCGTAGGCCGCAAAGTCACCCTTGGCGAGGGCATCCTGGCCGGCCCGGATCGCGGCGTTTGCCTCATCCAGTGCTGCCTTCAGCTCCGCCTTGGCGTCCGTGGTGCCCGGGGCTGGCGTGGTGCCGCCCGGCGCCGTCGTGTCCGGGGTCTGCCCATTGTTGGCAGAATCGCCCGCGCTGGCTCCGGACTCGCCGCCGAACAACTGGTTCAGGGCTTCATCCAGGGTCGGGGCGAAGCCGATCTTGTCACCAAATGCCACCAGCACGCGCTGCAGCGTGGGATAGGACGTCTCCCCCGTGGACCGCAAATAGACGGGCTGGACATACACCATGCCGCCGCCCACCGGCAGGGTCAGCAGGTTGCCGTTGAGCACCGCCGACGCACCCTGGCGCAGCAGGTTCAGCGCCTGCGAGACGGTCGGGTCCGAGTTGAACTTGTTCTGGGCCTGGCCGGGGCCGGGCACATTCGCTTCCGGCGGGATCTGCAGCAGCCGCAGCTGGCCGTAGCTCTCGGCCTTCACGCCCTTCTGGTTGCCGGCGTCGGAGTCGGCGGCCAGGAAGCCGTACAGCACGTTACGGGCCGCCCCGTTGACCACCTGCGGGATAAAGGACGAGGTCAGTTGGAAGGCCGGCTTGTCCTGGTCCGGCATCTTCAGGGACATGTAGTAGGGCGGCTGCTTAACATCATCCTGAACCGTTGGATCGTTCGGGACGCTCCAGGCATCGTTGTTCGTGTAGAAATTGTCCGCCTGGGTGACGTGGTAGCGGCCCAGCAGTTCCCGCTGGACCTTGAAAAGGTCCTCCGGGTAGCGCACGTGGCTCATGAGCGCCCCGGACATCTCCGAGTACGGCTTCAGCGACGTGGGGAAAATGTTTTGCCACGCCTTCAGGACCGGATCCTGGTCGTCCCAGGCGTAGAGCGTGACTTTACCGTCGTAGGCATCCACGGTGGCTTTGACCGAGTTGCGGATGTAATTAACGGAGGTATTCGGCAAAGAGGCTGTCCGCCCGGAGGTCGTCTGGGAATCCGTGGTGGCCGCCGAGAGCTGCTCCTGCTGGGAGTAGGGGTAGTACTGGCTGGTGGTGTAGCCATCCACGATCCACTTCACCCGCCCGTCCACGACGGCCGGGTAGGCGTTGCCGTCCACCGTGAGGTACGGGGCAACTTTCTCGACGCGATCGCGGGGATTGCGGTCGTAGAGGATCTGGGACTCGGCGTTCACACCGTCGGAGAGCAGCATGTCCGAGGATTGGAACTTGATCGCGTAGAGGACTTTGTTGAAGAAGCTGCCCACATTCGGGCCGCCGTCGCCCGTGAAGGTGTACTGCGTTTCGCCGTCGCCCTCTTTGGCGGCGGGCCGGTCCTGCTCGCGGTGCTGCGCACCCTCGGGTGCACCGACGATGGAGTAGTCAGGCGAGTTCTCACCGAAGTAGACCCTCGGCTGATAGGTCGAATCATCGCCGAGCACGCCGGTGGACGGGATTCCGGACTGCAGGAAGTCGGGCTTGCCGTCCACAGTGAATTTGTTGCCCTTCGCAGCGACAATGCCGTAGCCGTGGGTGTAGACGACGTGCCGGTTCAGCCACGACTGCTGATTGGCGCTCAGCCCGTCCGGATTGAGTTCGCGGACCGCAATGACGGTGTCCTGGATCTTGCCATCCACCTCGTAGCGGTCCACGTTCAGTGCGCTTGGGAACTGGTAGTACGGCCGGTACTGCTCGAGCTGGGAGAACGCATCCGAGATCAGGTTTGGATCCAGCAGCCGGATGTTGGCTGTGGTCTGCGCGTCGGGGGCCAGTGCGCCACTGGTGGCGTTGGTGGTGGCGTTGTACCGGGTTTCCTGGATCTTATCCAGGCCGTACGCGGAGCGGGTCAGGCTGATGTTGCGCTCGATGTACTTCTTTTCCAACGTCTGCTCCGAGGGGCGGACCTGGAACTGCTGGATGACCCACGGGTAGACCCCGCCGGCCAGGATGGCGGTGATGACCAGCATGGCGGTGCCGATGACGGGCAGCCGCCACTTCCCGATCACGGCAGCGACGATGAACAGCACAGCGACGAGGGCTGCGGCGACGGCCAGGATGGATTTGGTGGGAATGACAGCGTTGACGTCCGTGTAGAGCGCCCCGGCCCAACGCCCGCCGCTGTTCTGCACGGAGGAGTACCGGTCGAGCCAGAAATTGACGCCGAGCAGGAGAAGGAACGCCGCGCCGGAGACGGCGAGGTGGATCTGCGCTGCCCGGCTTGTGAAGATGCCGCGTTCCATGATCCGGACGCTGCCATAGAGATAATGCGTCAGGACGCCGGCGATACCGGCGACGATGACGACGCTGATCAGGAATCCCGTGACAAAGCCCAGGAACGGCAGGGTCATCAGGTAGAAGCTGATGTCGAGGCCGAACTGCGGATCGGTCTGACCGAAAGGCTCCTGGTGCAGGAACAGGAGCACCTTCTGCCACTGGCTGGCCGCGGCGCTTCCGGCGAACAGCCCGAAGAGGACGGGCAGGCCGATCATGACGACGCGGCGGATCGGTTCAAGCTGCATCTGGTAGCGGTTCAGGTTATCCCGGATCTCCGAGTCCGGCGCGTACACCGGACGGGACCGGTACGCGATGCGGATGGCGAAGAAGACGGCGCCGAACATGAGCGCGAACCCGGCCAGGAAGATGGCGATGCGTGACAGGTTTTCGGTCAGGAAAACTTCAAAAAAGCCCAGCTGCTGGTACCAAAGGACGTCCGTCCAGACATTGGCGAAGAAGATGAAGCCGACGACGATTATGGCCACAACAATCAACGTCGGCGTCAGGGCGCCTCTTCGTTGTTGTGGTCTTCCGGGTGGGACGGTGCTGGCGGGACGGGACAAACGTGGTACCTCATAGCTGGTCGTCAGTTACTGGGTTTTTAGTTATGGGTGCGGCGGTCCGATTTTGCAACCTGGGTTGCTGAATCATAGCCGCCACCGGCGCTGCCCCGGCAGGGCGAATGCCGTCATAAAGTGCCACGAGTGGCAGTGGATCTTAGTTCCGCGGCCAGTCTAGTCGGTGGAACAAACCGGAAGCCCTGATGTGTCGGCCCCGGACGCCGCGAGCTCCACCGCCTTCCGCGCGTCGGTGAGGGTTTCGACCTTGACCACCTGCAGTCCGTCCGGGATGTGACCGACGACGTCATCGCAGTTGGCGGCCGGAGCCAGGAACAAGGTGGCACCGCCGGACCGTGCACCGTGCATCTTCTGGCCGATGCCGCCAATCGGTCCCACGGCACCGTCCGGGGTGATCGTCCCGGTGCCGGCGACGTGTTTGCCGCCGGTCAGGTCGCCCGGAGTGACGGTATCCACGATGCCCAGTGCGAACATCATTCCGGCGCTGGGACCGCCCACCTTGTCCAAGGAGATTTTCACGTCGAAGGGAAAATTGAACTTGTACTGCAGCATGACCCCCAGGATGAACCGGCCGGCCGGAGTCTTGGAGGGCGTGATGCTGACGGGAACGTCGCTGCCGTCGCGGTCGACGACGAGATCCACCGGGGCGCCGCTGCCGGCCGCCAGTTCGGCCTGCACGACGCTCAACGCGGTCGCCGGCTTGCCATTGATGGACACGAGCACATCGTTTTCCTGGAGCCTGCCGGCGGAGGCGGAGCCCTCCGGGATGGCCGCGATCTGCATTTTTTGCTCGAACGGGATGCTTAGTTCGGTGAGCGCTGACGCGACGGCATTCTCCTGTGAGGTGGTCATGGCGACGGCGCTTTCCTGCTGGGACTGCTCCTTCGTTACGCCGGTGGGAAAGATGAGTTCCTCGGGGTAGACGGCCTTGGCGCCGCTAAGCCAGGCAGAGAACGCCTCGAAGACTGTCACGGGCCCATTGGGACCGCCGTCGACGTAGACCGTGGTCAAGTCCAGGTTGCCCTTGGCCGGAAAGGACTCATGGCCCGTGACGCTGATGACCGGCGTGCCGTTGTCCTTGCCCAGGGTATTGAACGTGGGACCGGGCGACTCCACAACATAGGGCACAGGAAGGGACAAAGCGGTGACGCCCAGTCCCAGCGCGAGCAGCCCGGAGACGAGCATCGCCGAAGCCCGCTTGTCCTGTCTGCGGTCCTGGCCTGATCCGGCGGTGAAGGCCCGACGGCGGCGCGGCTGGCCGGCAGACTGCCCGCTGGCGGGGTGCTCACCCTGAGTTATCGTCAATGAAGGACCTCTCCGTGCCGGCGCTCCGGGAACCTGTGGACCCCCAAACAGCGCACCGCGTCCGCGGCTTGCGCTGCGGTTTCCGTCTGCCAATATTCCAGCTTCTAACACTACGCGCTCGGCTGCAGCGGTGGCTCTTTGCCGACAGCGAACGTCGCGGGGTTTCAGCAGACAGCCCGTTGGCTGCGGGGTACCGTGAACGGAAGAAGCAGCCACACCGATCGATCGGCGGGATCATGACCTCCAACCCACTCAATCCGTCCAACGGCGACGAGGAACCGAAGGATCCGTTGGCAGAAATGCTCAAGAATCTGATGGGCGGCCAGGGCATGGGGAACATCGACCCTACGGAGTTGGCCAAGGCCGCCGGTTTACCGGAGGATCCCAACCTGCTCGCCCAGATGTTCGCTCAGGTCCAGGCCATGATGAGTGCATCCTCGGACGGGCCCGTCAACTGGCAGCTGGCGCACGAGAACGCCCGGCGGGTGGCCGCGAGCAGTTCCGACCCGTCCGTCACGGCACAGCAGACACGCGAGGTCGATGAGGCGTTGCGTCTCGCCGAACTGTGGTTGGACCAAGTCACCGGCCTGCCGGCCACCGGACTTATCGGCCGTGCCTGGTCACGGGCCGAGTGGGTCGAAGAGACACTCGGCACTTGGAAGCGGCTTACCGAGCCGGTCGCCAACAGCGTCGCCAATGCCCTCTCCACCGCCATGACGGAGCAGATGCCGGAGGAAATGAAATCCATGATGGGCGGCGCATCTTCCATGCTGCAGAACATGGGCGGGGCGATTTTCGGCATGCAGCTGGGCCAGGCCATTGGCGCGCTCTCGGCCGAGGTAGTCAGCTCAACGGACATCGGCGTTCCGCTCGCCGACCTTGAAATGGCGCTGCTGCCCTCCAACGTCGCGAAATTCGGTGAAGGCCTCAGTCTCCCGGAGAACGACATCAGGTTGTTCCTGGCTGTCCGGGAGGCAGCCCACGCGCGGTTGTTCGTTCAAGTCCCCTGGTTGCGGGGGCACCTCCTCGGCGCCATCGAAGCGTATGCCCGGGGCATCCACATCGACACCTCAAAGATCGAAGAGCTTGCCCGGGAGCTGGATCCGGGCAACCCGGAGGGCATCCAGGAAGCGTTGTCGCAGGGCGTGTTTATGCCGCAGCGGACCCCCGCGCAGGATCAGGCACTGGAAAAGTTGGAGACCGCCCTTGCCCTCGTGGAAGGGTGGGTCGATGAACTCAGCTGGGCCGCCACCGAGAAGCTGCTGCCGTCGGCTGCTGCTCTGCGCGAAACGGTTCGGCGCCGCCGCGCCACCGGAGGACCGGCCGAACACGCGTTTTCATCCCTCGTTGGTTTGGAACTGCGTCCCCGCCGGCTCCGGGAAGCGGCCGCTCTATGGGCCTTACTCAAGGACGAACGTGGAATCGACGGCCGTGATGCGATCTGGCAGCACCCCGATCTGCTGCCCACCGCCGAAGATCTGGAAGATCCCAAGGGCTTCAGCGAACGCAGGAAGCTCGCGGAAGCCAGCGACACCGAGGTCGACGACGCGCTGCAGAAGCTGCTTAGCGGCGGTTTTGACGAACCCGACAATTCCGGCGCAGCCGACGACGGATCCGGGGAGCAGAACGGGCCTGCCGAGCCCGATAAGCCCGGAACCGACGACGCACCCGGTGAGGACGACAAGCCCCAGTCCTAGCCGCGGGGCACCGGAACCCCCGGCGGGAACGACGTTCCCGCCGGGGGTTCCTTCAACTGAGCGACGGCAGAGGCGGCGTCAGCTGACGGCGGCCGCGCCGTCGTCCACGTCGTCTTCCTCGCTGCCGGAGGCCAGCCCCCGGGACGTGGCAAACGAGACGCCTTCCAGGAAGGCCTTGGCCCGGCCGGTTTCGGGGTAAGCCTCAAGCAGCCGCCAGAAGGCCGCGTTGTGACTGGCGACGAGCAGGTGGGCCAGCTCGTGCAACAGCACGTAATCGATGACCCACTGCGGCATCGGCCGGAGGTTGTCTGAGAGCCGGATGGTCCCGGTCGACGGCGTCGCGGATCCCCAGCGTGAGTTCTGGTTGCCCACCCAGCGGACCGAGGACGGTACGGCCCGGCCGCCGAGGTACCGATCTGAAAGAGCCGTGGCGTGAGCGGCCAGGCCGGCATCACTGCGGGGTCTCTGCGATCCGGTCCCCCGGGTTCTGCGCTCCCCTTGGAGCCGGAGCTTCTCCAGCATCCGGTGCACCCACTCGCGCTCCTGGGCGCGGCTAAAGGAGGCCGGGATGGCGACCACGGCGGTGCCGTCCTCCCAAAATGCGGCAACGGTCCGGCGGCGGCGGGCGGAGCGCCGCACCTCCACGGGCGCACCGTCGGCTGTGGTCAGCGGTGTGGCCGCCGGCGCTGTGGGGTTGCCCGCATGACCGCCGGGCCGTGTGGATCCGCCACCGGCCATCAGAGCGTGGTGCTTTCAACCAGCACTGCCAGCACTGCCTCGCCGTACTTCTCCAATTTGGACGGGCCCACCCCGGGGAGGGTGGCGAGCTGTTCGAGGGAGTCCGGCCGCGCTTCAGCAATGGCGGTCAAGGTGGCGTCGGTGAACACGACGAACGCCGGAACATCAGCCTCCAGCGCGACGTCCTTGCGCCACTGCCGGAGCGCGTCGAAAGTTTGTTCCTCGTAGCTGGGCGGGCACTGGTTGCACCGGCCCACCTTGCGTTCGGCGCCGGAGGTGAGCATGGTTCCGCAAACCCTGCACGTGGCCGGAACGGCCGCCTTGCGCCGCGGGGCTGCGCCTTTGCCGCGGACCGCGGAGCTGGCCACCGAGTCGGGCCGCAGCCCGTCGAGGAACCGCGAGGGCTTCCGGTTGGCTCGCCCGCCCGGGGTCCGTGCACTGGACCAGGACAGGAACAGGTGTTCCCGGGCCCGGGTGATGCCGACGTACAACAAGCGGCGTTCCTCGTCCACGGATTCCGGGCTGTCGGCGAAGGAGATCGGCATGAGCCCCTCGCTCAGTCCGACGAGGAACACGGCGTTCCATTCGAGGCCCTTGGCAGCGTGCAGGGAGGCCAGGGTGACGCCCTGGACGGTCGGGGCGTGCTGGGCAAGCGAGCGTTCCTGCAGCTCGTTGACGAAGTCTGAGAGGGTGAACTGCCCTCCCCTGCTGATCACCAGTTCGTCGGCCAGTGCGACGAGCGCCGCGAGTGATTCCCAACGTTCCCGCAATGCGCCGCCGCTGTGCGGGGCGGCGTCCGTGTAACCGAGCGAGGCGACGATGTCCCGGACCAGCTGGCCCAACGGCTCGGGGCTGGCGGTTTCGGCGACGGCCCGCGTGGCAGCCCGCAATTGCAGGATGGCATCGCGGACTTCCTTCCGGGCAAAGAAGCGCTCCCCGCCGCGCAGCTGGTAGCCGATCCCGGCGGAGGCCAGGGCCTGCTCATAGGCCTCGGACTGGCCGTTGGTGCGGAACAGCACGGCAACCTGGCTGGCCGGGGTGCCGGCGTCGAGCAGCTCGCGCACCTTGACGGCCACGGTGGCGGCCTCGGCCTCGTCATCGGAGCATTCCGTGAATTGCGGCACCGGTCCGGGCGGGCGTTGCGCCACGAGTTGAAGCGGCGTGGCCCAGGCAGCGTCGGCGACGGGACCACCGCTGCGCCTGCCGGCAAGCAGCCCGTTGGCCAGCCCCACCACCTGCGGAGTGGAACGGTAGTCGCGAATCAGTTTGACCACGGTGGCCTCAGGGTAGTGGGCTTTGAAGCCGAGGAGGTGCTTGGGCGATGCGCCGGTGAAGGAGTAGATCGTCTGGCTGGCATCACCGACGACGCAGAGTTCGTCGCGGCCCCCCAGCCACAGTTCCAGCAACCGCTGCTGCAGCGGCGAAACGTCCTGGTACTCGTCGACGACGAAGTGGCGGTACTGCTCGCGGACGGTGGCGGCGACCTTGGGGTCTTCCTGCAGGATGCCCACGGTGATCAGCAGGACGTCCTCGAAGTCGATGACGTTCCGGTCAGTCTTGACGTCCTCGTAGGACTGGAACACCCGGGCGACGGCGGTCAGGTCGAAGCCGCCCGGGGCGCCGCGGCCCTGCGCCTTCTCCAAGTAGTTGGCGGGCGTCAGCATGGAAACCTTGGCCCATTCGATCTCGGAGGCAAGATCGCGGATCGAGGCGCGGTCGGTGCTGAGGCGCAACCGCCGGGCGGCCTCCGCAATCATCTGGGCCTTGTGGTCGAGCAGATTGGGCAGGACGCCGCCGACAGCCTGTGGCCAGAAGAACTGGAGCTGGCGGAGAGCGGCAGCGTGGAAGGTGCGGGCTTGGACGTTGCCGACGCCCAGGTCGCGGAGGCGGCTGCGCATTTCGGCGGCCGCCCGGGAGGTAAAGGTGACGGCCAGAAGCCGCTGCGGGCTGTAGACACCGGAGTGCACCCCGTAGGCGATGCGGTGCGTGATGGCGCGGGTCTTGCCGGTACCGGCGCCCGCCAGCACGCACATCGGCCCCTGCAGGGTACTGGCAACTTCGCGCTGTTCTGCGTCGAGTCCGCCGAGGATGCGCTCTTCGAGGGAGCGGGTGTCCGGCGCCGGCACATCGGCCGGCTGGCCGTCGTCAGACTGGCCGTCGTCAGGCTGGCCGGCCGGGGAAGCGCTGGACTGGAAAAGATCTGTGTTCACTGTTGCTGCTCAGTCGTTCGAGGGTGTGCGGTGGATGCGCCGCGGTTCAGGATGCGCGGTGCGGCTGGTGCCGGGTGGCGTCACGGGAGCCTCATACGTCGCCCACCCGGTCGTGGATGATGCCCCCGTACCAGTGTTCGATGAGGGCGCGGGCGATGGACAGCCTGCTGGAGATGACGATCTCGCCGCTGAGGACCGCCTCCTGCAATTCGCTCCGGCTGAACCAGCGCGCCCGGGTGACTTCGACGCCGTCGGGCGTGGCTGTGGAATCAGCGGTGGTGGCTGTAAATCCCAACATGAGGGAGGCTGGGAAGGGCCACGGTTGGGAACCGAGATACTGGCACGCGGTGACCTTGACGCCGACTTCCTCGCCGATTTCTCGGACCACTGCCTGTTCCAGCGTCTCCCCCGGTTCAACGAAACCGGCGAGGGTCGAATAGTTCCGGGCCTCGAGCGGCCCGCCGCCGCCGAGCAGCAACCGGTCGTCCGGGCCCACGACCGTAACAATGATGGCGGGATCGGTGCGCGGGTAATGCTCCGAACCGTCCGCGGGGCACCGGCGCACCCAGCCGCCCGCCTCCGGCACGGTGGCGCTGCCGCAGCGCGGGCAGTGGGTGTGGGTGGCATGCCAGTTGGCGATGGCGCTGGCCTCGACAAAGAGAGCGGTGTCCGTGGGGTTCAAGGCCGCGGCGACATCACGGAACCCCGCCCACTGCGCCCCTTCGGGGATGCCGGCCACATGGGCTTCAAATTCCTCGGCCCGGACCTCGAACTGCTGCGGCAGGAGGAAGAGCACCAGTTGCGTGCCTGCCGGAAGGTCCGCGCCGGGCAGGGCTGAGCCGAGGTAAATCACGTGGTCCGGGGCGTAGGCTGTGCCCTGCAGGTGCTTAGCGAGCTCGGCCGCGTCGAGCAGGACCAGGTTGCTCCCGTTGATGAGGGCCTGCCGGCCGGACAACACCATGGCCCGCGCGCTGCCGGAGCCCAGGAGTTCCGCCAGCATTCCGGGCTTGACCCGTGCGGCGGAGCCACGGTCAATCAGCGCGGACCGCACCGGAAGGACAGTGTCCTCCAAAAGGCCCGCGGCGGGGCCGGCCTGCGGTGTGGCGGGCCCGACCCCGCGGGGCCGGTTCCCGGCGGGCCCGTTCTGTGGTGCTGTGCTGTTTGATGCTGTGTCGTTTGAGGCTGTGCTGTTTGATGCTGTGCTCTTTGACGCTGTGCTCTTTGACGCTGTGCTCTTTGGTGCTTCAGACTCCGCAAGACTCATGTTCCCACCGTACTGACTCCGGCTGACAAATGACATTCTGGCCGGGCGTATGTGGGCATTGGCACGGGCACCACCTCGGGCGCCACACCAGCAGGGCAGCCGCGTCCCATGCCGGTAATTATTCCCGATCTTTCAGACTCGCCGTGGTGCATCGCCGTCTTGGGCGCCGCTCAACCTACCGTGGAACAGTGAGAAGAAGAAACCCCATCGAACTGGCAGCTGTGGCAACCGCGGCGGTCCCCGGACTAACCCCGACCGCCGTCAGCTCAGCGCCCGACGATCCGGCAGACTTCGACTCGGCTCTCCTGTTGGATTCCGAAGGAAAGCGATGGCGCGTCCGCTCGCCCCGCCACGCCGAAGCGAGCGCCAGGTTGGAAACAGAATTCCTCGTACTGCGCGCCTTCGTGCCCGGCATCCGGGCCGAGCTTCCGTTCCTGATGCCCACCGTGGCCGGAACCGTCCGGCAGGGCCCGTTGACCACCTTCGTGTACTCCCACTTGGCCGGATCCACCCGGTCCGTCGAGGAACTCGGTGCGGCGTCGCCGGCCGTGTCACGCGAAATTGGCGCGGCCATGGCCGCCATCCATGACTTGCCCCACTCTCTGGTCAGCAACGCGGACCTGCCGAGCTACACCCCCAATGAGTTCCGCCAACGGCGTCTGAACGAGTTGGATCAGGCCGCGACCACCGGCAAAATTCCGCCGCTCCTTCTCCGGCGTTGGGAACATGCCCTGGAAGATGTCTCCTTGTGGCGCTTCAATCCATGCGTCGTCCATGGGGACCTGCACGAGGACAATCTGCTGGTCGACGGCGACCGGGTGACCGCCGTTACCGGCTGGACCGATCTTCGGATCGGCGACCCGGCTGATGACATGGCGTGGCTGGTCGCATCCAACAACCAGGAGTTCGTCGACAACGTGCTGGCGCATTACACCTCGTCCCGGCGCGACGTGCCCGACGCGCACCTGCTCCGACGCGCGGCGCTCTCGGCTGAATTCGCCCTGGCCCAGTACCTGGTGAAGGGAATCGCCACAGGGGACCACAACATGATCAGCGAGGCAGAGGCGATGCTCTCCACACTGGCCGAGGACGTTGCAGAATACGGCGGGCAGCCGATCAGCATTGAACCTCTCCCTCAGCCCGTCCCCCCGTCAACGCCGGCCTCAGGCTCTGCCGCCGGCCCGCCAGCTCAGCCTGCCGGGCAGGCCTCAGGACCGGACCACCCTGTTGCGGCCGTGAGCAAGGTGGCGCTTTTGGCGCCGGACACAGTGACGGGGCTTGCCGCTGTTCCCTCCAGCGCCGCAATGCCCGCCGTCCAGGTAGCACCGATTCCGCTTGAAGCGTCGGACGAAGGCCGGTCTGACGAAGGCCGGGCAGATGGCGACGTAGCAAGGGAGGGCGGAGCCACCGGAGGTG
The DNA here is from genome assembly GCA_039636775.1 of Micrococcaceae bacterium Sec5.8. Taxonomy (NCBI): domain Bacteria; kingdom Bacillati; phylum Actinomycetota; class Actinomycetes; order Micrococcales; family Micrococcaceae; species Micrococcaceae bacterium Sec5.8. Next base: position 2,796,391 of record CP143429.1, read on the forward strand.
ACTCAACGGCTTCCGGCGACACCGCCGCTGACGATGTAGTGACCGACTCCCCGGGTACAGGCAGCGCCAAGGTTTCCAATGTCTCCGTGACGGCCATCCCCGACGGCGAAGCGGACCGCGAGCCAGGGGCGCCTTCTCCGGCCAATGACACCTCCACGACTTCGCTCCCGGTGGTCCCGCCGAAGTCTCGCTAGCCGGTTCCCAGGGCAGCCGCGACAATCTGTTCCAGCCGAGCCGCGGAGCCCAGATCATGCGGCCGGACCACGGCGTCGTCGGCCACGTAATAGAACGCTGCCCTCACCTGATCCAACGGGACGTCCCTTAGCCGCGCCCAGGCGAGCCGGTACACAGCCAGTTGGACGGCTTTCGTCTTCAGCTGGCCGGCGGACGGCCTCCGGCCTGTCTTCCAGTCCACCAGGTCCCAGCCGCCGTCGGCGTCACGAAACACGGCGTCGATCCGGCCGCGGACCACCACGTCACCGATCCGGGTCTCCACCGGCACCTCTACGTAGGCCGGGGCCCGGTTTGCCCACTCGGACTGGCGGAACGTCTCCACCATGCTGTCCAGACCGTACGCTGCGTCGATGTAATCATCCGAGCCTGCCGCCTCACCGAGATCCAGCATGCCGGCAGCACCGAAGTATTCCTCCACCCAGGCGTGGAAGGCGGTGCCTTTGCGGGCAGACATTCCCGGCTCGCGTGGGACGGGACGGCGCAGCCGTGCAACGACGGAACCGGCGTCGTCCTCCAGATCCACCAGGGTGGACGCAGAAATGTGGCTTGGCAGGTGCACATCCTGCCCGGCGGTCCGGCGGGATCTGCGCTCCAGCAAGGTGGCGGCCTCGTTCATCCAGCCGCCGGCGGGGCCGCGTAAAACCCGGCGCTTTTCCTGCCCTGCCTTGCCGGCACCGAAGGCGGCGGCAGCAGGGAGCAATTCCGGGTCGAGGGAGCGAAGCACCCGCGCAGCGGCGGACTCCATGGCCGCCCGTCGGCCGGGGACCAGACGCAGTCTGGCTCCCGAGCGGGGATCGGTGGGACCCTCGAGCGGATCATACGGCCATCCCGCGACGGACAGCTCCAAGGTCAGCGGGCTCTCCTGCGGCAGAGAGTCCTCGCTGACGGACAGCGGGTGGATTTCGGCGGTACCGTGCGCGACGAGCACCTCCAGTTCAGCCAGGAAGGGCGACATGTCCGCCATTCCCGCGCGGGAGCCCACCCAGGCAGCGCTGGAAACCCAGAGAACGTGTTTGGCCCGGGTGTAGGCCACGTAAGCGAGCCGCCGTTCCTCGGCCTCACCGTGAACCTGGACTGCGGACTTGAACTCTTTCTCGGCGTCGAGCCAGCCTTTCTGGTCCGGATGTTCCAGGGCCCATTGCGGGAGGTCCGCGCGGTCCCCGCGCAGTGGCCAGGGCAGAGCAGCGCTGCCGCTGCTCCACCGCGAATCCCGGCTGCTGGGGAAGGCTCCGGCGTTCAACCCGGGCACGAACACGACGTCCCACTCCAGGCCCTTGGAGGCGTGCACCGTCAGGAGCTGTACCGCTTCGTGATTCACGTCCGGCGCCGCGGCTTCCAGGCCGTTTTCCTCGGCGGCTGCGGCCTCCAGCCAGGCCAGGAAGGCGAGGACGTCGACTCGTTGCGAGGTGTGCAGGAACCCGGCAGCAGCATCCTGGAATGCGTCCAGGTTGCGGCGGGCCTGATGAATGCTGGTCCCCGGCCGTGCCGCCACTTCGATGTCCAGGAGCATGCCCCGCTCCACTTCCCCGAGCAGGGTTGTCAGGTCATCGCCCATGTAGCCGCGGAGTTGCCGAAGCTCGAAGGCCAGCCGGCCGAGCCGATCGAGCCCCTCCGTGCTGAGCTGGCGGCCGTTCGCGGAGATCCAGCCTTCCCGCGGCAACCAGTCCAGGGCTTCGACCAGGCTGGCGGCGTCGGTGAGGTCGCCCTCGATCACCGCCGCCTCCGCGCCGTCGTCGTCGGCGTCGGTTTCGGGGCGGCCGCGGCGCCGGGCGAGGAAGCTTGACCAGTCCCGCAGGGCCATCAGGTCCGCGGGGCCGATCCGCCAGCGCGCCCCGGCAAGCAGGCGCATCAGCGAATCAGAGCGGCCCGGATCTGCCAGGACCCTCAGGGTTGCAACGAGGTCAACGATCTCAGGGGTGTCCAGCAAACCGCCGAGGCCGACGATCTCATAAGGGATGCCCCGCACCTCGAATTCGCGGCGGATGCATTCCATTTGCGCCCGCCGGCGGCACAGCACCGCTATCGCGGGAGGCTCCGGCTCGGCGGCCGAGCCGCTGAAATCGGTGACCCGGAACTTCAGGACGTCAGCCGCGATGGCCGCGGCCTCGTCCTCGTCGGTGCCAAAGCGGCCCATGACTACCCGGCCCTGCACTGCGGCCGGGCTCGGCTGCAACGGCGGGACCTCGACGCTTCCGGCTATATCCCGCGCGCCGGCCGGCCCGGTGTGGGCAGCAGCCCTGCTGAGCGGCTCCGACATGACGTTGGCGGCGGAAAGAATGTTCCGGCCGTTGCGCCAGGCAGTGGTGAGGTACGACGTCGGTGCGACGGCGAAGCGAGCGGGGCGGTGCGCAACGCCGTCGTCATCCGTGCCGCCCGTTCCGGCAGTAACAACGTCTGTTCCCTCGGCACCGGCGTCATCATCGTTCCCAAGCCGCACCGGGAACTCGCGGACGAAGTGAAAGAGCTGGCCGGCAGAGGCACCGCGGAAGCCATAGATGGACTGGTTGGGATCCCCCACCGCGGTGACCGCGTGGCCGTCACCGAACAGCCGGGAGAAGAGGACGAGCTGGGCATGGGAGGTGTCCTGGAATTCGTCGAGTAACACCACCTTGTACCGCTGGCGTTCGGTTTCCGCGGCGACTGGGACCTCGTTGGCGACGCGGGCGGCGAGGGCTACGAGGTCGCCGAAGTCCAGTGCGCCCCGGGCGCGCTTGGCGTCTGCGTAGCGGCCCACCATCTCCGCGACGCTTGCCCGCGTGCGCAACAGGCCGCTCAGCTCGCCGACGGCCTGGCTGGGATTCTTTTTGGCAGTGGCGAGGTAGGGCAGCGCCTCGAACTCGGCGACCCGCTCCAGCAGCCAGCCGCGGACTGCGGCGGGATCCTGGAGGTGCTCCGCGCACTCGCCGGCCAGCTGGATGACGGCCTTGACCAGTGTCGATTTGGCGGAGCGGAAATGCTCATACTCGCCGTCGAAGGCCTCCACGACCTCGCTCGCCAGCTGGAAGGACTGGGCGCCGCCGAGCAGGACGACGTCGCGTTCGACGCCGAGCCGGAGGCCGTAGTCGGACACGATTCCACTGGCATAGGAATGGTAAGTGGAGACTTTGGGTTCGAGCGCGTCGGAACTAAGCTGCCCGGCGGGAAACATCTGATTCTGGGTGTCGGCTCCGGCGATGCGTTGCAGCGCGGCCAGCTTGGCGCGGATCCGGGTGGCAAGCTCACCGGCTGCCTTCCGGGTGAAGGTCACGCCGAGGACTTCCTCGGGACGGACCCAACCGTTGGCGACAAGCCACACCACACGGTCGGCCATCGTGGCGGTCTTGCCTGAGCCGGCGCCGGCGATGACAAGCCGGGGTTCCAGCGGCGAGGAAATGATGTGCGACTGTTCTGCGGTAGGGCTGTTCTTCTCGCCCAGTAGAGCGGACAGCTCCTCAGGTGTGAACCTGGGGGCCGGAAGGGCTGCGGGACGTGTTGTTCCGGGGCTCATTCTGTTACCTGCTTTCCCCGCAGGCACAGCGGGCAGACTTCGGGTAGGCGGCAGCCGTGGCCGCCGTGGCCTCCCTTGGACGGATCGTGGCGGGCCTCGAAGGTGCTCCCGGACATGACATGTGCTGCGCCGCCCACCATGTCCAGGGCCCAGTTTTCCGCGGGGTCCAGCGGCGGCTGGGCCTGGATGCCGGGACTCTTGGTGGTGGTGCCGAGCTGGGCGAGGACAGCCCCGCCGGGCAGGGGCGGCGGGCCGTCGTCGGGTCCGGCGAAACCCCCGGCCAGCACGGCGGCCTGGTAGGCCCCCAGCTGCGGGTGCCGATCGAGGTCGGCCTTGCCGGGCTGCCGCTTGCCGGTCTTGAGGTCCACCACGACGAGCCGGCCCTCGGCGTCGATCTCCAACCGGTCCACCTGGCCCCGCAGCACCGCTTGGCGGGCCGGCCAGGATTCACCGTCGGCGCCGGTGTCCGCGCTGGTCTTTCCGCTTGGAGCCGCTAGGTCCGGGAGCTTGACTTCGAAATCGACCTCGACGCCGACCAGCGACCGGCCTTCGCTGCGCATGACCAGCACATACTGGGCGAGTTTGCGGACCATTGTTTCGGCGCGCTGGAAGTCCAGCTTGCCTTCCCAGTTGTCTTTCATACCGAGCGCCGGCCAGCGGCGGATGAGTTCCGCGACGTATTCGCCGCCGGAGGCATCGGGGAGGTCCTGGGCGATGGCGTGGACCAGGGTACCCAAGCTCCGGGCAAAGTCGGTGGCGGCTTCTCCGCCGGCGGCCTGGACAAACCAGTCCAGCGGCGACTTCTGCACGGTTTCCACCTTTGACGGCGAGACGTAAACGGTGCCGCCGGGCGGAACCACCGGTTCGTCTGTGGACAGCGGTGCCAGGCCCCACCAGCTTCCGGGATGCGCGCCGGGCACGGGCGGTTCTGCCGCAGCCAGGGCGCCGAGTACGGTGCTGGCTTCGAGTGCCTCGGGGGTGCCGGCGTCCAGCTGGGCGTACTGGCGCAGTTCGGCGACGAGAGCACGCAGGGTGAGCGGGCGCTCCACCGGTGTGAAGCCGCGCCGGTCCTGGTTCGGGCCCAGCGGCGCCACGTAATCCAGGAACGATGACGGCTGGTCGTCCTCGGAGGACACGGCGGTACAGATCAGCACCTGCTTGGCCCGTGACACTGCGGTGGAGAAGCTGCGCAACTCGTCGTAACGGATTTCGCGCAGCCTGCTGAGCGGGTCCAGTTGCAGCGCGTACTCCACGCCGTACTCCACGGCGTCCGCAAACAGCGTGCTGCCGAGCAGCTCGCCGCGGAGCCTGGTATTGGGCCACACGCCTTCCTGCAGGCCGGGAACGATGACGACGGGCCACTCCCTGCCGGCGGCGCTGGCAGGGGTCATGAGTTCGACAGCGTCCTCCAGCTGGGCCCGTGCGGCGAGGGTGTCCATGGGAAGTTCCTGGCTGAGAAGGTACTCAAGGAACTGTTCGGGTCCGGAGCCGGGCAACTGGTCGACGTAGCGCTCGGCAGTATGAAAGAGGGCCATCATGGCGTCCAGGTCCCGGTCCGCCCGGGCACCCGAGGGTCCTCCTGCCAGCGCCGCCTCGGTCCAGCGCGAGGCCAGTCCGGTGGACTTCCAGAGCGCCCACAGCACCGTTTCGGCGTTGCCACCCGGTGCCTGGGCAGCATCCCGGCCCGACTGGATCATGCGGGCAATCCGGCGCGCGGAATGCCCTTCGATGCCGAGAGTGGCCAGGGCCCCCGGTTCCAGCAGCGCCTCGACGAGGAGCACGTCACTGGTGCGGCCGCCCCCGCCGAGGAGCTCCTCCCGGCGCAGCGACTGGCGCAGACGCCGCAGCTCTATGGCGGTTGCCCCGCCGATCCGCGAGGTCAGCAGCGCCACCGCCGCCTCCGGGCCCAGCACCGCCGGGTCCAGAGCCACGGCGTAGGCATCCAGCAGGGGCCGGACGGCGACCTCGTCACGGACGGCGGATTCGGCCACGGGGATCCGGACCGGGATGCCCTGCCCGGCAAGGTAACGCTGCAGCTGGCTGAGCTGGCCGCCGTTGCGCACGATCACGGCGATATCCCCGAGTTCGCGGCCGTCCTGCAGCTGGGCTTCCAGGATCCGTTGCGCCACGTAGCGCAACTCGTGCACCGCCGAGGGCAACAGGTGCGCTTCGACGGATCCATCGACGGTGCGCGCGGGTTGCTTCCCTCCCAGGAACTGGTCCCTTTCCTGCGACTGGTCCCTTTCCTGCGACTGGTCCCTTTCCTGCGGCTGCTCCAGCCTGCGCGCGGCCTGGCCGCCAGCGCGGCTGGAGATCCGGCTCGCGACGGCGAGCCACGCCTCCGCGACCGCGGGCGCGTGGCGGTGGGCGGTCCGGAGTGGCCGCTCGAGGACGCCGCCCCCGGCGGGGGCAAGCAACCGCGGAAGCTCCGCGACGAGGTCCGGGCGGGCGCCACGGAACCCCTGGACCACGGTATCCGGCGATGACGTGATCAGCGCCTCCTTGCCCGCGGCGATGTCCGCGAGCAGTTCAAAGACTGCCGGGTTGGCCTCCTGCATGTCATCGACCAGGATCAGCTGGAGCCTGTCGCGTTCAGCAGCGAGGAAGTCCGGCTCGTCCTGGAAGATCTGCCGGGCTGCGGTGATGATGCCGGCTGGGTCGAAGGATTCCGGCATCCGCAGGTCCAGCACATCGCGGTACTCCGCGTACAGCGCGGCGGCCGCGACCCAGTCCGGCCGGCGGCAGCGCCGTGCAAGGACCACGAGGTCCTCGGCCGTCCGTCCGGACTCGATGATCCGGTCGAAGAGCTGGCGGACTTCCTGCCGGAACCCCCGGGTCTGCAGGGCAGCGCCCAGGTCTTCCGGCCAGGGCAGCTCGAGTCCGGGCTGGGCGTGGCCTTCGAGGAGTTCCTTGATGATGAGGTCTTGTTCCGGACCCGACAACAGCTTCGGCGGGCGCGGCAACGGCAGGATCCCCTCCGCCTTGGCGCGCCGGATCACGTCGAAGGCGTACGACGCCCACGTGCGTGCCGGCGTCGTACTTAGACTGCGGTCCAGCCGCGCGGTAAAGCGGTCCCGGAGCGAGTCGGCGGCAAGCCGGTTCGGGGCGAGGATGAGCATGCGTTCGGGATCGAGCCCGTCCCGCTGTGCACGCCGGACGGCGGCCTCAACCAGCACTGTGGACTTGCCGGTTCCCGGCGCACCGGGGATAAGGACCGGGCCCGAGCCGTGCGGGACGTCGACGGCGGCGAGCTGGTCCGCGGTCAGCACGGGAACCGCGTTGTGCAGTTCGCGGGGCGGAAGGAGGCGGAGGCTGGTTGTGGGCGGGCGGGATTCGGTGTTCCTGCTCGGAACGTTCTTGTCCGGAAAGTTCTTGCCCTGAGTGTTCTTGCTCGAAGTGCTCTTGCCAGGAGTGTTCTTGCCAAGAGTGTTTTTGCTCGGAATGTTCTTGCTCGGAATACTCACACAGTCATTTCATCATCGGGGACCGACAGTTTTCGGGAGGTGCGTTCGAGCCGTTCGGCGACCGCGTCAATCCGGTCGAAATCACCGTCCGTCGGTGCCCACCGGGCGGTCATCAGATCCACGCGCCACCGCCCGTCACCGTGGTCAAGGTACCCGGCGTAGTTCCCCAGCAGCGGGGTGCCCTCCAGGATGTACCGGGTGAGGGCCTCACGTTCGTGGCCGGGCGGCGCGGCGCCGCTCGCCTTCAGGACCCGCCACCAGGAAACTGCACTGCCGTGGTGGCTCATTACGGAACCGACCTGCCGGGCACCGCCGGTACCGAGAAGTTCTGCGACGTCACCGTATGCCACTGCCGCGCCTGCGGGGACCAGCGCGACCACGTCCAGCACCGCCTCCACATACGCCAACTTCATGGCTCAAGCCTACCGGCCGGGTGGCGACACAAACTTGTCTGTGGCAGCAGGTAGCGTTGCAGCATGAGCACTTGGAATTCCCTCCCCCGCGCAGCCTTCGACCTCGAAACTACCGGCCGGAACTCCCGCGCCGCGCGGATTGTTACGGCATCCATCACCGTGGTGGACTCCGACGGCGGCATCATCCAGGAGCACGAGTGGCTCGCCGATCCGGGGGTTGAGATCCCCACCGAGGCCAGTGACATCCATGGCGTCACCACGGAACGGGCCCGCAGCGAAGGCCGCCCCGCCGCCGACGTGACGCGGGAGGTTGCCGCGGTGCTCCAGGAGCTTTTCGACACCGGCGTTCCGGTGATCGCCTTCAACGCGAGCTACGACTTCACCGTGCTCGCCGCCGAGTCGGCCCGCTACGGCGTGCCACAGCTGACGCGTTTCCCCGTCCTTGATCCATACATCATGAACAAGCAAGTGGACCGGTACCGCAAGGGCAAGCGCACCCTGACCGCTCTTTGCGAGGAATACGGGGTGGACCTGAACAATGCCCACACCTCGGCCGCCGATGCCCTGGCCACCCTGCGCATGCTCGATGCCATGGCCGGGAAGTTTCCCAAGCTCCGGATGCCGGCCACCCATTTGCACCAGTTGCAGATCGAGTGGGCCTCTGCCCAGGCAACCGACTTCCAGACGTACCTGCGCAAGACCAAGCCTGCCGCCGTGATCGAGGGCGACTGGCCGGTGCTGCCACCCGAGGATGCCAGCCGCGGAGATTTCTGAGACCTGTCTTAATACGACACGTTTCGTCGCGGGACGCCGTAAATAGACCCTCCTGGTCCCCATCTCCAGCGATTGCGATGGACGTCACATGCCTGGAGGCCGGTCGTGGCAGCAATGACGCGCGCGATTCGTTCCGCCGGACCAGGGTTAGGCGCCTCAGCTGGCGGGTGAGCCAGCGTGTACGGCGACGAAAATTCTCTGCAGGCGCTTTTTAGCCTGCGGAAATTCGAGTTGAATCGGGTCCGGGGTCAGATGCCACAATTATATTTCGCGGCTTACCTGCCCCCTGGGGTTTTCAAGCCCGGCCGGAGCGAGATGCATCGTCTCTCCGCGGCCCCTTTACCTTTCGACGAAAGTGATTCGCGTGATGAAATCCAAAGCCAAGAAGTGGCTGACTACTTTTCCTGTGGCGATTGCAGTAGCCGTCTCCCTGGCAGCCTGCGGCGGCGGATCCGGCCAGCCGTCAGCGTCACCCACCGATGCCCTCGCCGGCAGCGACCAGACCTCGCTGGACAAGTACACCACCAAGGACGTCACCGCGCTGGACAAGGTCGAGAAGTCCAAGCTGGGCCTCATCAGCGAGGGCACTCTTACCGTCGGAACGCTGTCCGACGCCCCGCCGAACATCTTCATTGATTCCTCCGGCAAGTTCACCGGCTACGACAATGAACTGTTGAGGGCCATCGCGGACAAGCTGGATCTCAAGGTCGAGTTCAAATCCACCGGCTTCGCTTCCCTGCTCTCACAGGTCCAGAACAAGCAGTTCGACCTCGGCTCCTCCTCGATCTCCACAACAGACGCACGCCGCAAGACCGTGGGATTCACCAATGGTTACGACTTCGGCTACATGGCGGTTGTTGCCAAAAAGGACGACAAAATCAAGGGGTTCAATGACCTGACAAAGGACACCCGGATCGCCGTCGTCCAGGGGACTGTGCAGGACGACTATGTCACCAACACGCTGCAGATCGAGCCTGTCCGTTTTGAGGACTACAACACCGCCTACGCCAACTTGAAAAACGGCCAGGTGGACGCCTGGGTGGCTCCTTCACAGCAGGCTACCGGCCAGGTCAAGGAAGGCGACGGAACCGTCATCGCCGAGTCCGTGGTCAACACCCAGAACTTCACCGCCTACGCCGTGAACTCGGAGAACCAGCCGCTCATCGATGCCCTTAACTCAGGCCTCGACGCTGTCATTGCCGATGGAACGTGGTCCAAGTTGACCAAGGAGTGGTACCCGGACCGCGAGACCCCGGCCACGTGGTCCCCTGGTTCCAAGGCTGTCACCGTCCCGAAGTCCTAGTCCATGGATGCAATCGATCAACTCCTGAAGACCTTCTTTGACTGGGAGGCTATGGCATCGGTCATCCCGAAAATGGTGACTGTGGGCCTGCCCAACACCCTCCTTCTGGCGGTTTCCTCGGGCGTGCTCGGGTGCATCCTGGGCATGATCCTGGCCGTCATGGGCACATCCCGGATCACCGCCCTCCGCTGGCTCTCCCGGATTTACACGGACATCTTCCGGGGCGTCCCCGCGATTGTGGTCATCCTGCTCATTGGAATCGGGCTCGGACCTCTGGTCCGGTTGACCACCGGATCCACCAACCCGTTTCCGCTCGCCATTTTCGCCTTGACGCTCATGGCAGCGGCTTACATTGGCGAGATTTTCCGCTCAGGCATTCAGAGCGTGGAAAAGGGACAAATGGAGGCATCCCGGGCACTGGGATTCAGCTACGGATCCTCGATGCGCCTTGTGGTGATTCCGCAGGGGATCCGCCGCGTGCTCCCGGCCCTGGTCAACCAGTTCATCTCGTTGATCAAGGACTCGTCCCTGGTCTACCTGTTGGGCCTGCTGGCCAGCCAGCGCGAGATCTTCCGCATCGGCAACGATGCCGCAGCCAACACCGGGAATCTCTCGCCGTTGATCGCCGCGGCCTTCATGTACCTGATTCTGACCGTTCCGCTCACCCACCTGGTCAATTACATCGATAACCGCCTGCGCACGGGCCGTCCGGAGAAAAAGCAGCCGGACGACGCCGCAGCCCTGATCGGGAAGGGAGCACAGCCATGAGTGAATTCGCCTCAGGTTCGCTGACCGGCAAGAACCTGCACCTGTCCTTCGGCTCCAACCATGTCCTCCGCGGCATCGACCTTCAGGTTGAAAAGGGCACCACCGCTTCGGTGATCGGTCCGTCCGGCTCCGGCAAGTCAACGCTCCTCCGGGTGATGAACCGCCTGATCGAACCGGATCAGGGTGACATCCTGCTGGATGGACGGTCAGTACTCCAGGACAACCCGGATGAATTGCGCCAGCGCATCGGCATGGTGTTCCAGCAGTTCAACCTGTTTCCGCACAAGACCGTGGTGGACAACGTCTCGCTGGCACTGCGCAAGCTCCGCGGCATGTCCAAGGAGCAGGCCCGCGAGGAGGCAGTTGCCCAGCTTGACCTCGTGGGGCTCAAGCACAAGGCGGATGCCCGCCCCGCGAATCTCTCCGGAGGTCAGCAGCAGCGGGTGGCGATAGCGCGGGCTCTGGCCATGAAACCCGAAGTGATGTTCTTCGACGAGGCCACCTCGGCTCTCGACCCGGAGCTCGTCAAGGGCGTGCTGGCGTTGATGGCCGACCTCGCCAAGGGCGGCATGACCATGGTCGTGGTCACGCACGAGATGGGCTTCTCCCGGAACGTCTCGGACACCGTGACATTCATGGATGCCGGTGTTGTCGTGGAGTCCGGTCCGCCGGAACAGCTCTTCACCGATCCGCGCACGGAACGGCTCCAGGGATTCCTTTCGGACGTCCTCTAGGCCGCTGGCACGCAGCCTTAACCACTTTGGGCACCCGCCGCGGCGGGTGCCCAAAGTGGTTCAACGACAACGCCGGAACGGCGACGGCTTCAAGAGCGGAGTGTTGCAGCGCCGGGTTACGCCGTTGCGGCGGCCGCAGCCCTGGCGGCGGCCGGCAGGGCGTCGAAGATCCTGTTCATCGCAGCGTCGTCGTGCGCGGCGGAGAGGAACCAGGCCTCGAAGACTGACGGCGGCAGGTACACCCCCGAGTCGAGCATGGAGTGGAAGAAGGGCGCGTAGCGGAATACTTCCTGGCCCTGGGCGTCGTCGTAGTTGTGCACGCCCCTGGCGGAGGTGCCGAACGCCATGGAGAACAGGTTCCCGGCACGCTGGATCGAATGGTCCACCCCGGCCGCGTCCAGCGCCCCTGACAGGGCGGTGGAGAGCTCCAGGGAGCGGGCATCGACGAAGGAGTAGACCTCGGCGGTGGCGTGGGTCAGGGTTGCGACGCCGGCAGCCATCGCTACGGGATTGCCGGACAGCGTCCCGGCCTGGTAGACCGGCCCCAGCGGAGCGAGGTAGTCCATGACCTCGGCGCGCCCGGCGAGGGCCGCCGTCGGCATCCCGCCGCCAATGACCTTGCCGAACGTCAGCAGGTCCGGGGTCCAGGGCTCCGCGGCATCGGCTGCGCCGCCGGTGAGTCCCCAGTAGCCCGCGTATCCCGTCCGGAAGCCGGTGAGGACTTCATCGAGGATCAGCAGGGCACCGTGCTCCCGGGTGATGCGTGACAACCCGGCGTTGAAGCCCTCGCCCGGTGTGACGACGCCCATGTTGGCCGGCGCCGCCTCGGTAATGACGGCGGCGATGTTGTCCCCGTGTTTTGCGAAGGCTGCCTCCACAGCGGCGAGATCATTGTAGGGCAGCACCAGAGTTTCAGCGGCGGTGGCGGCGGTGACCCCGGCGGAGCCCGGCAGCGCGAGGGTGGCCAGGCCGGAGCCCGCAGCGGCGAGCAGCCCGTCGAGGTGGCCGTGGTAGCAGCCGGCAAACTTGATGATGAGGTTCCGGCCGGTGAAGCCACGGGCCAGCCGGACGGCGGTCATGGTCGCCTCGGTGCCGGTGGAGACCATGCGGACGCGTTCGGCGGCCGGAACGCGTTCCTGGACAATCGCGGCGAGGTTGGCCTCGTCCGGCGTCGACGCGCCGAAGGACAGCCCGCGGTCAACGGCGGCGTGCACGGCGGAGAGTACGGCCGGATGGGCATGGCCCAGCAACGCCGGGCCCCAGGAGCAGACCAGGTCCACATACTCCGCGCCGTCGGCATCGGTCAGATAGGGGCCTGCGGCGGAGACCATGAACCGCGGGGTCCCGCCGACGGAGCCGAACGCACGGACCGGCGAGTTCACGCCGCCCGGCATGAGCTGGCGGGCGCGGTCGAAGAGTTCCTCGTTGCGAGGGTGGCTGGAAGTCATGGATCCTATTCTTTCAGTTCTGCGGAGCGCCGGCGGCCAGCAGGGCAGCCACCCGGGGGGCCACCTCCGTGCCGAACAGCTCAATGGAGCGCATCATCGCTGTGTGCGGCAGGGTGCCGTTGCTGTACTTGAGGTCGAACCGGTCTACGCCGAGGTTGCTTTTCAGCAGGGCGATCTTCGCGGCGACGGTCTCCGGGGACCCCACGTACAGGGCACCCTCCGGGGTGCACATGGCGTCAAACTCGGCCCGGTTGCCCGGGCCCCACCCGCGTTCGGCGCCGATCTGGTTGCGCTGGCCCAGCCAGTGCGGGAAGAATTCTTCCCGGGCTTCCTCGTCCGTGGCAGCAACGTGGCCCGGCGAATGAGTGGCGATCTGCTGCATCGGGTGGCCGTATTTCGCCATCGCATCGCGGTAGAGGTTGGCCAACGGCGCGAAGGACCTCGGCTGTCCGCCGATGATGGCGAAGATGATCGGATAACCGTACTCGGCGCAGCGCAGCACCGATTCGGGTGTTCCGCCGACGCCGATCCAGGCGGGCAGCAGGTGGTGTTCGAGCGGCGGGTAGGCGCTGAGGCCGCTGATGGGCGGCCGGGTCCGGCCTTCCCAGTGAATGGGCTCCTGGGCCCGGGCCTTGTCGAAGAGCTCAAGCTTCTCCTCGAACAGGACCTCGTAGTCGGCCAGGTTGAGTCCGAACAGCGGGAAGGACTCCACGAAGGAGCCCCGGCCCAGCATGATCTCGGCCCGGCCGTTGGAGATGGCGTCAACGGTGGAAAAGCGCTGGAAGACGCGGATAGGGTCATCGGAGCTCAGGACCGTCACGGCTGAGCCGAGCCGGATGTTTTTGGTCCGGGCGGCCGCGGCGGCGAGAAACACCTCGGGAGCGGAGACCGCGAAGTCGCGACGGTGGTGCTCCCCCACCCCGAAGGCATGCAGACCCACCTGATCGGCGAGTTCAGCCTGTTCCAGCAGTTGGCGCAGCACCTGGGCGTGTGGAACCGGGTGCCCGTCGGGGAAGACCCCGACGTCGCCGAAGGTGTTAAGGCCCAGCAGGACGCGATCCGGACCCGCGGGGGCGGTGGGGTTCGTTCCGGAGGCTGGATCCGGCGTCGTCATCGAGTGCATCAGGACTCCCGCAGCCAGCCGGCGAGTTCGCTGGCCCAGTATGTGAGGACCATGTTGGCTCCGGCCCGCTTGATGCCCAGCACCGATTCGGTGATCGCGGCCTGCCGGTCGATCCAGCCGTTCGCCGCAGCGGCCTCGATCATGGAGTACTCACCGGAGATCTGATAAGCGGCCACCGGTACGGGACTCATGGCAGCGACGTCGGCCAGAATATCGAGGTAGCTCATGGCCGGCTTGACCATGACCATGTCGGCGCCTTCGGCGAGGTCCAGTTCGACTTCCAGGAGCGCTTCGCGGCGGTTCGCAGCGTCCATCTGGTAGGTGCGGCGGTCGCCGGTGAGCTGCGAATCGACGGCCTCGCGGAAGGGGCCGTAGAACGCCGAGGCGTATTTCGCGGCATAGGCGACCACGGCGGTGGTGGCGTGGCCGGCGTCCTCAAGGGCCTGACGGATCACTGCTATTTGGCCGTCCATCATTCCGGACGGGCCGAGGACGTGGGCACCGGCCTCGGCCTGGGCCACGGCCATCCGGCCGTAGATTTCCAGGGTGGCGTCGTTGTCCACGTAGCCGTGGGCGTCCAGGACCCCGCAGTGCCCGTGGTCGGTGAATTCATCGAGGCAGACGTCGCTCATGATGACCAGTTCGTCGCCCACCTCGGCCCGGACGTCGCGGATCGCTTTGTTCAGGACGCCGTCGGGGTCCAGCGAGGCGGTGCCGGTGGCGTCGCGGACCGCCGGGATTCCGAAGAGCATGATGCCGCCGACGCCGAGCTCCACGGCCTCGCGGGCGGCCCGCTTGAGGCTGTCGGTGGTGTGTTGCTGCACGCCGGGCATCGAGGCGATGGGGTTCGGCTCGGTCAGGCCTTCACGGATGAAGGCGGGAAGGATCAATTCCGAGGCGGAGAGTCGGTATTCGGCCGTCAGCTGGCGCATGGCCGGGGTGGTGCGAAGCCGGCGGGGACGGTGGGTGGGAAAGCTCATGGGGTGTCCTTTGCAGGGGGCTCGTTGACTGGCTGATGATGGGGTGACGGCTGGCGTGCCAGGGACCGCACGACGGCGGCCACCAGCCCGGAAGCGGTTGGCTTCTCCGCGACGGCCGCCACTGTGAGGCCAAGGAACTCCGCTTCGGCGGCGGTGGACCGTCCGATGGCGACGAACCGGCAGCCGCCCAGCGGGGCCAGATCCTCGTGGATGCGCCGGGCGGCACTTGGGGAGGCAGCGACGACGGCATCGAGCCGGCCGGCGCTGATTTCAGCTCTCGCCTGCGCCGGGGTGAGGACGACGGCGTCATTTTCCGGGTCCGCCCCGGACGGCAGCTGTGCTGGCAGGGCGGCGGCGAGGCTGCGGCTGGCGTCCGCCGGATAGTCCACGGTGCGGTACGCCGTCACGGCCTGGACGAAGGCGCCTTGTGCCTGAAGCCCGCGGCGGAGCCGGGGGTCCGCGATATCGGCCTGCGGCAGAAGAACGCTGCCCTGGTGCGGGGGCCAGATATCGATCAGTCCGGCGCCGGACTGCTGCCTGGTGGGCGCCAGGTCGACGGCAATGCCCCGGGATTCGAGGAAACGGCGGGTGGCCGGCCCGATGGTGGCGACCAGAAGGCTGCCGGGGAGCCAACTGCTCAGCGTGCTTCCCCGGTCGGCGGCCTTGACCTCGAGCGCCTGGACCGCGGTGACGCTGCTGACCACCAACCAGTTATAGGCACCGGCGCCGAGGGCGTCAAAGGCGACATCCAGTGAGTGCTGGTCGCTGGCGAGCTCGAAGTCGATCAACGGCAACAGCAGCGGCTCGGCGCCGGCGCCGCGCAGCGCGGAGACGAGCTCGGCAGCGCGATCCGGGCTGCGGGCCACGAGGACCTTGGCGCCCGCCGGCGCCCTCATGTCCGCGCCAAGGTGGCACGGCGCCGTTCCACGGCTCCATGCCTTTCCAGGAAGGATCGGGATCCCTGGCTCAGGACGCGGCCAGGTCTGCGATGTCGGCTGCGCCGCGGGCCAGCAGGACTTCGGCGAGCTCAATGCCGAGCAGGGTTGCCCCGACCTCGGTGAGTCCGTCCGTGGATTTCTCGTCCCGGACAGTGGCCGTTCCGTCGACGGCGCAGACCACTGCTTCGAGGTGCAACAAGTTGCCCTTTCGTTGGGCGTAGGCGCCCACAGGTGCGGCGCAGCCGGCTTCCAGCCGGGCCAGCAGCGCCCGCTCTGCGGTGACTGCCAGCCGGGTATCGGGGTCATCCAGGGCGGCGAGGGCCTGTGCCAGCACGCCTTGCGATCCTTCGGTGGAGCCCGCCTTGCGCGGCGCGTCGGCGTAGCGGCATTCGATGGCGAGGGAGCCCTGCCCGGCCGCTGGCAGCATGACCTCGGTCCCAAGGAATTCGCTGACAGCGTCGAGCCGGCCGATCCGCTGCAATCCGGCGGCGGCGAGCACTACGGCGTCGAGGTCGCAGCTTTTTCCGTTGACGACGGCGTCAGTGCTGTTCCCGGGCAGGCCGGGGACCCGCCCGAGCCGGGTGTCCACGTTGCCGCGGATATCGCGGATGTCCAGGTCCGGACGGGCTGCCCTGAGCTGGGCGGCGCGCCGCGGCGAGCCGGTGCCGACAGTGGCTCCAGCGGGCAGGTCCGCGAGCTTGAGTCCGTCGCGGGCGCACACCACGTCACGGACGTCTACCCGCTTGGGGGTAGCCGCAAGTGTCAGCCCGAGTGCCGCCCCGGTAGGGAGGTCCTTGAGCGAGTGCACGGCGACGTCGCATTTATCCTGCAGCAGGGCATCGCGAAGGGCGGCGACGAAGACGCCGGTGCCGCCCATCTGGGACAAGGATCCGGTGAGGACGTCGCCGTCGGTCCGGATGTGGACCAGCTCCACCGGGAAGCCGCCGACGGCGGTCAGCTGGTCCGCGGTCTGCCGGGTCTGGGTCAGGGCCAGCTTGCTGGCCCTGGTTCCGATCCGGACGGTCATGGGGTGTCCTGGTCCCCCGCCGGAGCGGTTGCGCCGGCGGGGGCCGGCGGGTACGGGTCGTGGCCGGTGCCGACGGTGGTGTCGGCGGCGGAGATGGCCGGCTTCTGCCCGCGGAAATTCGCGCAGCAGCCGGGACGGCACACGTCGTACCAGGGTCCGAGCTTGGTCAGGTGCGGTCGGTCGGCGATGTTGTTGGCCTTCGTGCGTTCACTGATCAGGTCCACGATCCCGCCGACGAACTTGCGGTGCGTTCCGGGGGTGGGGACCCGGGTTGCGGCCAAGCCGAGCTTTCCGCAGGTTTCCAGCGCCTCGGTGTCGAGATCCCAGAGGACCTCCATGTGGTCGCTGACGAAGCCCAGCGGAACGATCACGATTCCCTTGACGCCCTTGCCGGCGAGTTCTTCGATGGCGTCGTTGATGTCGGGCTCGAGCCACGGCACGTGCGGTGCCCCGGAGCGGGACTGGTAGACCAGTGACCAGGGGGCGGTGTCGCCTGTCTCCGCCTCCACCCGGCGGATGACCTCGGTGCCCGTGGCCAGGTGCTGGGCCACGTAGGCGGAGTCTTCCTCGAACTGGCGCGGCTCGCCCTCGGAGTTTCCGGAGGCGGCCGCATCGCGGGTGGGAATGGAGTGCGTGGCGAAGAGAATGTGCACCTGCGCGTCGGGGGTCCCCGCCTCGGCCAGCTGGCGCCGGACGTCGGCGAGGCCGGCGGCGGTTCCTTCGATAAACGGTTCGACAAAGCCGGGGTGGTCAAAGTATTGGCGGACCTTGTCGACTTCGAGCCGTCCGTCCAGGCCGGTCTCCGTCAGCGCCATGCCGATGTCCTCGCGGTACTGGCGGCAGCTGGAGTAGCAGGAGTAGGCGCTGGTGGTGACCATCAGCACCTTGCGGTGCCCGGCGTCGTAGATCTCCTGCAGGGTCTGCGGGATGTACGGATCCCAGTTGCGGTTGCCCCAGAAGATCGGCAGGTCGATGCCCCGAGCCGAGAACTCGGCCTCCATCGCGGCCTTGAGCTCCCGGTTCTGGGCGTTGATCGGGCTGATGCCGCCGTTGGCGCGGTAATGGTGCGAGACCTCTTCGAGCCGTTCATCCGGGATGCCGCGGCCGCGGGTGACATTGCGCAGGAACGGAAGGACGTCATCCTGACCTTCCGGGCCGCCGAAGGAGGCCAGGAGGACGGCGTCGTAGTCCTTGGGGGCCATCCGGCCCGCCTCGGTGACGTCGTTGACGGTTGTGAGGGCGTCTTGGGGATTCAGCGGGCTCATGAGAGGACCTCGGCAATCTCGGCGGCGTTGACCCGGCGGCCGGTGTAGAACGGGACTTCTTCGCGGACGTGGTGGCGGGCTTCGGTGGCCCGCAGGTGGCGCATCAGGTCCACGAGGTTCACGAGCTCTGGGGCTTCCAGGCCGAGGATCCATTCCCAGTCACCGAGGGCGAAGGAGGACACGGTGTTGGCGATGACCTGCGGGAAGTCCCGGCCCAGCAGGCCGTGGTCCCGGAGCATTGCGCCACGTTCGGCGTCGGGGAGCAGGTACCACTCGTAAGAACGGACAAACGGGTAGACGCAGAGCCACTCTGCCGGTTCCACGCCGCGGGAGAAAGCGGGAGTGTGGCTCTTGGCGAACTCGGCCTCCCGGTGCACGCCCATGGCGGACCACGCGATATCGGTGCCGGTGAACAGTTTGCTGCGGCGAATGTCCCGGACGGCCCGCTGGAGGGCTTCGGGCTCGGAACCGTGCAGCCAGACCATGATGTCCGCGTCGGCCCGCATCCCCGAGACGTCGTAGCTGCCGCGGTGGACTACGCCGGCTTCCGCCAGGCGGGCGGTGAGCGCCTCGAATTCCCCGGCAGCCTCGCTGCTGCGGAGAACGTCGGAGGTCCGCTTGAAAACCGTCCAGAGCGTGAAGAACTGCTCGCCTGATTCTTCGCTGGCTGATGCAGTTTTAGTGACAGTTTCGGCAGAAGTGTGGCTCATGGATACCAGTCTGCCCCCTTGCTCCTGCTAAGTCGAAATCACGCACTTCTACAACCCGTAGAAGTGCCCGATTTCACATTCGACCCGGTGTGAGCCGCTGGAATTGCGCTGCCCGGCAGGTACCGTCCGGGCAGCCGGCGCCCTTCAGGTGATCAGGCGCCGGACCTGGTTCGGCGTATCAGCGACGATCGCGGCCAGGCCGTTGCCGGACAGCCATCCACCCACCACGGCCAGCGCGCCGTCCGCCGCGCAGATACGGCGAACCTCGGCGACCCGGCGCCTGTGCCCCAGCGAGGCGAAGGGCAGGGCGCCGCCCCAGCGCACCACATCCCAGTCGATGACGTCCGCATCGGTGAGCGGAACGGACAGCAGCTCGGAGGCGTCCTGCAGCGCGGCCAGGAACAGTTCTGCCTCGGAGCGGGGCTCGGGCCGGGCCGTGGCTCCGTGCCGGGCATCCCCGCGTCCATAGGAGAGCCGGACGACGTGGGTTCCGGGACCGGTCTGGTCCAGCAACCACTGCCACTTGGCGGTCGCATGGGTGAGGGCTTTAGCCTGGATCCCCAGGCTCTGCGGTGCGACCAGGACACCGGTGCCGCGCGGCCGGGCGTCGAGCCGGGGCAGATCCACCACGAGGGTGACGAGGCTGACGTCGGGTCCGGCCTCGGGGCTGAGGCCGGCAAGTTCCGGCAGGGCGCCGGACAGTAGTCCGACGGCCGCCGGACCGTCCACGGCGACAACCAGCAGCCCGGCGTCGCGCGCTGTATCTCCGGAGGTGACCCGCCAGCCTTCGGCGGTCCGCTCCACCGAGTCGGCCTTGGTGCCGTTGAGCAGCGTCACTCCCCCGCGCCGGGCCTCGGTCAGCAGGGCGGTGATGAGGGTGTGCATCCCGCCGCGCAGCCCGGCGACGGCCGATCCAGCCTTTTGCAGTGCCGGTGGTGCGGCGCCCTCTCCCCCGGCGCCCCCGGCCCGAGCACCGCGCCGTTGCGCAGCGACGGCGGCGGCGAGGGAGCCATGTTCCTTGATACCGGCGCGCAGGCCCGGTGCCACCATGTCGACGTCGAGGACGTCCGGATCCGCGGAGTGAACCCCGCCGACGACGGGGGCCACCAGCCGTTCCAGTACTCTGCGACCCATCCGGGTGCGGACCAGAGCAGACACGCTCGTGGCCTCTGCCTTGGTGCCGATATTGGCCGGCAGGAGCCTATCGAGCGATGCCCGGAGCGATCCGGAAAGGCCGAGGGTGCGGCGGACTTCCGGATCCCAGGGGTTCGCCGGAATGCCGAGAACTCCGGTGCGGGGCAGTTCGCGTGGGCCCTCGGGCAGCTGGACCCAGGCCCCGCCCGGCTGCGGTGCGACGATCTGCGAGGACAG
This sequence comes from Micrococcaceae bacterium Sec5.8, assembly GCA_039636775.1. Lineage (NCBI taxonomy): Bacteria > Bacillati > Actinomycetota > Actinomycetes > Micrococcales > Micrococcaceae > Micrococcaceae bacterium Sec5.8. The sequence goes on from CP143429.1 coordinate 2,816,430, forward strand.
ACCCAACTCGGCGGCGAGGTCTGCGACGGCGGAGGAACGGGTCGCGAAGGACTCGGCACCGCTGTCGAGGGTCAGGCCGGCCACAACGTGGCTGCCGACGCAGCCGCCCCAGGCTTCGGAGGCCTCCAGCACCGTGGTGCGGATGCCGGCTCTGGCCAGTGCCCGGGCCGCGAGCAGGCCGGAGATGCCACCACCCACTACCACCGCGGTCTGCGGTGCGTTCTCCGCAGCGCCGCCGCGGGGTGCCTCCATGCGCCTACTCCGGGGAAATCGAGTGGATGAGTTCGACGACGCGCGTGAGCACGGCCGGATCCGTTTCCGGCGGCACGCCGTGACCCAGGTTCAGCACGTGGCCGGGCGCCGAGGCGCCCGCCGCGATCACAGCCCGGACATGGGCTTCCAGCACCTCCCAGGGTGCGGACAAGAGGGCCGGGTCGATGTTGCCCTGCAGCGGCACCGTGCCGCCCAGCCGGCGGTTGGCTTCATCGAGCGGCAGCCGGTAGTCCACCCCGACAACATCGACACCGACGTCGCGCATGGCAACAAGCAGTTCCGAGGTCCCGGTGCCGAAGTGGATCAGCGGCGCGCCGAGGTTCCGGACGTGGTCCAGGGCACGCGCGGAGGCTGGGGCGACGAAATTCCTGTAGTCGGCCAGGCCCAGAGAACCGGCCCAGGAGTCGAACAGCTGGCCGGCGGAGGCTCCCGCTTCCAGTTGCGCGCGCAGGAACATCCCTGAGGCGTCCGCTGCCCAGTTTGCCAGGGCCGTCCAGGTTTCCGGGTCGGCGTGCATCATGGTGCGCGGTCCGAGGTGGTCGCGGGAGGGCTTTCCCTCCACCATGTACGCCGCGAGCGTGAACGGTGCGCCGGCAAAGCCGATCAGCGGGGTCTTGCCCAGCTGGGCCACGGTGAGCCGGACGGCTTCGCGGATGGGCTCAAGGGATTCCCAGGTCAGCTGTGGCAGGGCGGCAACGTCGGCTGCCGTGCGGACAGGCTTCTCCAGCACGGGCCCCACGCCTGGAACGATGTCGACGCCGACCCCCGCCAACTTGAGCGGTATCACGATGTCGGAAAAGAAGATGGCAGCGTCAACGTCGTGGCGGCGCACCGGCTGGAGGGTGATCTCGGACGCCAGCTCGGGGCGCAGGCAGGAATCCAGCATCGCGACGCCCTCGCGTACCTTGAGGTACTCGGGGAGCGAACGGCCGGCCTGGCGCATGAACCACACCGGACGGCGGGAGGGCTTGCCGCCGCGGTAGGCGGTGATGAGCGGCGAATCCGCGGTGCGCCCGTCCATCAACGGGTGCCCTGCGTCGAGGCCGGAGAGATCAGGAGTTGCCGCAGCGCGAGGAGTCATGCCTTTGATTGTGCCGAAAAATGGGCCTAAAAGATAACGCCGGACACCTGCGCACCCACCTACCGGGCAGGTGGTGAGCGGAATCACAGCCGGGCGTGTCCGGTTCCACTGGGAAAATTTGTTCTACGCGGGCACGAAAAAGCTATGCTGGACCTGCTGTGGTTCTATTTTCTCTGGTGGCGACCCACGCCGACATCGACCTCGAGACCGTTGCTCAATTGAGCACCGGTGCTTCAGAGCTCGCCACATCCGCCCTTGCCGGTTCACCGGCCGTGACGGGTGCCATTGTGCTTTCCACCTGCAACCGCTTCGAGATTTACGGTGAGGCCGCACGCCCGGACGACGTCGAAGACGCCCGCGCGGCCCTCATCGGCCAGCTCAGCGGCTCCACCGGCCTCAACGAACAGCTCGTCGGCCGGTCGTTCAGCACCCACACAGGCGCAGACGTCACCCGGCATCTCTTCTCTGTCAGCTCCGGTCTTGACTCTGCGGTCGTTGGTGAGCGCGAAATCGCCGGTCAGGTGCGCCGCGCCCTCATCACTGCCCAGCACGAAGGCACCGCAAGTTCGGGCCTCGTCCGGCTGTTCCAGGCGGCGTCGAAGACCGCCAAGGACGTGGGAGCACAGACCGCCCTGGGTGCCCGGGGCTTGTCAGTGGTCTCCGTTGCCTTGGACCTCGCCACCGAGCTCTCCGAGGTTCCGGACTGGTCCACGAAGAAAGTCGTGGTGTTCGGCACCGGGGCCTACGCCGGAGCCACCATGTCGCTGCTGCGTGAGCGGGGCTGCACGGACGTGTCGGTTTACTCCTCCTCCGGCCGGGCTGCCGGTTTCGTCAGTACCCGCGGCGGGACCGCGCTCGATGGGGAAAGTCTCCCGGCCGCGGTCGCGGCCGCCGACGTCCTGATTGGCTGCAGTGGTGCCGACACCCGCGTCGAGGCCGCGGAGTTGGCCCTGGTGAGGGCGGATTCGCAGCAGCCGTTGATCGCCATCGATCTGGCTCTCACTCACGATTTTGATCCTGCCATCGGCGGGCTCGAGGGCGTGGAACTGCTGACGCTCGAATCCGTTCGGCTGGCCGCCCCGCAGGAACAGGCCGAGTCGCTGGCCCAGGCCAGCACGATTGTGGCTGGTGCGGCCAGCACGTTCGAGCAGGAGCGTGAGGCCCGTTCGGTGGACTCCGCCATCGTCGCGCTCCGCCGGCACACCATGAACGTCCTCGACGCGGAGATGGAAAAGGTCCGGGCCCGCCACGGCTGCACCGCCGCAGCGGAAGAAGTCGAATTCGCGCTCCGCCGGATGGTCAAGCAACTTCTCCACGTTCCCACGGTCCGGGCCCGCGAACTCGCAAGTAACGGCCAGCAGGAAGACTACGTTGCCGCCCTCGAGGCGCTCTACGGCATCACGGTGGAACAGCCCTCGGCGCCGGCCGCCGCGGCTGAGTGCCCGGTTGACCATCAGACGCTGGGTGGCGCGCGGGAGACCGCTTAAGCAGGCCGATTCGCTGGGTCCGAGCCACGTCCGGTCCGGGAATTGTCCAGCCTTGGCTGACGCCACAGGCATGGCTGGGACTTAGTGCACGGTTAGACACATGACGCGCCGTTGACCGCCTGCCGTCCTCGGTTCCCTGCCGGTAGTGGCACCTCTCTCAACAAGTGAAACACTTCCGCGCGTGGCCCACACACCGCTTTACTTACTGCTCTCTTGCGGTGGGATCAGGATTGTCGGTGCCCCGGTTTAGTCTGAAGGTGTGAAGAGCGGGGAAGCTTTGAGTAGGGAGTGCGTGGAGGCGGTGGGTGCCGTTGCCGGCTCTGTTGCGGCGCTTGCCGCGATCTTCGGGGCGGACCTGCCCGGTGGCGGGCCGGGTTCCGCGGACCTGCCCGGTGGCGGGCCGGGTTCCGCGGACCTGCCCGGTGGGGGGCCGGGCTCCGCGGAGCCGGGCGGGGCGGGTGGGGATCTGTTGCGGGACGTCGCGGATGCGTGTCTGGAGGGGTTGGCTGAGGTGGCGCGGTTGGAGGCCCGGGCCGCGGCGGTGAAGGTCCGGTTGACCGGTGAGTATGTCCGGGCCGCGGAGGCACTGGCCCCGCCGGCGGTCTCGCCGCAGCAGCGCACCGCGTGGGAGATGGCGGTCGTGGCGGAGGTCGCGTGTGTGTTGACGGTCAGCGAACGTGCTGCCGGGGCTTTGATCTGCGAGTCCCGGGCACTGTGCTCGGGGTTGCCGTTGACGCTGGCGGCGTTGCAGGCCGGGGAGTTGTCCTGGCAGCACGCCCGGGTCATGGTCGGGGAGAGCACCGGCCTGGACCGGGGAGCGACGGCCGGGCTGGAAGCGCATTTTTTGGATCCCGCGGCGCCGAACCCGGCCCGGGGCTGCCCGGCCGGGGAGCTTGTCCCGGGCCGGTTCCGGGCCAAAGCCCGGACCTGGCGTGAACGCCACCACCCGGTCAGTATCGAGGCCCGGCACGCGAGCTGCGTCGGGGACCGGCGGGTGGAGTTCGTCCCGGACCGGGATGGCATGGCCTGGTTCTCGGCCTACCTCCCGGCCGTGACCGCGTCCGCGGCCTGGGACCGGGCCACCACCGCCGCGCGCGCCCTTCAGGGCCCGGCCGAGACCAGGACCTTGACCCAGCTCCGCGCTGACATCACCGCGGCCTGGCTGCTGACGGGCGGGACAGATCGAACGGATGCCACGGGTGGAACGGATGGAACGGGTGGGACGGGGACAGGGGGTGTGCCGTCGCCCCGGGCGCAGGTCCTGATCACCGTCCCGGTGCTCTCACTGCTCGGTCTTACCGGGGAACCGGCGGTGTTGGACGGGTACGGGCCGGTTCCGCCCTCGGTGGCCCGCCGCCTGATCGCCGACGGGTCCGGGTCCTTTTACCGGGTCCTGACCGATCCCCGCGACGGGGCGCCGTTGGAGATCGGCCGGAGCAGTTACCGGCTCACCACCTCCCAGCGGCAGTGGCTTCGCCTCCGGGACGGCAAGTGCCCCTTTCCAGGGTGTAACAATGCTTCCCTGGACAACGAAGCGGACCACCTGTTGGCCTGGGCCGACGGCGGCACCACCGGGATCACGAACCTCGGCCAGCCCTGCCGCAAACACCACCGCCTCAAACACACCTCAGCCTGGACACCCACCGGGGCCAGCAAAAACCACCCGCCCGGATGGACCTCACCGGCAGGCCGGCACTACCCCAGCGAATCCCAGGACTGGGAACCACCACCCTGGCCAGCCATCCTCGCAGCACTGACCCAGCCCCCGGACCGGGGCTCCCCGGCGGAGAAGACCCCGGACCGGCAAGCGAACCCGGAGCCACCGAAGGCCGACCCGGGGCCGCCACTGGACAACGGCCAGGGCCGGACACCGCCACCAGACGAGGAACAGGACACGGACGCGGACTGGAACCCGCCACCAGACGAGGAACAGGACACGGACGTGGACTGGAACCCGCCACCAGACCAGGAACACGACACGGACGTGGACTGGGACCCGCCACCAGACGAGAGACAGGGCTGGGACCTGGACGCGGAGCTGGACTCGGGACTGCCGCCGGACCCCGGCCCGGACCCCGACCAGGAACTCCCCGTCGACCCTCTACCCGCAAAGTACCAACCCGCGGCCTGAAGCAGCTTTCCGGCCCTGGACCCGGAAAGCTAGCTGCCGAACGCGTCGATGCCCGTCAGCTCCGCCGAAAGCGTCCACAGCCGGGCGGCATCGGTGCGATCCACGGCGTGGGCGTCCACACCCCGGACCCTGGCCTCGGGCGAGCCCACGACGGTGGGCTCCGCGATGTCGCAGTCCTCGCAGTAGACGCCGCCCAGGCCATGGAGGGCCGGTGACGTGGCGGCCCAGACGGACGTCGCTGCGCCCTGGGCGGGGGTTTTGAAACGCGCGTCGACATTGCCCGCCTCGTCCATCCAGCCGGAGGCGATCATCTCTTCCCTGGGCAGGTGGCGCTGGAGTTCCGTCATGATTCCGCCCGGGTGAACCGCGAAGGCACGGACCCCGGAATTCCTGCCGAGCGCATCCAGCTGCACGGCAAACAGAGAATTGGCTGTCTTGGCTTGCCCGTAGGCCTGCCACTTGTCGTAGCCGCTCTCGAAGTTGACGTCGTTGAAACGGATCGGCGAGAGCTTGTGCCCGGTGGATGACAGTGCCACGACCCGGGCTCCGGACCCGGCAGCCAACGCAGGCCAGAGCAGATTGGCAAGGGCAAAGTGCCCCAGGTGGTTGGTGGCGAACTGCGACTCCCAGCCGGGGCCGACGCGCTGCTCCGGGCTGGCCATAATCGCAGCGTTGTTGATGAGGAGATCCAGGCCGCCGCTCGCGCCCAGCAGGTCCGAGGCCAGGAAGCCGGCGGCAAAAGCTTTCACGCTGTCCTGGTCGGCCAGGTCCATCGCGGCCACACTGACGTCGCCGCCGGGGGCACCCGGCGCCAGACCGGCCGCTGCCAGGACTTCGCGGGCATGATCCGGCCGCCTGGCCGGCACCACTATGGCAGCACCCGCTGACGCTAGCGCCCGGACCGTTTCCAGGCCCAGGCCGGAATAGCCGCCGGTGACGAATGCGGTCTTACCGTGCAGGTCGATTCCGGCTATAACGTCTGCCGCGGTAGAGTCCCGCCCGAAGCCGGAGCCGATCTTGTGCTGCGGAGTCATCTTCTTCTCATCGCTCATGTGGGTGGCCTTTCCAGAGGGTAAATATCGGGCGAGTGGGTCAGTAGACCGGTTTTTCCGGCTCTACGTCACGCACCCAAGCAAGGATTCCGCCGTCGAGGTGGCTGACGCGCTCGTAGCCGGCGGCACGTGCGGCCGCGAGGACTGCCGCGGACCTGGTTCCGGCCTTGCAGTGGAACACAATATCCATGTCCTGGGGCAACTCCTGCCAGGCTTCTCCGGCCAGAATCCGGCCTTGCGGAATGAGCACCGCCCCTTCGATCCGGACAATCTCGTGTTCCCCGGTTTCCCGGACGTCCACTAGCTCGAAATCCCTGAGCCCGGCGGTGCGGGAGGCCAGCATCGTTGCCAGTTGCGGCGCCGTCACCGTGTGCTCCTTGCCCGCTTCGGCGGCAGGGGTGATGCCGCAAAAGGCCTCATAATCTGTTAGCTCCGTGACGCGCACGGCCTCGGGGTCGCGGGAAACCCGGATTTCCCGCCAGGTCCCGCCGAGGGCGTCGAAGAGAGCCACCCGGCCCAGCAGTGAGCGACCGACGCCGGTAATCAGCTTGACGGCCTCGGTCACCATGAGGGAGCCGACGGCCGCGCAAAGCATCCCGAATACGCCGCCTTCACCGCAGGACGGCACGGAACCCGCGGGCGGCGCTTCCGGGTAGAGGTCCCGGTAGGTGGGGCCGTACTGTTCCCAAAACACGCTGACCTGCCCGTCGAAGCGGAAGATCGAACCCCAGATGTAGGGCTTGCCGAGGATCGCCGCGGCGTCGTTGACGAGGTAGCGGGTGGCGAAGTTGTCGGCACCGTCGAGGATGAGGTCGTAGCCGGCAAAGAGTTCCAAGGCGTTGGAGGCATCCAGCCGGACGTTGTGCAACCGGACGTCCACGAGCGGATTAAGGGCGGCGATGGCGTCCCGGGCTGATTCAGTCTTGAGTCGTCCCACGTCAGAGACGCCGTGGAGTACCTGTCGCTGAAGGTTGCTCAGGTCCACGGTGTCGTCATCGACGATGCCCAGGGTGCCCACGCCGGCGGCCGCCAGATACAGCAGGGCGGGCGAGCCGAGCCCCCCGGCACCGATGACGAGGACTTTGGCGTTTTTCAGGCGGCGTTGCCCGATCGAGCCGATCTCCGGAATGATGAGGTGCCGGGAGTAGCGTTGCACCTCATCCGGGCTCAGGGCGTCGGCCGGTTCCACCAGGGGCCCGGGCATTCCGGACGCCGGGTCCGGGGTTGCTGGGGCTGCGTCGGGGGTGAACTTGGAAGCCATACTTCAATCTATGCCCGAAGATGCCGCCAGGTCATATTACCGGCACGTAAAGTGGACGTAACTGCAAGCGAAAGAAGGCCGACAGTGGTTCATCAGGCACCGGTTGAGCGGGGTCGCGCCGGAAAGTCACCGGACGCACCGGCGCGCAGCGGGCAACGTTCGGCGCGGCTTCCCCGTGATGAACGCCGGGCCCAGCTGCTGGCGGCAGCCCAGGAGGTTTTCGTTGCCAACGGCTACCACGGCGCAGCGATGGACGAAATTGCCGAGACCGCCCATGTCAGCAAGCCCGTCCTGTACCAGCACTTCCCGTCCAAACGTGATCTGTACATGGCCCTGCTGGACAGCCAGCTGAGCAAACTGATCGGGCTGTTGCTCGGTGCCCTGAACTCCACGACGGATAACGACGAACGCGTACAGGCCGTCATGCGCGCCTACTTCCGTTTCATCGCCAGTGATGATCAGGCCCACCGCCTCGTCTTTGAGTCGGACCTTGTCAACGATGCCGACGTCAGCGCCCGGTTGGAAGCCTTTAACAAGACCTTCGCAGACGCCGTCGCCCGCGTCATCGCCGAGGACACCAAGTTACCTGAACTGGAATCCCAACTGCTGGGCCGCGGGCTTGCCGGAATGGCGCAGGTCAGTGCCCGGTATTGGCTGGAAACGGACGGCAATCTGGACCTCGATGTAGCCAGTGACCTGATCTACCGTTTAGCTTGGCGCGGAATCTCCCGCTTCCCCAAGGAAACCTAGACTACAAATAGACATAACACCCGAAGAACCTTGATTGGCTGGGAGGCCTTGCTGTGGAAGTAAAGATCGGCATTCAGAACATCGGCCGCGAAATTGTCCTGGAATCGTCCCAGGAGGCTGACGCCGTAGCCAAGGTCGTGGGCGAGGCCATAGCGAACGGTACCGAGCTGCGGCTGACAGATGAGAAGGGCCGCCAGATTATTATTCCCGCGAACGTGCTGGGTTATGTAGAAATCGGCGCCGAGGAAGTGCGCCGGGTCGGTTTCGGCGCGCTCTAGGTTTCGGCGCTCTCCGCTACGCCCTCAATCTCCGTCCGCAGCCGTCCCGGCTGCGCAGACGGAGAGCCCCCGATTCGTGAGGAGTCAGAACATGCTTTCCCTGATTGTGGTTGCCCTGGCGACCGTGGCGGCAGGCTTCGTGGTCTGGGCCAACGACAAACGGCACGCCAAGTACGGCATGTCGGTGCCCGCCGGAGTGGCGCTGGCGGTCGGGATGCTGGGCTGGATTATTTTCATGGCCGCAGGGTTTGGTTACCAGCCGGGGCTGACCTGGATCCCGTGGGTGCTGCCCATTGTCGTCGGCACGGCCGCGGCCGTCGCCACCGTGCTGTACCTGGGAAAAACCCGCACCAGCCGGGACACGGCCAGGCTGACAGCCATCCTGCGCGCTTAGCCGCCAGCCCGGCGCCGTGACCTGCGCATCGTGACCACCACCCGGACGGGTGCGTGGTCACGGGCGTTTAACCCCCTGTTATTGCGAACGGGATTCGCTCACGGGGACGGCGTGCCGGCACCCGGGGTCCGGGGTGATCCGCGGTGTCCGTGCCGGCCGGAAAGCGGCAGGTTCCCGTCCGCGGGGCCCTGCGGACACGAACTAGGCTGGGAGCATGAGCCCGGACGCCGCCCACACCATTGCGCGCCTCTACCTTTGCACCGATGCCCGCCGGGGCCGAGGCGACTTCGCTGACTTCGTGGACGCGGCATTTGCCGGTGGCGTGGATATCATTCAGCTGCGCGATAAATCGCTGCATGCGGCCGAGGAGCTGGAGTTGCTGGAGGTCCTGCACCAGGCGGCGCACCGGCACGGCCGGCTCTGGGCCGTCAACGACCGGGCGGACCTTGCTTCGTTGTCGAGGGCTCCCGTGTTCCACATCGGGCAGAAGGATCTCACCCTCCAGGCGGCACGGGACTTCCTCGGTAAGTCCACTGTGATTGGCCGGTCCACTCACAGCCCGGTCCAAGTGGACGAGGCCATTGCCGCCGCCCCCGGCCGTAAAGGGCTGGACTACTTCTGCGTCGGGCCCGTGTGGGAAACCCCCACGAAGCCAGGGAGCGCCGCCGTCGGACTCGAACTGGTCCGGTACGCGGAGCAGGCTATCCGTCGGGCCGAAATTTCCGTCGGCGGCAAAGCCACGGGAAAGGTCGCGGGTGTCGTGCCCTGGTTCGCGATCGGGGGCATCAATGCCGGCAATGTGGAGCGGGTGGTCGAAGCCGGCGCCCGCAGAATCGTGGTGGTCCGCGCCATTACCGAGGCCAACGACCCCACTGAGGCCGCCAGGACACTGCTGGCCGCCCTTGAGGCACCGGAGGGATAGGCCGGGCTGTCCGCTCAGCCGGCCAAACCGAGCTGAAGCATCCGGCGGGAGTGGTTTGCCGCGAGTTCCCGCATCAGCTCGCGGACCAGTTCCTTGGATTGCTCGCCGTCCGCACCGATCAGTCCGCCGATGAAGGCGTGCTCGAAACTGACGCGCTGCGCCTGGGTCAGCGCCTCGCCCAGGAGGCGCCTGGCCCAGAGGGCCAGCCGCGACGCCAACCGGGGGTCATCGGCGAGGGCGGAGCGCAGACGCTCCCGGAGCACGCCGGTAGCCTCCGCGTCGATCTGGATCTGCTCGACCAGGGCGCGGGTCTCGGCGTCGACGTAACGGGAAATGGCGCGGTAGAAATCGGCGGAGACAGTGTCGATCACGTACGCCTTCATGAGGGATTCGTACCAGTCCGCCGGCCGGGTGCGTTCGTGAAAGTGGTCCACGGACGGCTGGAACGGCACCATGGCGGCTTCTGCGTCCAGGCCCATGTCGTCGAGTTTGGCGCTGACAAGTTCGTAGTGCTGGAACTCGATCACGGCGATCCGGCCCAGCACCGCACGGTCATGCAGGGTGGGTGAATACCGGGCGTCAGAAGAGAGCCGTTCGAAGGCCGAGAGTTCGCCGTAGGCCATCACCCCGAGCAGGTCCCTCAGGAAGGTGTTGTAACGGGCAGGATCAGCCAGGGATGTGCTCATGATCCAAGACTAATGGCGCAATTGAAGCTAATCTGTTCTTCGTGTCCCATCATCGTCTGACCCCGAATGTCCACCAGCAGAAGAACCGACTCGCCGAGGCGCTTAACGCGCTGCGCACCACGCTGGAACTGCCGGGCCCCTTTCCCGAGGACGCTCTCCGGGAGGCCAAAGAGGCGGTCGCCGGCCACGAACTTCCCGATCTTGACCTCACCCACATCGAGTTCGTGACGATTGATCCCGCATCGTCCACCGACTTGGACCAGGCACTCTTCATTGATCGTTCCGCATCTGGGTATCGAGTTTTCTACGCCATCGCGGATGTGCCCTCCTTTGTCATCCCCGGCGGGGCGCTCGACGCCGAGACCCGCCGCCGCGGCCAGACCTTCTACACTCCGGACGGCCGGATTCCGTTGCACCCGGAGGTCATCAGCGAAGAGGCCGGCAGTCTCTTGGCCGGGCAGCTGTGTGCGGCGTTTGTCTGGGAATTCGAGTTGGACGCCGCCGCGGAAGTGTGCTCGGTGCTGGTGCGCCGCGCCGCCGTCCGCAGCCGCGCCAAGCTGAGCTACGCCGGGGTGCAGGCCGAACTCGACGCCGGAACCGCAGCACCCGTGCTTCAGCTCCTCAAGGAAGTCGGGATCAAACGGGTGGAGCTGGAACGGCTCCGCGGCGGCGCCAGCCTGAACATGCCGGAGCAGGAAATCGAACAATTGCCCGACGGCGGCTACCGGATTGTGGCTGCCCCGCCGTTGCCGGTGGAGGACTGGAACGCCCAAATCTCGCTGATGACGGGGATGGCGGCCGCGGAAATCATGCTCCAGGGGAAAGTCGGCATCTTGCGCACCATGCCCGCACCGGATGAAGCCTCCCTGGCGCATTTCCACCGCCAGACCCGCGCCCTGGGCAAACCCTGGGACGGCGAAACGAGCTACGGCGACTACCTTCGCACCCTCGACCCGACAGATCCCCAGCAACTGGCGATCGTGCATTCAGCCGGCATGCTCTTCCGCGGCGCGGGCTACACCCCCTTTGATGGGACCCTGCCCGGGGCGGAGATCCAGGCCGCCATCGGCGCCGCCTACGCCCACTCCACCGCGCCGCTGCGCCGCCTGGTGGACCGCTTTGTCCTGGTGATCTGCGAGGCCCTCAGTAACGGCACGTCCGTTCCCGCCTGGGCACGCGAAGCCCTGCCGTCCCTTCCCTCGATCATGGCAGCATCCGACCAGCTGGCAGCCCGGCTAGAACGACTCTCCCTCGACACCGTCGAGGCGGCGCTGTTGGTCAACCACGTCGGCCAAGAGTTCGACGCTGTCGTGATTTCCGGTTCCAAGCCTGCCAGGAATGGCAGGAATGGGAACGGGAAGAACGCGAATGGCAAAAACGGCAATGGAATTGTCGGCACGAAACCGGGCAACGGCAACGGTCCCTCCGGCATTGTGCAGATCGCGGAGCCCGCGGTGACAGCCCGTTGCCCTGGCGAGCTGGAACCCGGAACCCAGGTCCGGGTCCGGATTATCTCCTCCGACATCGCCACCCGCGAGGTGCGCCTTGAGCTGGTGGACTGAGCACCGGACACAGACTCCGCGCTTGGCCTTGGGGTGTCCGTCGAGGTTCCGGGCCGTGTGCGGCTAGACTGGAGAGGTAGATATGGATGCCCGGTCGTTGATTTCCTTGATTTTCGAATTCAACAAGCCCGCCCCTACGCGATCTTGAGACAGACCCGCTGGTCACCAGTGCCAGCAATTGATAGCCCGCGATCGGCTTCCACTGGAATTGCCTGCGCGCCTGAGCGTGCTCCGGAACGGCCCCCGGCCTGTCCCGTTGAGCAAGCAGCGCAGCCCAAATGAATAAGGAAACTCCCCTAGTGAGTGAATTGCACACGCACCAGCTTCTGACCGACGAATCCGGAACGGAAACGATCGAGCCCGAAGAAACCATTATCTCGGACGAGAAGCCGCACGAGATCGCGGAGAAGACGTTCGCCGACTACAACGTCCGCGCCGACATCGTTGAGGCCCTGTCCGACGCCGGCATCACCCACCCCTTCCCGATCCAGGCCATGACCCTGCCGGTCGCCCTGGCAGGCCACGACATCATCGGCCAGGCTAAGACGGGCACAGGCAAAACGCTCGGCTTCGGCATCCCGGCGCTGCAGCGCGTCGTCGGGCCCGATGACGCAGGCTATGACAGGCTCCCCGCCCCGGGCGCCCCGCAGGCCCTGGTGATTGTGCCGACCCGCGAGTTGGCTGTCCAGGTCGCCAACGACCTTCAGAACGCCGCCAGCAAGCGCAACGCCCGGATCACCACCATTTACGGCGGCCGTGCCTACGAGCCGCAGGTCGAGTCGCTGCAGAAGGGCGTTGAGGTTGTTGTTGGCACCCCGGGCCGCCTCATCGACCTCTACAAGCAAAAGCACCTCGTCCTGAAGAACGTCAAGATGGTTATCCTCGACGAAGCCGACGAGATGCTGGACCTCGGTTTCCTGCCTGACGTCGAAACCCTCATCGCGGGCACCCCCGACGTCCGCCAGACAATGCTGTTCTCCGCCACCATGCCCGGCCCGGTCGTCGCCATGGCACGGCGGTACATGACCAAGCCCACCCACATCCGTGCCGCGGACCCGGACGACGAGGGACTGACCAAGCGCGACATCCGGCAGCTGATCTACCGTGCCCACAGCATGGACAAAATCGAGGTAGTGGCCCGGATCCTGCAGGCACGAGGCCGCGGCCGCACCATCATTTTCACCAAGACCAAGCGAACCGCCGCCAAAGTGGCCGAGGAACTGGTGGACCGCGGCTTTGCCGCCGCCGCCATCCACGGCGACCTCGGCCAGGGCGCCCGCGAGCAGGCCCTCCGCGCCTTCCGCAACAACAAGGTCGATGTCCTCGTCGCCACCGACGTGGCCGCGCGCGGCATCGACGTCGATGACGTCACGCACGTCATCAACTACCAGTGCGTTGAAGACGAGAAGATTTACCTGCACCGGGTGGGGCGCACCGGACGCGCCGGCAACAAGGGCACGGCCGTGACCTTCGTGGACTGGGACGACATGCCCCGCTGGGGCCTGATCAACAAGGCCCTGGGTTTGAGCGTTCCTGAGCCGGTGGAAACGTACTCCTCCTCGCCTCACCTGTTCGAGGAGCTCGACATCCCCGCCGGCACCAAGGGCCGGCTGCCCCGCGATAAGCGGATACTGGCCGGCGTTGACGCCGAACTCCTCGAGGACCTGGGCGAGACCGGCAAGAAGAACACCGCACGCAGCGGGCAGACCAGTGGTGGTCGTGATAGCGGCCGCAGCGGCGCACGCGACGCCGGCACCTCGGGCGGTCCCCGTGGCGGCAGCCGCGACGGCGGCCGGAGCACCGGCGGCGGCCGGGACGGCAGCCGCGATTCCCGTCGAAGCGGCGGTGCCAGCGCCGGCAGCAAGGACGCGGGACGCTCGGGCGAGCGCCGCCGTCGTCCCGCCGAGGCTGACGCCACCACGGGCCCCGCAGCCGAGGCGCCGGCCAAGGCCGCAGCCAGCGCGCCCACCGAGGTGGACCGTGCCACCCGCGCACGCCGCCGGACCCGCACCCGCCGCCATAACGGCGAAGTGGTGGCCGGCGAGGCGCAGGCCGGGGCTCCGGCCAGCAGCACCGAGGCCTAAACCTTTTTATGACTGACACCGTCTGGGCGCCGGACGGCAGCAATCTGGTGGTGCACGCGGACAACGCGGTGTACCTTCCAACGCTGCCGGACGGCGCCTTCACACTCATTTACGTGGATCCGCCGTTCAACACGGGCAGGGTTCAGAAGCGCCAGGAAACTAAGATGGTGCTCAATGCCGGTGGCGCGGGCGACCGCGTCGGGTTCAAAGGCCGTTCCTACGACACCATCAAGGGCGCCCTGCACAAGTACGACGACGCGTTCAGTGACTACTGGACGTTCTTGGAACCGCGGCTGCTGGAGGCATGGCGGCTCCTGGCGGATGACGGCACCTTGTACCTGCACCTGGACTACCGTGAGGTCCACTACGCGAAGGTTATGCTGGACGCCATCTTCGGCCGCGAGTGTTTCCTGAACGAGATCATCTGGGCCTACGACTACGGTGCCCGGGCAAAATACCGCTGGCCTACCAAACACGACAACATCCTCGTCTACGTCAAGAACCCTGCGAAATACCACTTCGACAGCGCTGAAGTGGACCGGGAGCCCTACATGGCGCCGGGACTCGTCACCCCCGCCAAGCGGGAGCTCGGCAAGCTGCCCACCGACGTCTGGTGGCACACGATCGTGTCCCCCACGGGCAAGGAGAAGACCGGCTACCCGACGCAGAAGCCCGAGGGGCTGATCCGACGTGTGGTCGCGGCCTCCAGCCGCCCCGGTGACTGGTGCCTGGACTTCTTCGCCGGCTCCGGCACCCTCGGCGCCGTGGCCGCGAAGCTCGACCGCAGGTTCGTCTGCGTGGACCAGAACCAGCCGGCCATTGATGTGATGGCCAAGCGGCTCGCCCCGCACGCCAGCTTCAGCGCCTTCCCGGGCACCTGACCCCGGTTGCGCTATCACTCCGAGTGCCTATTCCGGCCCGCTGGGAACCAAAACTGATAGCGAATCGGGCGGGGTGGTGACCTGCCCGCTCAGCGCACCACGGAGGACCCGGTTCCCATCTCCTCGATTCGGGCCAGGACGTCCGGCGCGGTGAGGTTCTCCCCCAGCAGGTTCGGTTTCCCGGCGCCGTGGTAATCGGAGCAACCGGTAACCAGCAGCCCGTGCCGGTCCGCGAGTTTGCGCAAGAAGGCCCTGCCCTCCTCCGGATTGTCCCGATGGTCGATTTCCAGTCCCGCCAGCCCGGCGTCGATCATCTCCCGGTAGGTCCGTTCCCCCACGATCCGGCCGCGGGATGACGCCACCGGGTGCGCGAACACCGGAACCCCGCCGGCGTCGCGGACCAACTCCACGGCGAGCGCGGGATCCGGCGCATAGTGCTGCACCCAGTAGCGGGAGTGCGAGGTCAGGATCGAGTCAAAGGCCTCGCCGCGGTCCGCGACCACACCCGCGGCGACGAGGGCATCGGCAATGTGCGGCCTGCCGAGGGTGGCTCCCGGCGCTACGTGGTGGATGACGTCGTCCCAGCTCAGCGGATAGTCCTCGGCGAGCAGGCTGACCATCCGCTCGGCCCGGGTGAAGCGGGCATCCTTGGCCTTGGTGATTTCCTCCAGCAGCCCGGGGTGCGCCGGGTCGTGCAGGTAGCAGAGGAGGTGGACGCTGATGCCCTCCGTCGTCCGGCAGGAAATTTCCATCCCGGGAACCAGAGCAATGCCGTGCCCGCGGGCAGCGAGGGAAGCTTCGGCCCAGCCGTCAGTTGAGTCATGGTCGGTCAGCGCGACGACGTCGAGGCCCGCATCCGCGGCGGAGGCCATCACCGCCCCGGGCGCTTGGGTACCGTCGGAAACATTCGAGTGGGCATGCAGGTCTATCCTCACCCCACCAGCCTAGTAGATCGCCGCCAGGCCGGCCGGGCGCCCGGACCGCGGCCGTCAGTGCTTTGCAGGCCACCACCCTAGGTCAGCGTGCGTTTGCGGACACCGCCGACCGCACCTGGTCAAACCGGTCCACCAGGGCCTGTTTTTCGGTACTCGTGTACTGGTGATGCTCGATGCTCTCGCGCAGCTCCGCCAGTCGGGACTGCAGGGCGTGGTGCTGGGCGCCGAGGTGGTCGCACCAGTTGACCTCTTCGAACAGCGTCAAAAGGCGTAAGCCGACTTCCACGTCCTGCATGCCGTAGTGGCGGATCTGCGACACGGCGGTGCCGAGGAAATGGTCAAAGCCGGGTCGAGCGACGATGGCCCGGACCCGGCCATCCGCATCCTGGACCACGTGGTCGCAGAGCTCCCGTTCCATCAGCATGCACAGCAGGCTGGACAGGTGGCCAATGACATGCACGGCCGTCGTGGGGTCGTTGGTGCCCGGTGAAAGTGCCCGGGCTCCGACGTCCGCCAATTGCCGGAATCCAAAAACCGGATCCTGATCATTCGTCCGTTCAAAGCCCACCGTCACGACGTCGGCCAGCTGCCGGGTGAGGTCCTCAAGCTCTGCGGACGTGAACGGCTCCCGTGCGGCGCCAGCCCAGGCCGTGGCGAACGGAACACCGGCTATCAGGGAGTCCCCCGCCCACACATCGATCCGGACCACGGCGCCACGTTCCCGGGCCGCCGCGGCCAGCCCCGCTTCGTCGACCATATTCAGGAAGCCCGACGACGGGGCCAGGATCCGTTGGCCGCCCGACGCGGTGGGCTCGCCAGGAGCAGCGGGACGGCCCGGAGCGGCGGCTGCGCCCGCGGGCGGTGTCGGGTTTGTTGGAAGTACGCGCTCGATCGTGGCGGCGGTTTCAGAATGGACGTTCCGCATCATCGTCTCTACGCGGATTTCGCGGGTGAGGTGGGCTAAAAAGAGGACGAGGCCGATGACGCTGGCGATGGCCAGGAGGAACGCGACGGTGACCGCGATATCAGGTACGAATTCGGTCCCGCCCGCCGTGCCACTCCGGACACTGCGCAGGACGGTGAGAGAGTAGGCGAAAGTCCCGAGGAAAAGTGCCAGGGTCCGGTGAACGAAGCTGTCACTGGTGAAGGTGCGGAGCAGCCGGGGGGAAAACTGGCTGCTGGCCAGCTGCAGGGTAACAACGGTAAGGGAGAAGGTCAGCGACGTGACGGTGATCAGCGACCCGGAGATGGCTTCCAAAACGGACCGGGCGGCCTCCGCCCCGCCGCTGAAGAGGTAAACCTGCAGAACTTCCGGCAGGCGGTCCTCGACCACAGCGTCCAGGGCCGGCAGCCCGACACCAAACGCTACGGCCAATGCCACGGCGAAGACCGGGATCGGCCACAGACGCGAACTGAATGCGGCCCGGATGGCGTGCGCTCTCACCTGCACCGGCCGGCCCGGAGTCCAGTGGCGGCGCCAGCAGCGTTAGTGGCGACCCGCCGGTGTGCGGCCAGCTTCGGTGCCGGAGATACCGCCGGAACAACCGACGGCTTCCTGGATTCATCAGCCATGACGTCGAGTCTAACGGCGGCCGAGGGAACGGCTGCCCGGGCGTCCACGCCTGCCCTGCTTCGCTCCGCAGGGTCACCGCGTTGACGCCGCCACCCCGCCGGCCTGTTGGCCTCAGCCGCTGCGCTGGTGAGACGATGGATGCGTGAACGATGCAGATAACACCCAAGTCTCCGCTTCCCAACCCCTCGACGAGCGCGTCAACAACCGCTCACAGCGGCCCAGCTCCGATGCTTTTAAGGCATTTATGGCCAGCAACTGGGCCCCGGCCCGCGAACAGGTCCCGGACCGCGACGCCGTCGCCGGCCATGCCGCTGCCCGCCGCCGCGCCGTCTCAGAGCAGTTCAAGGGCGAACGCCTGGTCATTCCCGCCGGTCCGCTGAAGGTCCGGTCCAACGACTGCGACTACCGCTTCCGGCCGCACTCCGGCTTCGCCCATCTCACCGGCCTCGGCCTGGACCACGAGCCCGACGCCGTGCTTATCCTGGAACCCGTCGAAGCCGGCAAGGGCGATGACGGCGGCCACCACCACGCGACGCTGTATTTCCGTCCGCTGGCCGGCCGCGACACCGAACAGTTCTACGCTGACTCCCGGTCCGGCGAATTCTGGATCGGCGCCCGCCCCACCCTGGCCGAGTTCAAAGCCCGCCTCGGACTGGACACTGCCGACATCAGCGAACTCGAACTTGGCATCACCAAGAACGTCGGCGCCCCCGAAATTGGCGGGATCTCCATCCGGCTGGTGCGGAAGGTGGACGAGAACATCGACGCCCTGGTCGACACCGCCCGCTACAACACGGCCAAGGACCCCGAGAACCTGGACCTCGGCGTCCTCGATGCCTTGGATGAGAAGCTAACGGAAGCCCTCTCTGAACTGCGGCTGCTCAAGGACGAGTGGGAAGTCGAGCAGATGAAAATCGCCGTCGCCGCCACCGTGCAGGGTTTCACCGAGGTGGTGAAGTCACTTCCGCGGGCTTTGACGCACCAGCGTGGCGAGCGCGTCGTCGAAGGGGCGTTCTTCGCCCGGGCCAGGGAAGAAGGTAATGAGCTCGGCTACGACACCATCGCAGCCTCCGGCAACAATGCCACCGTGCTGCACTGGACCCGGAACACCGGGAAAGTCACTGCCGGCGAGCTTCTGCTGCTCGACGCCGGTGTTGAGGCGGATTCGCTCTACACCGCGGACATCACGCGCACCCTGCCGTCCAACGGCACTTTCTCCGAGGTCCAGCGCAAGGTCTACGAGGCCGTCCTCGATGCCGCCGACGCAGGCTTCGCTGCCGCCCAGCCCGGGACCAAGTTCCGCGACATCCACACCGCGGCCACCACGGTGCTGGCGGAACGCCTCGCTGAATGGGGCCTGCTGCCGGTCTCCGTTGAAGAGGCCATCAGCGCAGAGGGCCAGCAGCACCGCCGCTGGATGCCGCACGGCACCAGCCACCACCTTGGCCTCGACGTGCACGACTGCGCCCAGGCCAAGCGCGAGCTGTACCTGGACGGCGTCCTCACCCCGGGGATGGTCTTCACGATCGAACCCGGACTCTATTTCAAGGACGAGGACCTCGGCATTCCGGCGGAGTACCGCGGAATCGGTGTCCGCATCGAGGACGACATCCTCATGACCGCCGACGGCCCGGTCAACCTCAGCGCCGCCCTGCCCCGCAAGGCGGCCGACGTCGAGTCCTGGATGGCGGGCATTTACCAGGAAGCGGAAGGCCACACGGCGTAGTTCCAGCACGGCACAGTTCCAGCACGGCGTAGTTCCAGCTGCCCAGCCCCGCCGCTGCATTGGGTAATTGCGGCGTTGAAGCTGGCACGAAGAAGGCCTCCGCCCGGATCATCTCCGGGTGGAGGCCTTCATTGTCTGTCAGCTAGTGCTGCTCGCCGCCTTGACCGGGTTCCTGCTTGGGGGCATCGGTGACGCGGACCCCGTATTGGGGGCGGCCGTCCGGCAGGTCCGGGTAGGCGAAGCCGGCCGGTTTGGCGGGCTCCTCCGTGGTCTGTGCAGCGTCTGCAGAGCCCACCGGCTGCTGAGCGGACGTGGGCTGCTGTGCAGCGGGCTGTGGTGCTTCAGGGCGCTGACCGCCGGCGTGCCGCCCGGCCTCATGCTGCCCGGCTTCGGGAGTCCGCTGGCCATACGGGTCTGTCCAGCCCGCAGGCCGCTGGGGTTCGCTGCCCTGTTGGCCCGGCTGGTACGGCGGGTGCTGGCCCTGCTGGTAGGGCTGGTGCTGGTTGGGCTGGTGCTGGTTGTCGCGCTGGGGGTACCCGGCGGACACCGAGGCGTCCTGCTGCGTCATGGGCAGTTGGTGCAGCAGCCGCCGCGCCTCATTCGCCGCTTCAAAGGAAACCACGACGTCGTAGTTGGTCGCCACGACCTGGCTCGTGGACGTGAAGTCCCGTTTACCCCGCTGCATGGCGTAGGTGACGATGCCGAACAGCATGAAGAACGCCGCACCCATGAGCACCGACGTCAGAATCGAAAAAGCGCCGTCGGTCGTGGAGAAAAAGGACAGCATGATGCCCACGAACAGGCCGAACCACATGCCGCTCAGCGCCCCGGAGAGTGCCACCCGGGGGTAGGTCAGCCTGCCGGTGACCCGCTCGACCATCTTCAGCTCATTGCCGACTATGGAGACCATCTGTACCGGGAACTGCTGGTCCGCCAGGTAATCCACCGCCTTCTGGGCATCCAGGTAGGAGTTGTAGGACCCAACAGTGTCCCCTTTGGGAACAGTGCGGGCCGCGTCCGGGCCGTTGGGGGCGCCAGCCCTGGGAGCACCAAAAATGTTTGACATACGCCTATTCTTACCTATCCGGCTGGGCACCGGCTGTAAATTCAGCTAAAAGAGAGCGGACTCGGTAGCCTGTACAAGTGAGCACAAATCTTTCGCGGGTGTTTGTTGCGCGCCTCCTCGGACTCGACGTCTTTGACCCACTGGGCGATCGACTCGGGAGGCTGCGCGACGTCGTCGTGCTCTCGCGCGGCACCCGGGGCGCACCGCACGTCGTGGGCATCGTCGTCGAAGTCCCCGGGAAAAAGCGGGTCTTCGTGCCGATGACCCGCATCACCTCGATCGACCAGACCCAGATCATCTGCACCGGGCTGGTGAACCTGCGGCGTTTTGAACAGCGCGGCGCCGAAACCCTTGTCGTGGCCGAAATGTTCGACCGCCGGGTGACGCTCGCCGACGGCAGCGGGGACGCCACCATCGAGGACATCGCGATGGACAAGCACCGCTCCGGCGATTGGTTTGTCAGCAAGCTCTTCGTCCGCCGCGGCCATTCCCTCTCGCCGTTGAGCAGGCTGCGCCGGAATGAGACCATGATCATCGACTGGGCTGACGCGCAACAGGGCGCCCGCACCGAGCCCCAGGCCGCCACCCAGTTCGTCGCCACCCATGAGGACCTCAAACCGGCCGACTTCGCCGAGGCCCTGCAGGAAATGAGCGACAAACGCCGCTTCGAAGTCGCCAGCGAGCTCCAGGACGAACGGCTGGCCGACGTCCTGCAGGAAATGCCCGAAGGCGACCAGGTGGAAATCCTCTCCGCCCTCGACGTCAACCGTGCCGCGGACGTACTGGAGGAGATGGACCCCGACGACGCCGCCGACCTCCTCGCCGAGCTCCCCAGCGCCCAGGCCGAAGAGCTGCTCCAGCTGATGGAACCCGAGGGCGCCGAGGACGTCCGCCGGCTGCTCGAATATGATGAGGACACCGCGGGTGGCCTGATGACCCCGGTTCCGGTCATCCTGCCCCCGGAAGCCACCGTCGCCGAAGCCCTTGCCCACGTCCGACGCGAGGAGCTGTCCCCCGCCCTCGCCTCGTCGATCTTCATCGCCCGGCCCCCGCTCGAGACGCCCACGGGCCGGTTCCTGGGTGTTGTGCACATTCAGCAATTGTTACGCTTCCCGCCGCCCGAGCCGCTCGGAAACCTGGTGGACAAGACCCTGGAGCCGGTCTCGGACCTGGCCCACATCAGCGAGGTGGCCCGCACGTTGGCCACCTACAACCTCAACTCGCTCCCCGTCGTCAACAGCGACGGTCGGCTTGTGGGGGCGGTGACTGTTGACGATGTGTTGGATCATCTGCTGCCCGATGACTGGCGCGCCCATGAGGACGATGTCCCGATAAGGAAGCTTGGAGGCCGCATTGGCTGATAACAGCGCAGCACGCAACGCCCAAAGCCGGCCGGGCAGCAAACCGGACAAGGGAAGCCTCGACACTCCTTTGAGCGGCCGCCAGCGGATCCTCCCGAAATTCTCTCCGAACCCGGACGCCTTCGGCCAGACCACCGAAGGCTTCGCACGCTTCATGGGCACACCCCAGTTCCTCGTCTACATGACGGTCTTCGTGGTCATCTGGCTGGCCTGGAACACCTGGGCGCCGGAGGCCTGGCAGTTTGATTCCCTGGCCCTCGGCTTCACCCTCCTGACCCTGATGCTCTCGCTCCAGGCTTCCTACGCCGCGCCGTTGCTGCTGCTTGCCCAAAACCGGCAGGACGACCGTGACCGCGTTTCCCTTCAGCAGGACCGCCAGCGCGCGGAACGCAACCTCTCGGACACCGAGTACCTGACCCGGGAATTGGCGTCGCTGCGGATCGCACTGCGGGAAGTCGCCACCCGCGACTACGTCCGCGCCGAGCTGCGGAGCCTGCTGGAGGACATGCTCGAGGCGCAGGAGGAACTGCGCACCCACGATGCCTCCGCCGGAGTCCACGAATCTCCGCGGGACAAAGTCAAGGAAAAGCTGAAGGAACGCCGCGACAAGCAGCGCAGCCCCCGGACGCAGCAAGGTCCCCGGGTCAAATCCGACAGTAGCCCGAAGGCGGCCCGGAAGGACCGCACGGCACCCGGGCAGCCGCCGGCCACCGAGGCGGATACCGCCGGCACCGCCGCACATTCCACCTCCCCAGAGAACTGAGCCGTCCCCGCATGAACGCCCCCCCGGTGAACGCCGCCCCGGACAATGCCCGCCCTGACAATGCCCGCCCTGACATTTCAACCGACGGCACCCTGAGCACCGGTATCCCGGGCGCGGGAACGCCGCCGGCGTCACCGCTCGCGGAGGCAGTGCACGCCGCCCTCGCGACCGTGATCGATCCCGAGCTCCGCCGTCCCATCACGGAGCTCGGCATGGTGGACACCGTTGAGATTTCCGACGGCGGCGAAGTACAGGTTGCGGTACTTTTGACCATCGCAGGCTGCCCGTTGCGCGGGACCATCACCGCGGACTGCGAAACCGCGCTGTCAGCGGTGCCGGGGGTCACCGGCGTCGCGGTTGACCTGAAGGTCATGACGCAGGAACAGCGCGACGCGCTTAAGGACCGGCTCCGCGGCGCAGGCGCGCAGCGCGGAATACCGTTCAACGATCCTGGCTCACTGACCAAGGTGTACGCGGTGGCCAGCGGCAAAGGCGGCGTCGGAAAATCCTCCGTGACGGTGAACCTTGCCTGTGCACTGGCCGCGCAAGGCCTGCGCGTGGGCATCGTGGACGCAGACGTCTACGGCTTCTCCGTCCCGGCACTGATGGGTATCACCCAGGCGCCCACCCGGGTGGATGACATGATCCTGCCGCCGGTGGCCTACGGGGTCAAAGTCATTTCAATCGGCATGTTCGTCACCGGCAACCAGCCGGTCGCCTGGCGGGGACCCATGTTGCACCGGGCCCTGGAGCAGTTCCTCACCGACGTTTACTTCGGCGATCTGGACGCCCTGTTCCTGGACCTGCCGCCCGGAACAGGCGACATCGCCATTTCCGTGGCCCAATTACTGCCGCAAGCGCAGATCCTTGTGGTCACCACGCCCCAGACGGCGGCAGCGGATGTGGCGGAGCGGGCCGGAGCGATTGCCACCCAGACCGGCCAGGGCGTCGCCGGGGTCGTCGAAAATATGTCGTACCTGGAACTGCCTGACGGCAACCGGATGGAGCTGTTTGGCAGCGGCGGCGGCGCGGTGCTGGCCGAGCGGCTGACGGCGACGGTAGGTACGCACGTTCCGCTGCTGGGACAGATCCCGCTGGACATCCTGCTGCGGGAGGGCGGCGACGCCGGAGTTCCCTTGGTGCTGGGCCGGCCAGACACCCCGGCGGCCGCGGCGCTGCTGCAGATCGCCGGGAGACTCTCGACGGTCCCGCGCGGGCTGGCCGGAAAATCCCTGGGACTGCAGCCCCGCTAGGTGGCTTCCGAGTCGAAGGGCGCCGGCTCACCCGCGGGAAGGCGCTCCGCCGCCCGGACGGGCCGGCGCTCCGAGGCGGCCGCTGAGGCCGCCGCTACGGTGGCGACGGCGTCCGGTGCGCCGGCGCTGACAGGCTTGGTGTCATCCTCCAGCAGCGCTTCCTTGATAATGCGGCGGGGATCGTACTGACGGGGATCATACTTTTTCCAGTCGACGTCATCGATGTCGATGCCGACTTCATCCTTGATCTGCTCCCGCGCCCCGGAGGCCATCCGACGGACTTCCTTGACAATATTGGCAAGTTTTTGGGTGTATTCGGGCAGCCTACTGGGACCGATCACCAGAAGGCCGATGATCAGCAGAAGTAAGAACTCCGGTCCATTGATTCCAAGCACTGTAGGAAGATTACCCTCTCAATCGGAACGGGGACGATTCGGCGAAGACACACAGTGGCGTGCCGCGCCGGATCGGGCTGTCACGGGGCCAGCATCTCCACAATCCGGCCCAGGCCGCGCTCCAACCGGGCAGTGAGGTCGGGCGCGGTTCCGGGACCGGCCCCGACGCGGTCGGATCCTGCGGTGCCGCCGGCGGCGTCCTCCGGTCCGGGTCCGGCGTTCCCCGCCGTCCCCGGCGCCGCGGTTCGCGCCCGGACCAGGGCCGCGACGCCGTCGTCGGCCTGCTCCGGGGGCAGGTCCGAGATGTACGTGAAGGTGGTTCCGTCCGTTTGATAGATGGCGGCAAAGGGAGCCGCCGCATGCACCCACAAACTCCCGGGCGCCGGCACCGGGACGCCGTTCCCCGCCGTTACCGGGGCGGAGCTGAAGCCATCTGCAGGTGCCGGATGGCCGGTGAGGACATTAAGGGGTGCCGTTTGGCCGCTGTTCTGTTCAGGGGGATGGTTCGGTTTCGTGCCGCCGTGCTGTTCGAACACGGTGGCGAAGTGCTGTCCGTCGGTGAGTCGCAGTTCCAGGAGATCGCCGCCGGCCATCGCCCGGCTGCGTGCCCAGACCAGATGGTAGCCGAGTTCTCGGAGTTCAGGGCACGTCCAACCCGCCGAGCGCAGTGCAATGAGTTGTTTCCCGGTGAGGGAGCCCGAAGGGGTGAAGTCCGGTTCACCCGTGAGGCTCCATCCGGCCGGTGCGCCCGGCCCTGCCTCGACGGCGTCCGCCGGGGAATCCGGGGGGTCTCCTTGCAGGAGGGCGGAGTCCACTGCGCCGGCCGCCGCCGGGGCCGGGACCGGGGTGGCCCCCATCAGGTAGGCCGATCCCCCGAGCAGAGCCGCGGCGGCAGCCGCGCCGGCAGCCGTGAACACGGAAGCGCGAAGGGCCGGCGAAAGGACGCGCGGCGCGGCTCGTGAGGTAGTGCCCGATTGCGGTGCCCCGGCCAGCTCCCCCGGTCGTCCCGATGCTCCGGCACGGGCCAGTTCCTCGGTACGGGCCAGTAGTCGCGCGGTCAGGTCTTCGCTGGCCGCAGGAACGTCTGCCCTGCGCAGCCGCTCCAGGTATTGGCGTTCCCGGCGTTGCTGAAGCAGGCATTCACCACACGAATCAAGGTGCCGGCCGCGCCGCTTATGCAGGGCGCGCAGCAGTCGTTTCAGCAGACGCATCGCCTGGTTCAGAGGAGTCCGGCGATGCGCGGCATCTTCAGGCGCGGCTTGATTGAGGACTTGGCGGACTGTGGCGGCCGCGGGTCCCGGTGGGCAAGCTTCTCCCGCAGCATCGTCCGGCCGCGGTGGATCCGGGAGCGGACGGTTCCGAGCTTAATGCCCAGGGCTACAGCGACCTCGTCATAGGAAAGTCCTTCAAGGTCGCATAACACGACGGCGGCACGGAAGTCCGGCGGAAGCTCCTCGAGGGCGGCCTGCACATCGATATCAAGGTTGTTGAATTCGAAGCTTTGCTCCGGTCCGGGTTCGCGCCCCGGGAGGCGGGATTCGGCGTCCTCGGCCAGTGCATCGAAGCGGATGCGGCTCTTGCGCCGCGCCTGGTCCAGGAACAAGTTGGTGGTGATCCGGTGCAACCACCCATCCAGCGTGCCTGGCTTGAAGTTCTCCAATGACCGGAACACCCGGACGAAAACTTCCTGGGTGAGGTCCTCGGCGTCGAATTTGTTGCCGGTCAGGCGGTATGCAAGGCGGTACACCTTGGCGGAATGATTGGAGACCACTTCTTCCCAGGTGGGCCGCACCCATTCGGATTCCGCCTCGGGCCGGGACTCTTCAGTTGTAGGGACAGCTGCCACTATCGACATTGTCCGCTCCCCTCGTGGATGATGCTTACGCCGTGGACGGTGCTTGCGGCTGCAAGCGCCTGCACTTTGAATTCGGCGCCGATCACCACGCGGATGATTGGATAACCATCATTTCAAAAGAATCTGGGAATTTCCTGACGCCGGCAGCCCTTCCGCCGACGGCTGAAACGGCGGCATCCGGCGGCAGTTCCCAGTAACTGCCCGGGAGGGGCGGTGCACTGTGACGGCCACCGCGGGGGCGCCTGACTTCAGGGCAGTACCTGACACAGTACGCTGGAGGGAATCATCCCCCTTTGCCGCCCAGAAAGCGATATCCATGAGCGCCGATAAGTCCACGAGCTGGTCCTACGCAGAAGATCTGCCTGCCGAGGATGAGGTCATGCTGCACGCGCGCGAACGGTCCTTCGAGCTCGGCGTCAACCCGGTCGGCCCGGGCGTCGGTGCCGTCCTGACCGTCCTGGCTGCCGCGTCCAAAGCACAGACGGCAGTCGAAATCGGCACGGGCGCGGGCGTGTCGGGTGTCTGCATCCTGCGCGGCCTGGGCCCGCAGGCCGTGCTGACCACCATCGACGTCGACGTCGAGCACCTCAGGGCCGCCCGCGAGGCGTTCCAGGAGGCCGGCAGCCCGGCCAACCGGACCCGGACGATCTCCGGGCGCGCACGCGACGTCCTGCCCCGGCTGACGGACGGCGCCTACGACCTTGTCTTCATCGACGCCGACAAGCCGAACTACCCCGGCTATGTGGAGCAGGCCATCCGGTTGCTCAAGTCCGGCGGCCTGCTCATCGTCAACGACGCGCTGGACAAGGACCGCGTTGCCAATCCTGCCGCGCGGGAGGCGACCACTGTGATCCTCCGCCAGGTGGGCAGGTCCATCCGTGATGACGACCGGCTCTCGTCGGCCATGCTGCCGACCGGCGACGGGCTGCTGGTCGCCGTCAAGAAGTAGCGGAGCGGGAAGCCGGCGTCCGGCAGCTCCCCAGCAAGGGTTCCGGCCCACCCCGGAACGACGACAGCGGGCGGGGCCCGCAGCCATTCGGCCACGGACCCCGCCCGCTGTGAAAACGTTCGGTGAAGCTACTCGGTAACGCCGACGAGGCATTCCTTCAAGTTGGTCGCTTCAGCGGAGTTAAGTTCGACCACGAGCCGGCCGCCGCCTTCGAGCGGCACTCGCATGATCAAACTTCGTCCTTCTTTGGTAACTTCCATCGGGCCGTCGCCGGTGCGTGGTTTCATAGCCGCCATAAGGAATATCCCCTCCATTAGTCCAGTGACTTAGCAGCCCGGCCGGGCTGCGTCCGCTTAGTCAATCAAGCTGCCCGGCGGCCGTGATGGAGTGCCATCAGGGCCATGTACTCAGTTTGCTTCTTGTCCTTGCTTGCCACCTATTATCGCGTAACAACGCGGCTGTAGCTAATCGTTGGACTTTCCGACGCGCCGCGCCGCGCTGGGGCGGCAGGCACTAAAGGTGTCGCGCGTCACGGCGGATAGTCGCCTCCGCCGGGCAGCGGGGCCCATGCCCACAGCCACACGATCCAGACAATCTGCAGCAGCAGGAACATAATGACCACGGTGCCGCGGTACGCCCGGGACCGCGAAACGAGGGCAGCGCTGAGGGCCAGCGGAAACAGCGGGAGCAGCATCCGGAACGTGCTGGTCTGAGGGTGCAGGAAAACCAGCAGATAGCCCAGATAACAAACACACCAGAGCCGGAGTTCCGTTCCCAGCCCCCGCACCGGCCGGCTCAGCATGGTTGCCGCGAAGAGCGCCACAAAAACGAAGGGTGCCAGCACTCCCAGGACCGGTCCGAAGAGCTGGATGCCGGCGTCGAACCAGGGTTTGAACGGCACCAGGTCCTCGCCCCGCCAGACGGTTTCCGTCTTGGTGTACGCGCGGATGTCTCCAGTCACGGCCCAGGCGATCGCAGGCCAGAGCAAGGCACTGGTTCCGCTCACTGCAGTGAGCCCGCCGAGCCACCAAAGCTGGGTCCTGCTGTGCGGCACATCCCCTGTCTGCCCCGCCGCTTCGGCGCTGGCGGGTCCCAGCCGGGCGGCGTCCGCCCGCGCCGCGGCATGGTGCTTCCGCAGCCGGAAGAGAAAGAGCAGCCCGAGCATTGCCGCGAACGGCACGCCGGTAGGCCGGGACAGGCACATCAGCACAACCGCGGGCATGGCCCACAGATAGCGGCGCTGCATTACCAGCAGCAGGGCAGCGGCGAGCAGCAGCAGGTTCAGCGACTCCGCGTAGGGCACCTGGAGTACCGGCGAGATGGGAAAAGTGGAAACAAACAGTGTTCCCCAAAGCGCGGTACGGTGTCCGGCTCTGAGGCGGAACAGCCGATAGATGACCAGTGCCGCCGCCAGGCCGCTCAGCATGGCAATGAGGGTCAGCGCGAACGCCGGGGGCACGCCGGTCAGAGCGGCCGCCGCCCGGCCCAGCAGAGGAAAGAGGGCGTAGAACGCCCAGGCATTCTCCTGGACATTTCCGGCACCGTCGGTGGGAAGAACGTCCGGGTAACCGTTCTGAAGGACCTCGCCGTACCAGCGGGCATCCCAGATATTGATGAAGGACCAGTAGTCCGGCCTGGCGGGAAACCAGGGGCTCAGGCCCTGGTGCAGGGCCGCGGCCATGAAGATGCAGGCACTGATGAAACGGGCGGCGGCATAGAGTCCCGCGACCTGCACCCACCAGGGCCAGCGCGTTACCCGGATACCCGCCGGTGCCGGGGCCCTGGCGGGTGCACTGCTCACGGAGCCTGCTCCGGTTTTCGCTCACGGCGGTCCAGTTCGGCTGCAAGGTCCGCGATCTTCCTGTCTTTGACAGTGATCTGTTCCCTCAACTCGTCCAGCACCTGGTCCACCTGGTCCATCCGGTAGCCGCGCAAGCCCACAGCAAAGCGCAGCCGGTCGACGTCGGAAGCTACCGCCTCTGCGGGCAGCAGCACCGGCGGAAGGTTGGCAACCGGCTGGTCGAACCCGTCATTGAGGGTCTCGAGTGCTTCGTCGTCCCTTCCGCGGCGTCCGCGGAAGATTCTTGACGCCCTGCCGGTGCCGAGAAGGAAAGCGGCGCCAGCCAGCGCGATCGCGAGGAAAACCAGGAAGAAACTCACTCCCCCATCGTGCCAGACGACGGGGGGTCCTGAGCGTGGCGCTCAGGCGCGCTTTCCGCCCGCGTCCCCGGCGCCGTTCCCGTTGCCGTTGCCGTTGCCGTTTCCGGTCCCGTTGGGGTTCCTGTGCCGGGCGGCACCTTCAACCACCAGCTCGACGGCGAGCGCCGGGTCGTCCACCACCTGCAGCAGGTCCAGGTCCTCCTCGGACATCATTCCCTCCGACACCAGCGTCCCTTGGATCCACTCCAGCATCGGGCTCCAGAACGCCGTGCCAATCAGGACAATGGGGAAGGAAGTCACCTTCCGGGTCTGGACGAGGACCATCGCTTCAAAGAGTTCGTCGAGAGTCCCGAGTCCGCCCGGCAGCACAATGAAACCCTGGGCGTACTTCACGAACATGGTCTTGCGGGCGAAAAAGTAGCGGAAATTGATGCCCAGATCCACCCATTGGTTCATCCCCTGCTCGAAGGGCAGCTCGATGCCGAGGCCCACGGACACGCCGTTGCCCTGCACGGCCCCCTTGTTGGCCGCTTCCATCGAACCGGGCCCTCCGCCGGTGATCACCGCCAGACCGGCTTCGGCCAGTTTGCGCCCCACCTCAACAGCGAGTTCATAGTTCTGGCTGCCCGGCCGGGTCCGGGCGGAGCCGAATACGCTGACCGCCGGGCCCAGGTCGGCGAGGGCGCCGAAGCCTTCCACGAATTCGCTCTGAATCCTGAGGACCCGCCACGGGTCGGTGTGGACGAACTGGCCGGGTCCTTTGGTGTCCAGCAGGGTCCGGTCGGACATTGTGACTTTGGCGGCCTTGCGCCGCAGCTCCAACGGACCCTTGTGCCGGATCGCCGGGGCTGGCGGCGTCTCGCGGGACTCGACGGCCGCGCGCCCGGCAGCCTTGCCGCCCGCCGGTCCGGTTGCCTGCCCGGCTGGTGTTCCGGCTGAATTTCCGGCGGCGGCCGGATCGCTGTTGTGCTGCGGTTCGGTACTCATGCCCACAGGGTAGCGCGGATGCCTGCCCGCACCGCTCCGGGCGCGGCACCGGCGCGGTGACACGCAGCAAATGCCCGCGCAGCGCCAAAGAGTACCCGAGTCTGCCTCCAGGACCCTGACCGGCAGGTATCTCTTGAATCACGATCTCCAGGAACTCAGAGTGATTGCCGTCATAAGACGCCGATGTTCGCTAGATTCTTCTTATGACTACTCAAGTGCCCGGCGATGCCCTCGTCTCCCTGGATGCCGTGAACAAGCATTACGGCCAGTTGCACGTCCTCAAGGACATCAACCTGCATGTTCGCAAGGGTGAGGTCGTTGTCGTCATCGGACCTTCGGGTTCCGGCAAGTCGACGCTGTGCCGCGCCATCAACCGTCTTGAGACCATCGACGACGGCGTCATCAAGATTGACGGAAAAGAACTGCCCGAAGAGGGCAAGGAACTCGCCAAGTTGCGGGCTGACGTCGGCATGGTGTTTCAGTCGTTCAACCTTTTTGCCCACAAGACGATTCTTGAAAACGTCACCTTGGGGCCCATCAAGGTCAAAGGCATGTCCAAAGCCGAAGCGGACAAGGACGCCATGGCTCTCCTGGAGCGCGTCGGCGTCGGGCACCAGGCACCGAAACTGCCTGCCCAGCTCTCCGGCGGCCAGCAGCAGCGCGTCGCGATCGCCCGTGCTCTGGCCATGAAGCCGAAGGTGATGCTCTTCGATGAGCCCACCTCCGCCCTGGACCCGGAGATGATCAACGAAGTCCTCGACGTCATGATCCAGTTGGCCAAGGAAGGCATGACCATGATCGTGGTCACCCACGAAATGGGCTTCGCCCGGAAGGCTGCGGACCGCGTGGTCTTCATGGCCGACGGCCAGATCGTCGAGGACGCCACCCCTGAAGAGTTCTTCACCAACCCTAAGAGCAGCCGGGCAAAGGACTTCCTTTCCAAGCTGCTGACCCACTGATCCCTGACGAGATCGCATCCTGGCCGCCGCACGGCGGCCGACCAATGAAAGGAATGTCCTCATGACATTTTTGACCCGACGGAAGTCCCTTCTGGTGGCCGCGTCCGCAGCCCTGGCTCTCAGCCTCAGCGCCTGCGGCGGCAGCTCCTCCACCACCAGCCCGCCCGTGGCCGAGAAGCCCAGCTTCGCTGCCGACACCACCATGGCCAAGCTTTCCTCAGCCGGCAAGATCGTCATCGGCACCAAGT
This sequence comes from Micrococcaceae bacterium Sec5.8, assembly GCA_039636775.1. Taxonomy (NCBI): domain Bacteria; kingdom Bacillati; phylum Actinomycetota; class Actinomycetes; order Micrococcales; family Micrococcaceae; species Micrococcaceae bacterium Sec5.8. The sequence goes on from CP143429.1 coordinate 2,847,502, forward strand.
TTGACCAGCCGCTCTTCGGCCAGAAAGGCCTCGACGGCAAGCCGGTCGGCTTCGACGTCGAAATGGGCAAGTTGATCGCCGGCAAGCTTGGCATCCCCGCGGACAAGATCGAATGGAAAGAAACGGTTTCCGCAAACCGCGAGCAGTTCCTGAAGAACGGCGACGTCGACATCATCGTGGCGACGTACACGATCAATGACAAGCGCAAAACCGAAGTCGACTTCGCTGGCCCGTATTACGAGGCCGGTCAGGCGCTCATGGTGAACAAGGACAACACCTCCATCACCAAGCCGGAGGACGTCAAGGGTAAGAACGTCTGCTCCGTCACCGGGTCCACCCCGGCCGGGACGATCGTGGAGAAGTACGGAGCAGTCCTGGTTCCGGCCGCGACCTACTCCGCCTGCCTCGAGCCGCTGCGCAACAAGCAGGTTGAAGCGATCACCACCGACAACGTCATCCTCGCCGGCTTCGTGAACAAGGAACCGGACGCCTTCAAGCTGGCCTCGGACCAGACGTTCACCAAGGAGCCTTACGGCATCGGTCTGAAGAAGGACGACACCGTCTTCCGCAACTGGATCAATGACCAGCTGGAAGCCTTCGCCAAGGACGGGTCTTATAAGAAGGCCTGGGAAGCCACCGCCGGCGCCGTCATCAAGACCGCGCCCGAACTTCCCGCGATCAACCGCTACTAGCCCGGGGGGGGGGGTGGGGGGGGGCGCCCCCCCCCGGCCCCCCCCGGCAACCGCCACTCCTGTCTCCCGCTCCACTTCCCTCAAGGCAGCCTAAGGAACCTATGGACGTCATCATTGAAAACCTCCCAGCATATTGGGACGGTTTTCTCAGAACCCTCTTCCTGTCCGTGGTCTCGGGGATCATCGCACTGATTTTCGGCACCCTGCTCGCGGCAGCCCGCGTCTCGCCCATCGCGGCCCTGCGCGGCTTCAGCATGACGTACGTGGAAATTGTCCGGAACACCCCGTTGACCATCGCGTTCTTCTTCGCCGCAGTGGTCCTGCCGCGGCTGGGAGTGACGTTCCAGCAGTTCGAAATCGCCGCCATCATCGCCTTGAGCGCCTACACCTCGGCGTTCATCGCCGAGGCGGTCCGCTCCGGTGTGAACAGCGTGCCGGTGGGGCAGGCAGAGGCTGCCCGCAGCATCGGCATGAAGTTCAGCCAGGTACTGTCCCTGATCATCCTGCCGCAGGCCCTGCGGACCGTCATCCCGCCGATGATCAACATCCTGATCGCCCTGGTCAAGAACTCCTCGGTGGCTGGCGCCTTCTACGTCCTGGAACTCTTCGGCACCGGCCGCCAGCTTGCCAACGCCAACGGCGACGCTGTCCTGTGGGTCCTGGTCGGCGTCGCGATCTTCTACCTGCTGATAACCGTCCCGCTTGGCTACGTGGCCAACCTGGTTGAACGAAAGGTGGCGATCTCCCGATGAGCTCAGTCTTATACGACGTCCCCGGCCCCAAGGCCCGCCGTGTCTCCCTGATCGGCTCCATTGTCGGCGCCGTAGCGATCGCCGGCCTGGTGTGGTGGGCCATCACCGTCCTGGCCCAGCAGGGCATCTTCGAGGCGGAACGCTGGGCCGTGTTCCAGATTCCCGATGTCTGGGCGCTGATCGGGAACGGTATCCTCGCCACCCTCTCCGCGGCGGCCGTTGCCGCCGTGATCGCTTTCCCGCTGGGCCTGGCGCTCTGCCTGATGCGGATTTCCGACGTCACCTGGATCCGCATCCCCACCCGCATCGTGCTGGAATTCCTGCGCGGCATGCCCGTGGTCCTGATGATGTTCTTCGTCCTGCTGGTGTTTGCGACGGGCTCGTTCACCGCCGTCGTCGCCGGACTGGTGCTGTACAACTCGGCCATCTTCGCCGAAATCATCCGCGCCGGCATCCAGTCCCTGCCGAAGGGCCAGCGTGAGGCCGGCCTTGCCATCGGCCTCACCAGCTTCGCGTCCCGGCGCAGCATCGAACTGCCCCAAGCCATCCGGCGCATGCTGCCCTCGCTCGTGGCGCAGCTTGTGGTGCTGCTGAAGGACACCTCGCTGGGCTACATCGTCTCCTACGAGGAACTGCTGCGTAAAGTGCAGATCATGGCCGACTTCCTCGGCCCGGCCTACCTGTTTCCGGTGTTCTTTGTGGCGGCCGCAATCTACATTGCCATCAACTTCTCCGTGTCCCGCCTCGCTATCTGGATCGAGAAGCGCGGCTCCAAGAAGGCGGCCGGCGGCGTGGTCCACGTGCCCGTCGCCGGGATCCCCGACAAGTAGCCCCGGCAAGGAGCCACTACGAGATAGTCGGCGAGATAGCCGGCGCCGGGCCGGCGGCGCCGCACACCTTCGGCCGAAACACGAAAGGTCCGGAACCCTGCGTGGGGTTCCGGACCTTTTGTGCTGTTCGGTGTATTGCCATCCCTGGTGCCGGGACGTGTCCTGCGGGTTGCGGCCCGCACCCTATGGCATGAGCCAGCACCGCAATGCCCGCAGGCATTCGCGGACCGCGTCGGCGTCCACGTGTTCGTTGTCCTTGTGCGCCAGCAGTGCATCGCCTGGGCCGAAGTTCACCGCCGGGATCCCCAGTTCGCTAAAGCGTGCGACGTCGGTCCAGCCGTACTTGGGTTTCGGCACCCCGCCGACGGCGGCTACAAAGGACGCTGCGGCGGGGTGGTTGAGTCCGGGCCGAGCGCCGGCGGCGCTGTCCGTGCGGACGACGTCGAAACCCTCCAGCAACTCCCGGACGTGCTGCTCCGCCTCGTCCGGGGATTTGTCCGGGGCGAACCGGTAGTTGATTTCCACGACGCAGCGGTCCGGAATGACGTTGCCGGCGGTCCCGCCGTGAATCTTCACGGCATTCAGGCTTTCCCGGTACTCCAGGCCGTCCACATTAACGGTCCGGGGTGCGTAGGCGGCCAGCCGGGCCAGGACCGGTGCGGCGGCGTGGATGGCGTTGTTGCCCATCCATGCCCGGGCGGAGTGTGCGGCCTCGCCCACGGTGGTTGCTTCGAACCGGATGGTGCCGTTGCATCCGCCCTCCACCGTGCCGTCCGTAGGCTCGAGGAGGATGGCGAAGTCCCCGCCCAGCAGATGTCCGTGGTTGCGCACCAGCCGGCCGAGGCCGCTTTTAACAGCCTCGACTTCCTCATGGTCGTAGAAGACGAAGGTGACGTCCTTATCCGGCTGCGCGCCGCCGTCGAACAGTTCTGCGGCCAATGCCAGCTGAACGGCGACGCCGCCCTTCATGTCCGTGGCGCCCCGCCCGTACAGGATGCCCTCCCCCGGCGCACCCGAGGACCAGTAGGAGGGGACCGTCCCGAGGGAGCCGTCGGTGGTTGGCAGCGGGACAGTGTCCAGGTGCCCGGCGAGGATGACCCGCTCGGAGCGGCCGAGGTTGGTGCGGGCAATGATCGAGTCGCCGTCGCGGAGCAGCTCCAGCTGCGGGATGGAACGGAGGGCATGTTCCACGGCGTCGGCCAGCCGGTGTTCCTCCCCCGAGACGCTGAAGATATCGATGATGTCCGCGGTCAGCAGCGCCACGTCCTGGCGCAGGTTCAGGCGGGCGGGTGCAGTATTCTCAGTCACCGTTCCACTGTATATGCCCGCCGTGTCCTCCCCGCCGGCGCCCGGTTGAGGCCGGTGCGCGCCGTCGAGTCCGCCCCACTGCACGCTACTTGGGCTGCCACGGGTTTCGGCCGCCGAGCCCGCCGTCTATAGACTTGGGGCATGACTGAAACCGCTTCTTCCGCTGTGCCCGCTGACGCCCGCTCCGCTTACGGTTACGGCGTTGCCACGATCGCCACCGGCAACGGTGAAGCCACCGTCCTTGACGTCTGGTTCCCGGCGCCCGCACTCGGAACAGCGACCGGGAGCCTCCGTGACGTCGCCCACGCAGACCAGTCGCTGCTCGACATTGCCGCAACCGGCGCCGACGCGGACCGCGGCACCGAACAGAAGGTCGTCTTCGTCCAGATTCACTTGGACGAGGCTCCAGCAGACACTGCCGATGCCTACCTGCGCCTGCACCTGCTCTCCCACCGTCTGGTGCAGCCGAACACCATCAACCTGGACGGCATCTTTGCCAAGCTCCCCAATGTGGTGTGGACCAACTTCGGACCCGCCGCCGTTGAGGGCTTCGAACTGACCCGGGCCAGGCTGCGCAAGCGCGGCGCCGTCACGGTCTACGGGATCGACAAGTTCCCGCGCATGGTGGACTACGTCATTCCTTCGGGTGTGCGCATCGCGGACGCGGACCGTGTCCGGCTCGGCGCGCACCTGGCTGAGGGCACCACGGTGATGCACGAGGGCTTCGTCAACTTCAACGCCGGCACCCTGGGCAGCTCCATGGTCGAAGGGCGCATCTCCGCCGGGGTGGTTGCCGGAGACGGGTCCGACGTCGGCGGCGGCGCCTCAATCATGGGAACCCTCTCCGGCGGGGGCAAGGAAAAGATCTCCCTGGGCGAACGCGTGCTGCTCGGCGCCAACTCCGGGGTGGGCATCAGCATCGGGGACGACTCCGTTGTTGAAGCCGGCCTGTACGTCACGGCCGGTACCCGGGTCCGGGTGGCCGGCGCCAAGGATGCCGACGGTGAGGACACCAGCCGGATCGTCAAGGCCGTGGAGCTCTCCGGCGTGCCCAACCTGCTCTTCCGCCGCAACTCCTCCACCGGTGAGGTGGAGGTCCTCCCCCGCAAGGGACAGACCGTGGAACTCAACGAGGCCCTCCACGCCAACTAAGGTGGAAGGGCGCAATGTCAATCGTTAGCAGCATGTACCGGTCCGGAATGGGCCTGAGGGAGTAGTTTCGTGGCACGCAGGGGCAGCTGGCGCCGACGGATGGTGCTGCTGTTGACCCTGGCACTGGTGGTCGGCGGGGTGTACACGGCCGTGGCGTTCGTTCAGCGTTCGGAAGTGCTTGTCACTGAGCGCTGCACAGCCGAGGGCGGCGGAACGGACGATCTTGCCCCCGACCAGGCGGCAAATGCCGGCCTCATCTCCGCCGTCGCCGTCCGGCGGGGGCTCCCGGCCCGGGCCGCCAGCATCGCCCTGGCCACCGCCATGCAGGAGTCCAAGATCCGGAACATCGGCCACGGAGACCAGGCTGGCCCGGACTCCCGCGGCCTTTTCCAGCAACGACCTTCGCAGGGCTGGGGCACCTCGGCCCAGGTGATGGACCCCTACCATGCGGCCAACGCTTTCTACGATGCCCTGGTCAAGGTCCCCAACTACCAGACGCTCGACATCACAGTCGCTGCGCAGCGGGTACAGCGTTCGGCCTACCCGAATGCCTACGCCCAGCACGAGGAAATGGCCCGGTCCTTTGCCTCCTCGCTGACCGGCCAGACCCCCGCCGGCGTGGATTGTGCGCTGCGCGAGCCTGACGCCGCGGGAGATCCCGCCGCCGTGCAGGAACGGGTGACCAGCGACTTTGGTGCGGTACCCGCAGCCACGGAAGGTCGCAGCCTGGTGCTGGACGCCGACGGAACCCGGGCGTGGGCCCTCGCGCAGTGGGCGGTGGCCAACGCCAAGGCCCTCTCCATCACGGAGGTCCAGGTGGAAGGGCGGAGCTGGACGCGGCAGGAGCGCAACGGCTGGCAGTCCGCCCAGGTGCCGGCGGGACAGATCAGGATCACGGTCGCCGAAGGGCCTGCACGGTAGGCAGTTCCGCCCCGATCCCCGGCGTGGTGTATCCCGCCGGTCTCAGACCAGCAGGTCCACCACCGGCTGCACGTAGCTGCGGAACAGTTCCGGCCGGGACAGCAGCTCGCAGCTCATGATGATCTTATCGGGCTCCAGGTACCAGGCCCGCGGCTCGGCGAGGGGCAGCTCGATGATGGTCAAGCTGAAATCATTGGTGGCCCGGCCCACCTCCAGCAACCGGTCGTCGACCATGTCCTGCAGCAGCTGCACCCCACCGGCGGCTTCGCGTTCCGCCTCGAGCGCCAGGTACTCGCCGCGGCGCTCTCTCGCCCAGGACAGCGCAGCACCGAAATGCGCCTGCAGCACGCGCCGCAGGGCGGGCGAGTTGGCGAAAGCCTGGAAGCCGGGCGGCCCAAGTTCCGGCGACATCTCCGGGTGTGCCCGGAGAAGTTGCTCCCACCACGCCTCCCATTCCGTTCGAAGGGCGGCCAGCCCGCCCACCTCGCCGATGAGGTGGGAGTGGTCAGCGGGCCGGATCTTGGGCGCTGCGTGGCTCAGTGCCGGATGCCCTGCGCTGTCCAGCCCGGCGGCGTCGCGAACGTAAAGTGCAATGAGCAGAGGACCCGAAGTGTCCATGGTGATCCGCCAGCCCGGCCCGCCTGTGTGGTGCATCCAATTGCCTCCTTGGCAAGACATACGCCTTCAGTGTATTCCTGAAGATCACGCACGTTAATGGGTCCCGGCGTAGCTTCCCAGCCCGGACAGGTGGGATTCCAGCACGTCGCTGCACATCTGCGCTGTCATCCATTCAGGCTGCAGAAGGGCGTGCAGGGCGAGCCCGTCCAGCGTGGCGAGCAGCCGCTCCGCCTCCGTGACCAGACGCTGCTGGTCCATGGCCACATCGTCGGCATCGGAGGACAGGTCCAGCACGAGCCGGCCGACAATTGCGGCCACGGCACGGTGGCTCCGGTCGGCCACCGGAAGAAGGAACGGCTTGGTCCGGGCCGCACTCTTGAACGCCATCCAAACGCAGGAATCGACGGCACGTTCCTCATCCAGGGGGAGGAACTCACCCAACAGGGTTAAAACTCCGGCGTGATGCTCCGCGGTTCCCGGCTGCTCCGCCGCGAGCCGTTCATCGGCGACCGTGAGTCTGCCGACCACCCGGTCCACAACCACCCCGAACGCGTGGGCCAGGAGTTCATCGCTGCTGGCGAAGTAGTGCCGGACGGATCCAACGGCGAGTTCCGCCTCGTCCGCGACTTCGCGCAGCGACGCCCTTTCAAGTCCGTCCGCTGCGATGATCCGGAAGACCGCCTCGACCACTTCCTGGCGCCGGAGGGCGGCGTCGACAAATTTGGGCATTCATCTTTTTTAGCACGGATGTGCCCGCGGGACGCCGGGCCGCACCGGCGGCCCGCCGCCCGGAACGCAAAACGACGCCGGCCACTCACCCTGCAGGGGTGAGCAGCCGGCGTCGTACTGAACGTTCGTACCCTACACGGAGGGGTAGTTGCGCTCCGGCTCACCGATGTACAGCTGGCGGGGGCGGCCGATCTTGGTGTTGGGGTCGCTGATCATTTCCCGCCACTGGGCGATCCAGCCCGGAAGCCGTCCAATGGCAAAGAGCACGGTGAACATCTTCTCGGGGAAGCCCATGGCTTTGTAAATCAGGCCGGTGTAGAAGTCCACGTTCGGGTAGAGCTTGCGCTGGATGAAGTAGTCATCATTCAGGGCCTTCTCTTCCAGACGGAGGGCGATTTCCAGCAGTTCGTCGTTGCCGCCAAGCTTGGTGAGGATCTCATGGGCCGTGGCCTTGACGATCTTGGCGCGCGGGTCGTAGTTCTTGTACACGCGGTGCCCGAAGCCCATGAGCCGGACGCCGTCCTCCTTGTTCTTGACCTTCTCCATGTAGTCCTCGGGCTTGGTGCCGTCGGCCTGGATCTGGCGAAGCATCTTCAGCACGGCCTCATTGGCGCCGCCGTGGGCCGGTCCGAACAGGGCGTTGATACCGGCGGAGACGGAGGCGAAGAGGTTCGCGTTGGAGGAACCGACCAGCCGGACGGTGGACGTCGAGCAGTTCTGTTCGTGGTCGGCGTGCAAGATGAGAAGCAGGTCCAACGCCTTGGCGACGACCGGGTCCACCTCGTACTGCTCGGCCGGCAGGCCGAAACTCAGGCGGAGGAAGTTCTCAACCAGGTTGTGTGAGTTGTCCGGGTACAGCATGGGCTGGCCGATGCTCTTCTTCAGGGCGTACGCGGCAATGACCGGCATCTTGGCCAGCAGACGGTAGGTGGAGACCTCCACCTGTTCGGCGTTGAAGGGGTCCAGCGAATCCTGGTAGAACGTGGACAGCGCGGACACGGCCGAGGACAGGACCGGCATCGGGTGCGCGTCCCGCGGGAAACCGCTGAAGAAACCCTTCAGTTCCTCGTGCAGCAGGGTATGGTGCCGGATCCGCTGGTCGAAAGCTTCCAGCTCGGTGGCGGTGGGGAGGTTGCCGTAGATCAGCAGGAACGATACTTCCAGGAAGCTGGAGTGTTTGGCGAGCTGCTCGATCGGGTACCCGCGGTACCGCAGGATTCCGGCGTCGCCATCGATGTAGGTAATGGCCGAGGTGGTGGCCGCGGTGTTCATGAAGCCGGGGTCAAAAGCAACGGCGCCGGTCTGCTTCAGCAGCTTGGAAACGTCATAGCCTTCGTTTCCTTCTACAACCTGGATGCGCGGAAGTTCTAGCTCGCCGCCGGCATGGCGCAGGGTTGCGCTGGTGGTCTCAGTCATGGAGTCTCCTCTGAGGCGTCGAGGCCTCTGTAGAAAGCTGGTCCAACTTCTGGTGAAGCCGCCCACGGAACCTGTATTAACCACGGATTCCTACGGCTGCGCTGCCTTCTTGTGGAAAGCCACCATTGATAGTCAGTTAAAAACTACCGCCAGATTCCGGGTGGCACTAATCCGAGGCCGCCCGGACGTGCGTATATTGCGCCGGATGTGGTACGGGTCACGGGTTTGTTACCGCCCGGTAATGAGCCGGGCGGCTGCCGCGTCAATCCGTTCATCGCTGGCTGTCAGCGCCATGCGGATAAATCCCTGGCCCGCGTCCCCGTAGAACACGCCCGGTCCCACCACGATTCCGCGGTCCGCGAGCCGGCCAACGGTGTCCCAGGTGGGCTCGCCCGCTGTCGCCCACAGGTAGAGCCCGGCCCGTGATTCGTGGATAGCCAGTCCGAACCGCTCCAGTGCAGGGACGAGCCGCTCCCGGCGGCCGCGGTAGAGGTCCTTCTGCGCCTGCACGTGGGCGTCCTCGCCCAGAGCTACGCGCATGGCCTCCTGAACCGGGTAGGGGACGATCATGCCCGCGTGCTTGCGGCTGTTGACCAGGTTCGCCACGAGAACGGGGTCGCCGGCTACGAAGGCGGCACGGTATCCGGCCAGGTTGGACTGTTTGCTGAGCGAGTACACGGCCAGCAGGCCCTCGTGGGAGCCCTCCGCGACCTGCGGGTCCAGGATGCTGGGCACCGGAGCACCGCCGCGCTGAACGTCCCACTCCCCCCAGCCGAGCTCGGCGTAGCATTCATCCGAGGCTACGACGGCGCCGAGGGCGCGGGCCTGCCGGACCATTCCGCGGAGCGAATCGGCGTCCCGGACGCTGCCGGTAGGGTTCGCCGGGGAGTTAACCCACACCAGCCGGACACGGGCCCGGGTGGCGGCGTCGAGTTCTTCAAGGTTGTCCGCGGCGACGTGCTCGGCGCCGGCAAAGGTCGCACCGATGTCGTAGGTGGGGTAGGCCACCGTGGGGCGGACGACGACGTCGCCCGGCTTGAGTCCCAGCAGGAACGGGAGCCAGGCCACGAGTTCCTTGGAGCCGACGGTGGGCATGATGTCCTGCGGATCCAGCCCGGGGACGCCACGGCGGCGCTCAAACCACGCCGCGATCGCTTCCCGGAGCCCGGCCGTGCCGTGGACCGTGGGGTAGCCCGGGGCGTTCGAGGCGGCCCGCAGGGCCTCCTGGACAACGGCGGGGGTGGCGTCCACCGGGGTTCCGATCGAGAGGTTCGCCATGCCCCCGGGATGCTCCGCGGCCCGCGCCAGGTACGGGGCCAGGGCCTCCCAGGGATAGTCGGGCAGGCTGAGGCCGAAGCTGCGCTGCGCTGGTGACACCGGCGCCCGCCTTAGCTCTCTTGGTTCTGCGGCGGCAGGGCGGCGATCATTGGGTGGTCCGTGTGCGTGTTGCCGACCTTCGCGGCCCCGCCCGGGGAGCCGAGGTCATCGAAGAATTCGACGTTGGCCTTGTAGTAATCGGCCCATTCCTCCGGGGTGTCGTCCTCGTAGTAGATGGCTTCGACGGGGCAGACCGGCTCGCAGGCTCCGCAGTCAACACACTCGTCGGGGTGGATGTACAGGGAGCGTTCACCTTCGTAAATGCAATCGACGGGGCACTCTTCAATACATGCCTTGTCTTTGACATCTACACACGGCTGCGCGATTACGTACGTCACGTCCCTGGCCTCTCCACGTTGGTTCCGGCGATGGCCGGATAACTGCTCCCGGCGTGAGCGCCGGACTGCTGACTTCTGAGCCTATTATCTCCCAGCCCGTTCCCGCGAACCTAGCCGGGCGTCACACGGGCCGACCTCCTGAATCTAGCGGACTTAGGATGAACTGGTGAGTTCCTCGAATCCTTCACCGCAAGAGTTCCTGACTGCCGCCGATCCCGGCACCCGGGTGGTGGTCCGGTACCGGATCGAAGGCGGGTTCACGGACGCCCTGGGCGAGCTCGTGATGCGCACCGTCGGCTCCTGCACCATCAGGACCCGGCGGTCCGACGTCGAGGTTCCCCTGCACCTGGTGGTGGCGGCCAAACAGGTTCCACCCGCCCCAGCCCGCCGCTCCCCCACCGGACATGCCCATCCCTGACCCGCCCATCTCGACGGATCCGCCGGACATGCCCATCCCCGGCCCACCCGAGGGGACATGTTCCTCCCCTGCATCGAGCGATGGACATATTGCCTTTATATCCATCCGTCGCGGCCCCCGCTGAGCATGCCCGTTCCCAACCCGCCCGAGGGGACATGTTCCTCCCCTGCATCGAGCGATGGACATATTGCCTTTGTATCCATCCGTCGCGGACCCCGCTGAGCATGCCCATCCCCCTCGGCCGAGGATCGCGGGACATGCCCACTCCTAACCCTGGATGCTGAGCCTGCTCTTCCGGAGGGCGCCATCGAGGGACCAACGGCGGATGCCGGCCGCACGGGCCCGCGACGATCCGGCCGCTTCCCATGGCTCGGCAGGGGAAGTGTGTGCCAGCCTCGAAGTGATCCCGTCACCGGGCGGCGACGGGCGGCGGATAAGGGGCACGGCGTGGGACGCATCTGCATCGACCTGTTCACCACGCTTGACGGCGTCGCGCAGGCACCCGGCGGGCAAGACGAGGACCCTGACAACAATTTCGCATTTCGCGCCTGGCAGGCGCCTTTCTTGGACTAAGCAGTCGGCGACCAGATCAGCGCAGGGATGGCGGGGATGGACGCGCTGCTACTGGGGTGCCGGACCTACGATATCTTTGCCGCATACTGGCCGCACCAGGACCGGGGCATCGCGAAGCTGTTCAACCGCCTTCCGAGACACGTGGCCTCGCACCAGGCGCCCACCCTTGAGTGGGCCGGATCCACCCTGCTCGGTGCCGACGTCGTTGGCGCCGTACGCAACCTCCGGGACCGGCACGCGAGCATCCACGTCAACGGCAGTCTCAACTTCGTGCAGACCCTCTTCGCGGATCGGCTTTTAGACCGGCTTACCCTTTTTGGGTGTAGCCGATCCTCCTCGGCCGTGGAAAGAAGGTCTTCGCCGACGGAATGGTTCAACGAACCTCAGAGTCATCGGACCGGTGATCTCCTCGCCCAGGGGCGCCGCGCTGCAACGCTACGAGCTCACCGAAGGCACACCCGGCGTCGGCGCGACGACCACCGACGGCCAGAATGCCTGAATGCTGTTCCGGCGATCGTTGTAGCCAGCGCGGCTTTCTCGGCACTCAGGCCGGCCCTCATGCTGCCGCGGGAAGCCTGTCCAACGCATCCCGCACCATGGCGATGAACTCCTGCGGCCGGTACTTGAGCAGCGGATAGCTCACTACCAGGGTGGGCAACCCCAGCCTGGTAGTGACATTCCATCGACGCCGGTCCTCTTCGAAACTCGCCCGGTCCATATGGAAGCCGGCTCCATCGGCTTCAACCCCGAGCCGGCCGTCCACCATGAGATCCAAATGGCCCATGCCCGGGATGTTCACTTGCGACTCGACATGGAAGCCTGCCCGCCGCAGCTGGAATCGGGCGATGCACTCGATCACTGACTGGGACTGCGGGACGATGGACGCAACAATCCTCCGCTCCCGCGCGTCGTTCCGCCCTGAAAACCGCTGCCGGAGCGCCGACAGCGGCAGGCTTTTGAGGACTACAGCGGACTCGGCTATAACGAGCCCGTCCAGCTCTGGCTGACAGCGAAGGCTTTGAACCACCGTATCCAATAGCGTCGGCGGCGCCGCAGCACGGTGACAGACGTAGCCCGGATAGCTTCGGCTGTGGGTCAGTGCGACGTGCGGTTGCTCGGGCGGCTCCAGCACCCAAAGACCGGCAAACGAGGCCGCGCTGACACAAGCCGGTTCAGCCGGTAGAGATCTGATGGCCACGAGTCGGGAGTCGGCGCCGGGTGCCGCGTAGACACCACGGGCCACTCGGGTGACGGCTCCGCTGGACATGGCGGCTGTGAGCTGGAAGCTGGAAACTCCGGCGGCCGCGAAGTGCTTGGCGCGGGCCACGCCGTCGTAGTTCGCCAGCACCATCGTGATCTTTGACATGCACCTATGGTGCCGCTGCGGAACAAAAGCCGAACAGGACCGGGGCCCGCTATGTGGACAAGCGGGCAGTTCCTTGTCCCAGTGCGCGGCCTGGACGTGCCCATCGGTCAGCGTGGCGCATGCCCACTCCTGTGTGCAGCCAGTGGACATGATGCCATTATGCCCCGCCGTGGACACGACGAATGGGCATGTCCCACCGGCGCGGACACGACGAATGAGCATGTCCGCCGGCAGGAATGAAAGACGGGCATGTCCGCTGGCGCGAGGAAGAGATGGGCATGTCCCACCGGCGCGGACACGACGAATGAGCATGTCCGCCGGCAGGGATGAAAGACGGGCATGTCCGCCGGCGCGAGGAAGGGATGGGCATGTCCGCCGGCGAGCAGGGGCGGATGTGGGGGGCTACGCCGGTGCTGTCCGGTAGCGCCGGCACCAGACCAGTGTCGCCATGGTGACTGCGGCGATGCCATAGATCCACAGACTTCCGGCCAGATCGCCGATAATCAGCCGTTTGCCGGGTGCCATCGCAGACCACCAGCCGGCCAGTACGTAGCAGACCACGCCGCAGGCCGCCGTAGGGACCACGGAACGGAACGCGGCTCCGAGCCACACCTCGACGGCACCCAGCAGTACCAGCGCCGCGCCGGCACCCCAGGGGACGTCGACACCGGCGAGGAGGATGCTGTGCCGGTGCAGGGCGGTCCCTGCGAGGGCAGCAAAAAGAGCTGCCGGTACGGCGGCGGCAAGACCGCCTGCCGTTCCGGCAGCTCTCTTATTCACAAAGGGTCCTTCGCTTTAGAGCAAACGCAGGATTAGACCTTGGCGCGGGCGCGGTTGGACTTGGCGCGCTGGTTGACGTCCAGGATGAGCTTCCGGATACGGATGGAGTCCGGAGTGACCTCGACGCACTCGTCTTCGCGGGCGAATTCGAGTGACTCTTCGAGGGTCAGGTCGCGCGGGGGCGTCAGGTTCTCGAAGGTGTCGGAGGAAGCGGCACGCATGTTGGTGAGCTTCTTTTCCTTAGTGATGTTCACGTCCATGTCGTCGGCGCGGGAGTTCTCGCCGACGATCATGCCCTCATAGACCTCTGAGGTGGGGCGGACGAAGAAGGAGCCGCGCTCCTGCAGGTTGATCATGGCGAACGGCGTCACAACACCGGCACGGTCCGCGATCATCGAGCCGTTGGTGCGGTACTCGATCGGGCCGGCCCAGGGCTCGTAGCCCTCGGAGATGGAGGCCGCGATGCCGGCGCCGCGGGTATCCGTGAGGAACTTCGTGCGGAAACCGATCAGGCCACGGGCCGGAACGATGAACTCCATGCGGCACCAGCCGGTGCCGTGGTTGGCCATGTTGGTCATACGGCCCTTGCGGGCTGCCATGAGCTGGGTGACGGCGCCGAGGTACTCTTCGGGAACGTCGATGGTCATGTGTTCCATCGGCTCGTGGACCTTGCCGTCGACGGTCCTGGTAACAACCTGCGGCTTGCCCACGGTCAGCTCGAAGCCTTCGCGGCGCATCTGCTCAACCAGGATGGCCAAGGCGAGCTCGCCACGGCCCTGGACTTCCCAGGCATCGGGGCGCTCGGTGGGGAGCACCTTGATGGAGACGTTGCCGATCAGTTCCTTGTCGAGACGGTCCTTGACCTGGCGGGCGGTGACCTTCGCACCCTTGACCCGGCCGGCCAGCGGCGAGGTGTTGATACCGATGGTCATGGAGATGGCGGGATCGTCCACGGTGATCAGTGGCAGCGGCTGCGGGTTGTCGACGTCGGTCAGGGTCTCACCGATGGTGATTTCCTCGATGCCGGCGACGGCGACGATTTCACCCGGGCCGGCGGAGTCGGTCGGGACACGGTCCAGGGCCTTGGTGGCCAGCAGTTCCGTGATCTTGACGTTCTTCATTTCGCCGTTGGCACGTGCCCAGGCGACGGTCTGGCCCTTGCGCAGGGTGCCGTTGTAGATGCGCAGCAGTGCCAGCCGGCCCAGGAACGGGGAGGCGTCCAGGTTCGTCACGTGCGCCTGGAGGACACCGTTGGGGTTGTAGGTCGGTGCCGGGATGTGCTCGATGATGGCCTGGAAGAGCGGCTCGAGGTCCTCGTTTTCCGGGGCGGAGCCGTCGGCAGGCTGTTCCAGGGACGCACGGCCAACCTTCGCTGCGGCGTAAACGACCGGGACGTTGAGGATTTTGTCGAGGTCCAGGTCAGGAACTTCGTCGGCGAGGTCTGAGGCCAGGCCGAGGAGCAGGTCCATGGACTCGTGGACTACTTCTTCGATCCGCGCGTCGGGACGGTCGGTCTTGTTGACCAGGAGGATCACCGGCAGGTGCGCGGCGAGGGCCTTGCGGAGGACGAAGCGGGTCTGGGGCAGCGGGCCCTCAGAAGCATCAACGAGGAGGACGACGCCGTCAACCATCGACAGGCCGCGCTCCACCTCGCCACCAAAGTCGGCGTGGCCGGGGGTGTCGATGACGTTGATGGTGATGGTCTCGCCCTTGGAGGACGGTCCGTTGTAAGCCACCGTGGTGTTTTTGGCCAGGATGGTGATGCCCTTTTCACGCTCAAGGTCACCGGAGTCCATGACCCGGTCCTCGAGGTGGTTGTGGGCGGCAAAAGAGTTGGTCTGCTTGAGCATGGCGTCGACCAGGGTGGTCTTGCCGTGGTCAACGTGGGCCACGATCGCGACGTTGCGCAGGTCACTGCGCGATGCAGTGGCTACCGCGGTGTTGGTGGTGGTTTCAGACATGCGTTATTGCTCGATTCAGTGGTGAAGTCAGCTGTTGTATCGCGACATTTCCAACCGGAACGCACGACGGATACGCCCCTTTGGCACAGGGCACCTTCTTCCATTCTAAACGCTTGGGCATTTATTGGCCTAAATCCGTTATCCCCGCAGATCAGGCCGGTCAGTAAGGACGGGAAATTGGCACGGCGCCTGTGAGTAAAGTCACTGGATTTTATCGGCCTGATGCCCCATGATTGCTGAGACAGCAGCAGCCAGCACGGAGACATCACTTGCGAAACGCCTCGGCCCTGTTCCGCTTGGTCGCACCGATGATCGCCGTAGGCATCCTTGCTGCGGGTTGCGGGCAGACACCATCCGCCCCCACGCCCGACGCCGGCGCAAGCCAGCGTGGCGGCGTCCCCGCCGCCGTGGCGTCCCGCGCTCCCGGCGAGCCCGTGGCCTTAGGATCCAATGGAAAAGCCAAGTTTTTCCCCTTGCCTGGCCCGGCCGGCGCACCGGCGGGCCCCCTCACCCCGCCGCTCCTCCCCGCGAATCTGCCCGCGAATCTGCCCGTCAATCTCCCCGCGGGCAGCATCTACCGGAACCCCGCCAGTGGCCGCGACGAGGTGGTCGTGGCGGACATCGCCAGGACAGCCGTGCTGATCGGCGATTCCCAGTCCGAGCCCGTGACGTCCTGGCCCCGGACGGCACTGGCCAGCCTGGGTTACACGGTCCATTTCTGCGGCCTGGGCGGCACGGGCTATGTTGCAGCCAACGGCAAGACCGGCAACTACATCGACGCCCTCGAGCGCGGCGACTGGCTGCTCCCTTACGGTTCGCCGCCCCTCGTGGTACTCGAGGGCGGCGGCAATGACGCCGCCCGGGGCGCAACGGACCAGCAAATCTCGGCCAATGCCGAGCGGCTGATCGCCGGTGTCCGGGGGCGCTACCCCGAGGCGCGGCTGGCCATGGTGGGGACGCTCGCCCGCGGCGCCGCCAATGGCGGCGGACGCCGCACCCAGGTCGACGCGCTGCTCGGCACGGTGGCAGCCCGGCACTCCATTCCTTTTGTCAGCGTCGGGGACTGGCTGACCCGCTACAACCTCACCAAGTCGATGGCCGACGGCGTCCACATGAATGCCGACGGGCACGCCGCCCTGGCCGTCCTGCTGGCCCAGCGGCTGGCGGAATTTACGCTGCAGGCACCGCCCCCCGGACTCGTTGCGGCCCTGACGAGGCGCTGAGACGAGCCCCGGAGACGAGCGGCTGCCCCCGCCGGGCGCCGCAGCCTTCCACGCTCGTCAACGACACGGGAGCCGGTGTCCGCCCTGGGGCGGACACCGGCTCCCGTGTCGTTCAGCTCAACTCATCGAGCGGAGTTCAGGCAGTTCAGGCGACTTCCGGGGGCAGCATCAGGCGTGCACCGGGGATCGCGTTGAGCAGAGCCTTTGTGTAGTCCTGCCGGGGCGCGTCGAAGACGTCGTCGGTGGATCCCGTTTCCACCAGCTTGCCCTTTTCCATGACGCAGACGTGGTCCGCGATCTGCCGCACCACGGCGAGGTCGTGGGTGATGAACAGGTAGGTCAGGCCCAGCCGGGACTGCAGTTCGGCGAGCAGGTTCAGCACCTGCGCCTGGACCAGGACGTCGAGTGCAGAGACGGCCTCATCGCAGATGATCACCTCGGGGTCCAGGGCGAGGGCACGGGCGATTGCGACCCGCTGACGCTGCCCGCCGGAGAGTTCGTTCGGGTAGCGCTGCATGGTGGACTGCGGCAGGGCCACCTGGTCCAGCAGTTCACGAACCTTCTTCTCGCGGCTGGCCTTGTCCCCAATTTTGTGGGTCCGCAACGGCTCCTCGATGGTCCGGAAGATGTTGTACATCGGATCCAAAGACCCGTAAGGGTCCTGGAAGATCGGCTGTACCCGGCGGCGGAAGGCGAAGATCTCCTTGCTGTTGAGCGTGGAGGTGTCGACGCCGTCGAAGATGATCTTCCCGGACGTGGGGGTCAAGAGGTTCAGCACCATTTGCGCCACGGTGGACTTTCCGGAGCCGGACTCGCCCACGATTGCCGTCGTGGTTCCGCGCTTGACGCCGAAGGAGACGTCGTCGACGGCGGTGAAGTCCATTGACTTGCCAAAGCCCGAGCGCAGCTTAAAGACCTTGCTCAGGTTTTGGATCTGCAATACGTCCTCGGTCATGGCCGGTTCCACCACCACGGCCTCGGCGGGGGCCAGCAGGTCATCTGTCTCGACGCCCAGTTCCTTGGCGACCGTGATGCGCCGGGAAGCCAGCGACGGCGCCGAGGCAACCAGGCGCTGAGTGTAGGGGTGCTGCGGGTTCTGCAGGAGCTCCAGGGACGGCCCGGATTCCACGACCTGACCGCGGTACATCACCACCACCTTGTCCGCCCGCTCGGCGGCCAGGCCAAGGTCGTGGGTGATGAGCAGCACCGCGGTGCCAAGTTCGGTGGTCATCTTGTCCAGATGATCGAGGATCTGCCGCTGGACCGTGACGTCCAGGGCCGACGTCGGCTCATCAGCAATCAGCAGACGCGGCTGGCAGGAAAGCCCGATGGCGATCAGGGCACGCTGGCGCATGCCGCCGGAGAACTCGTGCGGGTACTGCTTGGCCCGCCGCGCAGCGTCCGGCAGGCCCGCCTGCGACAGGACGGTTGCGACGTCGTCCTGGCTGTCAGGAAGTCCGTTGGCCTTCAACGTCTCGCGGACCTGCTGCC
Organism: Micrococcaceae bacterium Sec5.8; assembly: GCA_039636775.1. Lineage (NCBI taxonomy): Bacteria > Bacillati > Actinomycetota > Actinomycetes > Micrococcales > Micrococcaceae > Micrococcaceae bacterium Sec5.8. The sequence goes on from CP143429.1 coordinate 2,865,447, forward strand.
CGATCTTCCACACGGGGTTCAGGTTCGACATGGGGTCCTGCGGGACCATGCCGATGCTGTTTCCGCGGAGTTCAATCATCCGCTTTTCACCGGCGTTGGAGATATCTTCGCCGTCGAACAGGATCTGGCCGGCCGAGACGCGGCCGTTGGTCGGCAGCAGGCCGATGGCGGCCAGGGCAGTGGTCGACTTGCCCGACCCGGACTCGCCGACAATGGCGACCGTCTCACCCGGCATGATGGTGAGGTGCGCGTTCCGCACTGCCTGGACGTCGCCGTTGCCGGTGGCAAAGGTGATCGCCAGGTCCTTGATTTCAAGCAGCGGCCGGTCCGCGGAGATGCCCGCTTCCTGGATTTCTACAGAGGCGTTCAAGGTCTCCCCTTTCATCGCTTGCGCGCTTTGGGATCGAGGGCGTCACGCAGGGCATCGCCCAGCATGATGAAGCTCAGGACGGTGATGGACAGCGCGATGGCCGGGTAAAGCAGCGGCATCGGGTTGGACCGGAGCGAAGCTTGCGCCGCCTGGATGTCGTTTCCCCAGGACATGACGCTGGGCGGCAGCCCGATGCCGAGGAAGGACAGCGTGGATTCGGCCACAATGAAGGTGCCGAGCGAAATCGTGGCGACGACGATGATCGGGGCCAGCGAGTTCGGCATGACGTGGCGCATGAGGGCGCCGAACTTCGAGACACCCAGCGACCGGGCCGCCACGACGAAGTCGGCGTTGCGGACTTCGATCACGGCGCCGCGGGTGATGCGGGCGATCTGCGGCCAGCCGAAGGTGACCAGGATCAGCACCAGGGTCCAGACCGTGCGGTTGGTGCGGAACATCGGCAGCTGCATGAGCACAATGGCACCAAGGATCAGCGGGAGGGCGAAGAAGATGTCATTGATGCGGGCCAGCACAGCGTCCACCCAGCCGCCGTAGTAACCGGCCACGGCCCCCATGATGCCGCCGATCAGCAGGACGCCGATGGTGGTGAAGAGACCCACGGTCACGGAGGACCGTGTACCGAAGATGACGCGCGCGTAGACGTCGCAGCCCTGCTGGGTGAAGCCCAGCGGGTGGCCGTCGGCCGGTCCTGCGTCCGAGTTCGCCAGCTGGCAGGCCTCCGACGTCGGATCGATTCCGGAGAACAGGCCCGGGAAGAGCGAAACGGCCACCACGACCAGGATCAGGACCGCCGAGATCAGGAACAGCGGCTGCTTGCGCAGGTTCTTCCACGCCTCGCCCCAAAGACTCAGCGGCGCTTTGTCCTCCTTGACCCGGTCGGTTGCCTGCAGCGGCGTCTCGGCGAGGTCTGCAACGAAATGCTCTTTGTGGCGCACCGCAGGAGCGGCGGCGCTGTAATTTGCGTTGTTCACATCAGGAGTCATAGCGGATCCTCGGGTCAAGCCAGGCGTACAGCAGGTCAACGAGCAGGTTGGAGAGGCAGTAGATCAACACCAGGACGGTCACGATCGAGACCACCGTCGGTCCTTCCCCTGACAGGACGGCCCGGTAGAGCCGGTTGCCGACACCCGGAATGTTGAAGATGCCTTCCGTGACAATCGCGCCGCCCATCAGGGCGCCAAGGTCGGCGCCGAGGAACGTGATGACCGGAATCAGGGAGTTGCGCAGGATATGCACCCGGACCACTTTGAACCGGGACAAGCCCTTGGCCGAGGCAGTGCGGACGTAATCGGCGCTCATGTTCTCGAGCACGCTGGTCCGGGTCAGCCGGAGGACGTAGGCGAAGGAGCCCAGTCCCAGGACGATTGCCGGCAGGATCAGGTCCTGGACAGTCGCGGCTGAGCTGACCGTGGGTTTCGCCCACGCCAGCTGGACGCCGATGAAGTACTGCAGCAGGAACCCGAGAACGAAGATCGGGATGCCGATGACGATCAGCGAGGCCACGAGAACAGTCGCGTCGAACAACTTGCCCTTGCGCAGGCCGGCGATGAGGCCAAAAATAATGCCGAAGAAGGCTTCAAAAATGAGGGCCATGACGGCCAGCCGCGCCGTCACGGGGAACACTTCGCCAAGGACCGCTGCGATGGGGCGGCCGGAGAAGTCCAGGCCGAGGTCGAAGGTAAAGATGCTCTTGAGGTAGAGCAGGTATTGGATCCAGAACGGCTGGTCCAGGTGGTACTGGGCGCGGAGCTGCGACGCCACGGCCTCGTTGACCGGCTTGTCGCCGAAGAGAGCCACGATGGGGTCGCCGGGGAGGCTGAAGACCAGGAAATAGACCAGCAGTGTCGCGCCGAGGAAGACGGGGATCAGCTGCAGGAAACGCTTGAGGATATAGGTCGCCATCAGCGCACCACACCCCCGCGAGCATGCATCCTGTCCAAAGATGCGGTGGAGTTGTTCATCAAAGAACCTTTTCACTATAGATGCGGGCCGACGCCGGGTTACTCACGGTGGGCGGCCCGCGAAAAGTTCGCCCGGAAAGCCGGGCCATCAAGAAATGCTGGAAACACGACGACGGCGGAGACCCCAGTCTGGGCAGCCCCCGCCGTCGTTGTGTTGTTACTTGCCGGTGATGTTGTAGTACAGCGGAACGCCGTCCCAGCCGTAGTCAACGTTGGAGACCTTGTCGCTCCAGCCGCCCTGGGCAACCTGGTACCACAGGGGGATGGCCGGAAGGTCCGTCAGCAGGATCTCCTGGGCCTTGTTCATGGCCTTGTTGCCTTCGGCGACCGAGGAGGCGGCGAGGCCGTCGGAGACGGACTTGTCGAACGTCGGGTTGGCGTAGTCAGCGTCGTTCGAGCCGGCACCGGTCTTGTAGATCGGTCCCAGGAAGTTGTACAGCGACGGGTAGTCAGCCTGCCAGCCGGCGCGGATGGCACCGGTCAGCGTCTTGGCGGTTGCGTCGTTGCGGGCTTCCTTGAAGGTGGCGTACGGCTTGCCTTCAACCTTGATGCCGAGGGTGTTCTTGAGCTGGTTCACGACAGCTTCGACCCATGCCTTGTGTCCGCCCTTGTCGGCGTTGTAGGCGATGGTGAAGGTCTTCTCCGCGTCCCACTTCTGGATCGCGTCTGCCTTCGCCCAGGTTTCCTTGGCCTTGGCGGCATCGAACTTCAGGTTCTCCGAACCCGGGATCGAGTCGCTGTAACCGTCCAGGACGGGGGCGGTGAATTCCTTGGCGGGCTGGCGCGCGCCGCTGAAGATCACCTTGGTGATCTCGTCGCGGTTGATGGCCATCGAGAGGGCCTGGCGGCGGAGCTTGCCGGCTTCGCCGCTCCACTCCGGCAGGTATTCCGGGATCGCGATCGTCTGGTTGCCGGCGTACGGCTTGTTGATGGTGCGCTCACCCAGGTCGGACTTGAAGTTCTTCAAGGCGCTCGTGGGGATGGTCTGCAGGATGTCCAGGTTGTTGGAGAGCAGGTCCTGGTACGCGGCGTCGTCGTTCTGGAAGATCTTGAACGTCACGCCGGCGTTCTTGGCCTTGCGCGGGCCGTTGTATTCCGGGTTCGGAACGAGCTGGATCTGCACGTTGTGCTGCCAGCCGCCGTCAGCCAGCTTGTAGGGGCCGTTGCCGACCGGCTTTTCGCCGAAACCCTTGGGGTCCGCGAGGGCGCCGGACGGGACCGGAACGAACGCCGTGTAGCCGAGGCGCAGCGGCCAGTCGGATTCGGGCTGCTTCAGTTCGACAGTGAAGGTCTGATCGTCGACGACCTTCAGGCCGGACATGGTTTCAACGGTCGAGCCTTCCGCGCTCGCTTCGTCGTAACCCTTGATGCTTTCAAAGAACGCGCCGCTGAGCTGGGCGTTCTTTGCAGCAGCGCCGAAGTTCCAGGAATCAACGAACGATTTCGCCGTGATGGCCTCGCCATTCGTAAACTTTTGGTCCTTCTTGATCTTGATCGTAAAGTTCTGGCCGTCCTTGCCCTCAATGGACTCGGCGAGTTCGTTAACGGGCTTGCCGCTGGGGTCATAGCTGACCAGGCCCGCGAAGATCATGTCGATGACCTTGCCGCCACCGACCTCGTTCGTGTCAGCCGGCATCAGCGGACGCTGGGGCTCGGAACCGTCGGCGAGGATCACCTTGCTGGTGTCGCCGCCGGTGCTGCCGCTACCGGACGTGGTGCCGCCACCGGCGCCGCATCCGGTCAGGGCGAGAGCGGCGATGGCCACCATGCCCAGTGCTTTGGAAGTGCGCGAAAAACGCATTCCGCCTCCTATGAGTTGTGGGAGTTCGAGAGGGAAGACTTATGCCTTCCCGCAGGCAGGCACAGGGGTATCCCCTGTGACGTGGCCTACATATAGAAGTAGCCTAACCCGTTGAAGTCCAAATGCTGGAACTCTGTTGCCAAACCGTGACCCGACAAAAGCGTGACCCCTACCGTCACGTGCAATGTATTTCAAGTCACACCGTACTGGCTGGTATTATTTGCCGGCGGGCCGGCTGCGTTAGCCGCGGTTAACTCTCCCCGGCCGCCAGCAATTGCGCCCGCAATTCGCGGCGTTCCCGCTGTTTTTCCGGATCCGGAAGCGGCACCGCAGCCAGCAGCCGCTGGGTGTACGGCTCCTGCGGATTGCGCAGAATCTGGTCCCGGGTGCCCTGTTCCACGATGCGTCCGCGCTGCATCACGCAGATCCGGTCCGCCAGCACGTCCACCACGGCAAGATCATGGGTGACAAAGAGGCAGGCGAAGCCGAGCTCCCTTTGCAGGTTCTGGAACAGGTCGAGCACCTTGGCCTGAACTGACACGTCCAGGGCGGAGGTTGGTTCATCGGCGACCATGAGCTTGGGCTTCAGGGCCAGGGCCCGGGCGATGCCCACACGCTGCTTCTGGCCGCCGGAAAGTTCGTGCGGGTAGCGGTTGCGGTACTCCCGCGGGAGCTCCACCTGATCCAGCAGTGCCTCGATCCGCTTCTGCAGATCCGCCCCCTTCGCCACCTTCGCCAGGAACATCGGCTCGCCGATGCTTTCACCGATGGGCAGCCGGGGGTTCAGCGAGGACGAGGGGTCCTGGAACACCATGCCTACATGGCGGCGCATCTCATGCAACTGCCGGCCGTTGCTCTTGGCGGCGGAGATGTCCTGCCCCACCACCTTCATGGTGCCGGCCGCCACCGGCAGAAGGCCGACGGCGGCACGGCCGATCGTCGTCTTGCCCGAACCGGACTCCCCCACCAGCCCGACAACCTGGCCCGGATAAATCACGAGGTTGGCGTCTTCCACGGCGCGGAAGGCAGGCACCCGGCCCTGCTTGGGGTATTCGATGGCCACCCCCGTCAGCTCCAGGACGGGAACGCCCTCCGGCGTCGCAGCCCCGGCAGCCGCAAGCGCTCGAGCGTTGTCCTGCTCGCGGCGGAGCAATTCCTCTTCCGGAATGGAAACGATTTCAGCGTGCGTGGCAGCGGCAAGGGCAGCTGTGACGTCGACGTCCGCTACGGAATCCGTACCGCCCTGGCCCAGATGGGGGACGGCCGCGAGCAGGGCCCGGGTGTATTCGTGCTGCGGGTTGTGGAAGATCTCCGCGGCAGTGCCGCTTTCGACGATCACACCGCGGCGCATGACGGCGATCCGGTCTGCGAGGTCCGCCACAACACCCATGTCGTGGGTGATCAACACGATGGCGCTGTCCAGCTTGTTCCGCAGGTTCCGCATGAGATCCAGGATTTCGGCCTGGACGGTGACATCGAGAGCCGTGGTGGGCTCGTCGGCGATGAGCAACTTCGGGTCGCACGAAAGCGACTGCGCGATCATGGCGCGCTGCCGCTGGCCGCCGGAGAGCTGGTGCGGGTAGGACCTGAACGCTTTTTCCGGGTCCGGCAGTTCCACCAGTTCGAGCATGCGCAGGGCACGCAGCTTCGCTTCCGCGGGCGAGACTTCACTGTGGAGGCGGACGGTCTCCACGATCTGGGCGCCGACCGTATACACGGGGTTCAGGGCCGTCATCGGCTCCTGAAATATCACCGCGACGTCCTTGCCGCGGACGGCCCGGATGTTGGCCTCGTTGACGCCGAGCAATTCCTTGCCGCCGAGTCTCACGCTTCCGCTCACGCGGCTGTTACTGGGCAACAGGCCCAGCAAAGCCATGGAGCTGGCGCTCTTGCCTGAGCCCGACTCGCCCACGATGGCGAGCACCTCGCCGGCGTGCACCTCATAGTTCAAGCCGATCGCGGCGGGAACCCACTTCCGGTCCACGCCAAAGTCGACGCTGAGATTGCGGACCTCAAGGACAGGCTCCCCCTTGCCGGCCGGGGGCGGAACAACCGGGTCGAGGGCAATGAAGTCAGTCATGATGGGGCTTTCCTTCCACCCGGGCCGCCGGTGCTCCGGAAATTAGTGCTGCGGCTCGGAATACTGAAATATGGGGGGCATGGGTTCTGCGCCGCACACCGGTCACGTCGAAGTCTTCAAGGCCGGAACGAATAAATGGATCGCAGCACTGTCCTGGGCTGTGGCCTGCCTCGGCGTCGTTGCCACGGCCGTGACGGCCGGTCCCGCCGCACTCGCCGGCGCTGCCCCGCTGCTGCTGATCGCGTTCCTCGGCTGGCAGCTGTTCTGGATGCCCTCCGTCGTGGTCCACGACGGAGGGGTCACGCTGGAGAACCCGTTCCGGTCGGTGCTGGTTCCGTGGGCGGCATTGGTCCAGGTCGATACCCGGTTTGCCCTCACCCTGGTCACGGCCGGGAAGAGCTACACCTCGTGGGCCGCGCCGGCGCCGGGAATCTGGGGCGGCCGCAATGCCCGCCCGGGAGACCTGCGCGGCCTTCCGGCCACCAGTTACGGCCCCGGAAAATCTGTCCGCCCGGGCGATTTGAAGTCCACCGATTCGGGGCAGGCTGCCCTGTTGGTCCGCGCCCGCTGGGAGGATCTGGCGGAAAGTGGCCAACTTGCCGTTGGCGACGCCGCCACCACAGCCGTGCAGGTAACCTACCGCTGGGTGGCGGCCGGCGCCGTCGTGCTGCTTCTGGCCGCCAGCTGCTGGACCGTCACGGCCGGGTAGCGCCGGCGCTGCGGCAGTGGGGACCTGAGCGGAACAGGGGGCCGGCATTCAGTGCTCCGTCGTTGCGCGGGGGGCCGACCCGGCGGGACTTTCCGCGGGTGGCGTCCCCGGGTCCGCGGCCTTCTTGGCGTTGAACTTTTTCTGCCGCGGGTCAAAGGCATCGCGCAGGCCGTCGCCGATGAAGTTGATGCTCAGGCAGATCAGGACGATGAACAGGCCGGGGAACCAGAACAGCCACGGCCTGGTGGCAAAAGCTTCCTGGTTTTGCGAGATGAGCAGCCCAAGGGAGGTGTCCGGCGATTTGACGCCGACGCCGAGGTAGCTCAGGGCGGTTTCCAGCAGGATGGCCGCCGACATCGTCAACGTGACGTTGACGATCAGGACGCCGACGGCGTTCGGCAGAATGTGCTTGAAGATGATCCGCGCGTTGCTGGCACCTGAAATCCGCGCCGCGTCGACGAACTCCCGCTCGCGCAAGGTCAGGAACTCACCGCGGACCAGCCGGGCCAAGCCGACCCAACTCACCAGCCCCAGGAAGACTCCGAGCACCAGGATCCCGTTGGAGTTCGCGAAGGACGCAAACATGCTGCCTTCGTCCCGGCGTCCGGCGATCTGGGCAACCACGGCGGCCAGCAGCAGGACGGGGATGATGATGATGACATCGGTGATCCGCATCAGCACCGCTTCCACCCATCCGCGAAAGTAGCCGGACAACCCGCCGATGACAGCGCCCAGGATCCCTGCGATGGAACCGATCAGGATCATGATGACGATGGACTGCTGCGCCCCGCGCATGGTCATCGCAAACAGGTCGCGGCCGATCCGGTCCTGGCCGAAGGGATGCTCCCCCCAGGCGGGAGGCACCAGACCCGCGGTCGGCGCCCCGTCGCCCACCAGCGGGGACACGTCCAGGTGGTTGTACTTCCACCAGCCGGGGACACCTGCCACACCGACGGAAGTGAACGCCAGGATGAAGATCAGCGCGAACACGGCCAGGCCCACCAGCGCGCCGGTGTGGCCGAAGAAGCGTTTCCGGACAATCTGCCCCTGGCTGAGCCCTGATGCCCCGGGCTCCGACGGCGTCTCTCCCCGGCCGTGCAGGGCCTGTTGCGCCAGGATTTCCTCCTCTTGGGTTGGCTGGCTCATGCTTTTATCCTTACGCGCGGATCGAGGGCGGAGTACGCCAGGTCCGCTATCAAGTTGAAGACCATGGCGGTGACGGCGACGCAGAGGAAGACGCCCATGACCGGGTTCGGGTCGATGTGGGTGATGCCGTCCAGAAACAGGAAGCCCATTCCCCGGACGGAGAACACACTCTCGGTAATGACGGCGCCGCCGATCAGGGCGCCGATGTCGAAGGCCACAATGGTGGCGATCGGTATCAGCGCGTTGCGGAAGGCATGGCCCATGATGACCGAGCGTTCAGACAGACCCTTGGCCCGGGCCGTGCGGATGTAATCCATATTCATGATTTCGAGCATCGACGACCGGGTGAACCGCGTGTAGCTGGCCAGCGAGACGAGGATCAGCGCCACCGTCGGCAGAATCAGGTGGGTGAAGGTGTCAATGCTGAGTATCCAGAAGTCACCCTCAATATTCGGCGTTCCGGCGCCGATGGTAGCAATCGGACGCCCCCGGACGCGGCTGTTGCTGAAGTAGGAGGGCCAGGCTTGCATAAAGCGGTCCATCACCACCAGGCCGCCCACGAGGAACGCTGTGATGCCCGCCGCCCGCATCGACTGTCCGCGGTCGTATCCGCCCATGAAGTATCCGACGGCGGTGCCGACCAGGACGGTGGCGAGAGCCAGAAGGGCGATCATCAGCGCTGTTGCCTGGTCGAGCAGCGGTTGCACAGCGAAGTAGGAGATGACGCCCAGGCCCACCACGAGCAGTGCTGCCCGCAGGGCCCTGCGGTTCCGCAGGCCGGCGACCAGCACCGTAACGGCGACGGCGATTCCGGCACCGGCGATCGCAATCACGACAGGCCCCAGGCCTGGTGTCTTGAACCACGCGGTGGCGGAAAAGTAGATCAGGATGAGCGTCACGGCGGCGAACACAGTGCCGCCCGTGAGGAGCCGCCGCCGCAGGTCCCCTCCCACGGCGACGCCGACGAGCAGCCCGGCGGCAGCGCCGACACCCAGGGCTGTGGGAAGGGGTATTTCGGGGTTCCGCAAGAAGTCGTTGAAGCCGATGGCACCGTATTCCTTCAGGAGCACCGCGACCCAGAAGATCGGCAGGGAGAAGAACAAGAAGGCCATGAAGGTAACGCCGTAGTCGAGTGCGCTGTACTGCCGGAGGGCTGTGATGATGCCCAGCGTGATGCCGATGAGGATGGCCAGGATCGTCGCTCCGGTAACGAGGGTCAGTGTCTGGACGAGGGCTATTCCCAGCGCCTCGGTGATGGGTTGCCCTGAGACGCTCTTGCCAAGGTCGCAGGTCCCGGCGAAGGGAACGAGGCACTGGGCGGCGCCGGCAAGCCATTTGAAGTATCGTGCGGGGGCGGGAGTGTCGAGGTCCAGCAGCTCCGTGCGGGCGTTCATCAGCTGCTGTTTGTTGGGGGCGTTGCTGGCCCGCAGATCGGCCAGCGGGTCACCCGAGGACGCTGTCAACAGATAGACGAGAAAGGACGCTCCCAGAAGAATCAGGGCGGCCGTGACGAGCCGCCTGACAATGTAGGTCACCATTTTGTATAAGCCTCAGGATCCAGGTCCGGGTCGGTCCGGGCCAATCGCAGAATCGCGCCGCTCCGCCGTCGTGCAGATAGCGGTGGAGCCGGCTGGGTACCGGCGGGTAGTCAGAGGGCGCCGGGGCCGTGAAACTCGGCCCCGGCGCCCCGCTAGGCGATGCGCTCGCTCAACGTCGGATTACTTCCGGGACCAGTCCCAGACATTCCACCAGACGCCGGTCTGGTTCGGCATTGACGTCACTCCGGTGATCTGGTCAGAGGATGCCTTGACATCCGGTGACTGGAACAGCGGGACGCCGTAGGCGGAACCCCAGATGTCGGCGTCGATCTTGGTCTGGAGCTCATCCTGCTTGGCCTTGTCGGTAGTGACGATCAGCTCATCCATTGCCTTGTCTGCCTCCGCATCGGAGAAGCCGTTGTAGTTCGATCCACCGCCGGTCTTGAAGATCTGGGGAGTACCCGAGACCCCGACACCGGAGTTGATCCAGCCGAAAATGGTCGCATCATAGGATCCGTCGCCGAGGCTTGAACTCCAGTCCGCTTTGCCCAGTCCGCCGTCGACGATCTTGAAGCCGGCCTTGGTGGCGGACTCACGGATCAGCGAGTACGCATCGACCCGGTTGGGATTGTCCTTGTTGTACATGATGCGGATCTCCGGGGTGGCACCGTTGAGGAGCTTCTTTGCCCCGTCGATGTCAACTTCCTGGTACAGCGAGGATCCGTTCTTCGCCGCAGAGTCAGCGTACGCAGCCTGGGCCGGTACGAAGATCTGGGAATCGAGGGGCTTCGCCTCGGGATCGATCTTCTTAATGATCTTGTCCACGATGTCCTTGCGCGGAACCGTCTTCAGGAAAGCCTCCCGGACGTTCTTCTCGGCCAGCGGACCGGAGAAGTTCAAGTCCAGGTGATCGTAGGAGAGCTGGTTGCCCAGGAGCAGGTTGACGCCGCTGAGCGCCTTAAGCTGTTCCACGGTATCCGCCGACGCCTGCGGGTTGATGATGTCCACTTCGCCGTTCTTGAGGGCCTGGACCTGCGCGGGGGCCGCACCGATGGTCCGGACCACGATCTCGTCCAGCTTTGGGGCCGGGCCCCAGTTGTAGTCCTTGTTGCGCACCAGAGTGACGGACTGCTCCGGCACCACGGACTTGATGATGTACGGACCGTTGGAGAGGTACATGCTCGGATCGCTGGGCAGTGTCTTCGACTCAAACCCGGTGCTCCAGAAATCAGCGACGGCCTTCAGGCCCTCGTTGACGGGCGCCGGTGAGGTGCTGTCGCCGCGCTTGATTCCCTTGAGCAGATCCACCAGCGCCTGTGCGTCGTTCAGGCCGGCCTGCTTCGCCACCACGTGGGCGGGGATGTCAACGCCACCGTTTCCGGGGAAGCTGTAGGCCAGTTCCCAATCAGCGAACGGCTTGGAATACTTCAGCGTCAGGCTCCGGCCATCGGCACCCAGCTCGGGGAAGTCGGTCAGATTCAGGCCCGAGGTGTCTGCGGCGGTCTTGAAGTAGGTGGTGCCGGTCTTGGCCTCCGCGTCGGCGTCATCGTAATATCCGGAGCCTGACGCCCAGGAAAGCAGCAGGTCAGCAGCGCTTACCTGCGTCCCGTCCGACCATTTGACGCCTTCGTTGACTGTGTACTTGACCGTCAGCGGATCGTCGGAGAGTTTCTCATACTTGCCGAACTTTTCGTTCCTGACGATGTTTAGTTTGTCGTCGATGTAGATGAAGCTTGAGTGGGTGGCGTAACCGACGTGCCCGTTTACGTCCGAGTTGCCATCTGCCGTCCCGGGATTGAAGCTGCTGAAACCGTTCGTTTCAGCGACGGCGACGGAGCCGCCCTCCTGGCCGCCGGCAGCTGCAGTGGTGGTGGTTGACCCGCCGCTGGTGCCCGCACAGGCGCTGAGGGCCAGGGCAGCTGCTGCTGCCACGCCCACTGCTTTGGAAATACGACCGAATCGCATTCCGCCTCCTAGTTTTCTTTGGTGTGATTTGGACCGGGACCGTAGGCGCCGGCAGACGTACACACTCCCCCGGCGGCAGTGTGGGCTGTCTCACATGGGATGAGCGTAAACCCGAAGATCAGGAGTACATAAGAAAAGTTGACCGGCCGTTATGTTCGTTACCGAGCTGCAACATTCGACAGCGGACCACCGCCTGAATTCCGCGGCGGGGACTGAGGATTCAGCTGCTCTGCACCGCTAACCCTGGCACGAGAAAAGCCCCGTCGTTCAAACCGGAGCTTCTCGAGTTAATCCTGCATTACTTGATGAATTCACCTACCTGCCACATGGTGAAGCGGGACTCCCCACGTCACCATCCCGGAACATTCACGCGCTACGGGTCCCTCCGCGTTTCGGCGGCGTTCCGAGCAGCGACGTTTCGAAACCGCCGTCGAGAAGCGCCTCAGCGTGGCGTCGGTGTTCGTCCCGCGTGGCCGGGGCCATGTTTTCAAGCTGGGAGATGACCATTCGCATGCGGGGGTTTGCTCCCAGGACCGCGCGGTGATCCTCGATGAACGTCCAGTACAAGCCATCCCACGACGGCATCCACTCACCCGTTGGAAGGTCGGACATCTTCCGCAGGTAATTGCTGCCCGACACGTAGGGTTTGGTGGTGATCTCCTCCCCCGCAGCGAACTGGCTCATCGCGTAGACGTTGGGGACCATCACCCAGTCGTACGCGTCGATGAACAGCTCCATGAACCATTCGTATACCCGGTCGGGGTGGATCCGCAGCAAGGACATAGCGTTGCCGAGCACCATCAGCCGCTCGATGTGGTGAGCATACCCGGTGGCGAGCACACGCGAGATGACCATGTCCACGGGCGCTAAACCGGTGGTGGCGTCCCACCAGCCGTCCCCCAGGGCGTTCTGGTGGTCGAGCCGGTTGGAGGTACGCATGTGGCGGCCCTCTGTTCGGTAGGTGGCTCGCATGTATTCCCGCCAGCCGATCACCTGCCGGACAAACCCCTCGACGGAAGCGAGCGGGGTGTTGTGATCTGCACCATTGAGTACCGTCCGCAAAACCTCCCGCGGGTCAAGGAGCCCGATATTCAGCGAGGCGGTCAGCAGGCTGTGGGCGATGAAGGGATGCGCAGTGGAGATCGCGTCCTCGTAGGGCCCAAACTCGTGCAGGCGTTCGCGGACGAACTCCTGCAAATGCTGACGGGCTTCGTCGCCGCTCGTCGGCCAGGCGAAGAGGTGGGGGTCACCCGGTGCGTCCGGGAACTCTGCACTGACCCATGCGATGGCGAGGTCGACCTCGTCCGGCACCTCATGCCGTTCCCCGTCTGCGTCCCCCATCAGCGCCTCGATATCGAAGGTCCCCTCACGCTGGAGGACGGGATGGCGTGCGAACCGGCCGACCACGCGGGGAGTGTGCCCACGAGGAAGCTTCTTGCGGTTTTCGGTATCGAAGGACCACTTGCCGCCCAGGGGTTCCCCGTCGTCGATAAGGATATTCAGCCGGCGGCGTTGCCACACGTAGAAATCCTGCATGCGGGAGTCATTGTGCGAAAACCAGTTGTCGATCTGCTCACGGTCTGTGAGGAAGTTCGGTGTCTCCAGCACATCTTCCCGGCGCATCTGATAGCCGCCGCCGGCGAGCGCCGCGAATAGATCCCGTTCGAGCCAGTCATCCACCACGTCATACCAGGTCACCTGCGCAGGGCCGCGCTTGCGGACGAACTCCGCGAGCTGGTCGTGGGAGCTATTGCCGGCAGCGCTTCTGAGGACTTCTACCTCGTACCCGTGCTCGCCGAGGCGTCGGGCGAAGCGGGCCATCGAGGCGCGGTGCAGGACCAGCTTGTGGGAATGGAACGCGTACTGGCGAAAGAGCAGATCATGTTCGATGAGCACGAACACGGTGTCGCCGGCCGCTTCGAGATGCTGATCGAAGAGCTGATGCGGCAGGACGAGGCGCACACGCGGGCCGGAACTCATACCCTAACGATAGAGGGGACGCCCTGGGCACCACGCCGTCACACGTTGGAGCGGAACTCCACCACGGTCCGTAGGCGAATAAGCGCGCCGTCCGCGGGCGCCACTTAGCTTCGTTGTTTCGACCATGGGTGAGCATCTGGTGTTCTGGACGAAATCGGGGACGGTGCAACAGCGTTGCGCGGCGATGTCCACAATCGACCTGAACTCTGCTGACAACACGATCTACTCAAGCACTGTGGCTGATGCCCACGCGGCATGCAACGAACGTCTGACGCTTCAGGTCGGTTCCGAGCTCGAGCATGGTGGCTTCGAGGCCCAGGCCGTCAGAAATGAACCCACTTCGGAATCCATTTGACTCCTTAGCGCTCAGTTGCATCATCTCGGCCGAGCTTAGAAGGCGGTGCTGGGCAGATCCTTCTCGCCATCGACGATCGCGGTGATGATCCGCGCTGCAACCAAATCTGGATCCAGCGCCGCTCCGAATCGCGGCGCTGACCCGGCGATCGGATGCTCGGACAGCGCGGTGCCAGTGTGGCCCGGGCGGGCGTCCACGAGTCGGATGCCCGCGCGACGATACTCGCGCGCCGCTGCGACAACGAAGGCCGCGAGCCCAGCTTTCGACGCCGAGTATGCTGCCAGACCGGCGACGGGTGTCTCAGCGACAACGCCGCTCAGAGTTACCACGAAGGGCTCCCGTCCGTCCTGTGCCGAGGCCGCGAGGTAGGGCTGGCTCTGGGTAATGAGATGGATCGCACTGGTCGTGTTTACAGCGAACAGTTCGTCCACCGTGGCAGGTTCAAGGTCTGATGCGGCGCCGAAGGCGACGACCCCGGACGCAACCACTAGCCCGTCGAGACGTCCGTGTTGCACATTCGTGGCATCCAGCACCTCCCGGATCACAGAGGGTGCGCACAGATCGTGCCCAGCAGACTTTGACGACCGGACAACGATGGCGCCCTTACTCTCCAGCTGAGCGGCGATCCGCGAGCCGAGCCCGCCGGTGGCGCCGACCACCAGAACAACCGCACCTTGAAGAGTCGTCATGGGTAGATCCTAAATCACGTGCGGCAGGTAGCCCAGCGCGAATCGGTTTGCTGGGGGTTGGACGTCTGCGGTATTCCCCATACAACGAGGCAGGCTTCAGTGGCTATCGGTTACTGGCTTCTGGCACTGCCATCCCTGGATCCATCCGGTGGGGGCCGGCAGCGGACGGTCGAACATCGAACGTGGGCCTGCCCCGGGCTGTAGCCAAACTTCGTCAAGTAGTCGATGGCTTGGAGGCATGCCCGCTGATACGAGAGGTGTGAGTCAAGGTAGCGCTGTTCAGCGTTACCGGGGTGCCGGAGAATGACTGAACTGTCGCTCGACGTTGCCGGCATGAAGATGGGAGCGCACCCCAAAATAAATAGGACGAGGCGCTCAGTAGTGATAGCGCGTCTGGAGGATCACGAGGTCGTCACCTTCGACGAGGTAGACCAGGCGATGCTCGTCGGTAATGCGCCGCGACCATCATGAAAAATCGAGGCTAGAGGTGGCTGGTGGGATACCGCTCTCCTCAACGCCATGGGTGCCGCAGCGCGTCTTTGTAGCGGTGGTGTGCTCGATGCGGCTCACGCGTAACCAGCGCATTTCGTTGCGGAGTTGGCACCAACCAATCAGATACCAGTGGCCGTTCGTTGAGGCGAAGATTACTGGTTCGACGGCCCTGGTGGTCTTATTGCCATCCTCTGCGGTGTAGCGGATGCGAACCCCTTGTTGCTCAGATATCGCTTCCTCAAGGGCCGATCTGACGGCCCGTGTTCCACGCTGATCCGTGCTGACCCAGATGCGGCGTGCTAGTTCATCGACCTTTACCCGGGTCCGAGGATCAAGTACGTCCATGATCCTCCTGACGGCGACCGAGGCAAGATCAGCGTAAGGCGCATCAGGGGCGGCTGATATCGTGTGCATATGGCCGACATTCGGGGACTCGACGCCCTTCTGACTGCACTAAACGCCGGTGAGACAATTCCTGGAAGATCGCCGCACCATGAAGCTATGCACGCGGTGAGCCAACAGTCGTTGCGCATCACCGCCGAGCTCAACGGGCGCTACCACTCCCCCGGCGAGGTGCGGGCGCTGATAAGTGAGTTGACCGGGCGCGAGGTCCCCGAGTCCTTCCAGCTCTTCCCGCCGTTTAGCGCTGACTTCGGCAAGAACATCCATTTCGGCTCGGATGTATTCGTGAACAGCGGCTGCCGGTTTCAGGACCAGGGCGGTATCGAAATCGGCGATGGGTCCCTCATCGGTCACAATGCCGTGATCACGACATTGAACCACGACATGCTGCCGAGCCGACGAGCCGACATGCACCCGGCTCGCGTAGTGATCGGCTTGGGCGTGTGGTTCGGGGCCAACGTGACGGTGTTGCCCGGCGTGACGATTGGAGATGGGGCAATAGTCGGCGCAGGTGCAGTCGTCACCAAAGACGTGCCGGCGGGGGCAGTGGTCGTAGGTGTGCCGGCGAAGCAGGTGGGCACGGTTCCGGAAGGGTAACTCCCTGGCCTGGAGAAACTCTTCTGCAGGTTCAGCCAAACCTGGCAGTGAATCCCTTAGCATCGCCCGAGGCGAAGCGCGGTGTCAGCGGTCAGGCCCCTCGTCGCCCATTAGCTCATTCCATATGGTTGTTGCACTGCACTGAAATATTAAAAACGCTAAACATTGAACCTAAATTCCACCGCATTCAGCAGTCGAACAACGTCACGGGCGCCTTTCGTGCGTCTCAGAACGGGATGTCGAGGATGACGGCTTCACTGGACGGGGCGCCTAAATGGGTCGGGCCACCACCAACGATGCCGCGACCGGCGCTCAGCCCTGCGGCGGGCCGCGTCGAGATAGTCCTTGAGCGCCGGATTAAAGACCGACTGAGGCAGATTCAGCGTCGCACGGCTCAACTGGCATCCTGCCAGCAGATCGCTGATCGCCCCCGGGATCATCCGCATCCCCTGAGTACCTTTCACGGACCGCCTGAGCCGTCCGCCCTGCTCCGT
Source organism: Micrococcaceae bacterium Sec5.8 (assembly GCA_039636775.1). NCBI lineage: Bacteria > Bacillati > Actinomycetota > Actinomycetes > Micrococcales > Micrococcaceae > Micrococcaceae bacterium Sec5.8. The sequence goes on from CP143429.1 coordinate 2,882,047, forward strand.
GAGCCGCATCCCCCAGGATGAGTCGACCTCAGCAAGGCCGGAACCGACCAGGATTGCTATTGCCGTCTCTACCCGTTCCCTTGAAGGGACGTCGGCCTGCAGCATGTCCCACCCCGGCAGCAGCGTACTGAGCGTCGAGGAGCGCTTCGCATCACGTAGCAAGGTCATGAGCGTCGCAGCGTCAGACATTTCCATGCGGTTCATGCCGTTTAGGCTAGCGCACTCCGAGCAACCCCTCCTCGGGAGCGATCTCCATCTCGGAAGAACGCTACGTTCCCCAACACTCTGGCCGAGGCTTCCCGGGAGGTACCGGATCTGACCTACACGTTAGAGCGGAACTCCACCACGTTCCGTCGCTGAGTAACCTCTGCTGCGCCGGGTAATTTTCGACCGCTTCTTCGCTTTCGACCTTTAGCCGACCGGCCGTCTGCTCGTCACGCTTCTTCCGTTTGAACAGCCCTGCGACGCTCCCTCCGACCGAGCCCGCCGTACCGGCAAGTGCGCCTCCGACGCCCTGGACTTGGTCAGCGCCGTCGGCTCATCCGGGATCCCTTCCCCGTCGATGTCCACGCTGCGGAAGGGATGCGTTACCGCGCCCGCCTACGTTTGCCGCGCCGCGTCAGGCGTGGGAGGCGACCACGTAGGGGCTGTCCTGCTATGCGGTGCCATTCGCAAAATCAGTGAGTTTTTTAAGAAGTTCTTCGTATTCACCGCTGAGGGCGTCGTCGACTGATCCGTCCTCAGCATAGACATATTGGTCAGTGAGGCCGCCGCTGGTTCCCATGAAAGTCATAGAAAAGCACTTCCGGGCATTGTCCACCGTCCGGGCAGACGAATCAGATTGAAGTTGCAACGCGAGATCTTCATAATTCTGGGCAATTTTGGCTTGCTTTATAAGCCTCAAAAGACCCGCAAACCTGCGCATATCGAGCATCAGAGCATCTATGTCGGTAGCCACGTCCAATTCAATCTCCATTCATACATAATCTCTCCGGAATTCTTAGCATCTGGAATATAGAGTTGGTGCGTTCCGCCTGGGTAAATTCTGCCGTCCACCTCAGTCTGCGGTGCGGTCATCCCTTCGTACACAGCAGTTCCAGGTGGGAACCTCGCCGCGTAGGCGCTATCGATCGGACTCTTAAAGCCCCCAGGCCACTCAGGCAAAACAGCCTTGTCGTTTCTCACTTGATCGACACCTGTCGGCGCGTCCTCGGACCACCAGCGACCCCACGGTGTTCCAGCTTCTCCCCCCGGTACAGAATTGTCTCCTCGCGCAGGCATCTAGAAGTGTAAGCACCGTCTGTAAAGTTTGCCGCCGGATTACCACGCATTCCTTCCAGCGTCGGGGGCAGGTCTCCGAGCTTCGCGGTTGCCGAGGGCGGGAGATCTACCTGACTGGCGGGACCTCCGATGGGCATGGCCCCTGTCCCGCCACCGAGGGCGGTGGCCCGGAAGAACCCCGTCGGAGTGTGGGGACCCGGCCCGGTGAGGTACCCGCCGGCTCCGCTGATGGCACCTTCAACCCCGTTCTCCACGGCCATGCGGACCACAGGGTTGCTGACGAGCTTGCCCGCTGCCATTCCCACACCGCCGCCGACCATGCCCAGACCGCCGGAGACCGCAGCTTGGCCCCAGTTGACTTCACCGGTCGTTGCTTTCTGGATGACGACATCGGCGCCGAAGCTCCGGCTCGGCGCCGACAACGAGTCCGGCGGGCCCAGCGCCAGTCATCCCACCGGTGCTTCCGCCGGGTGCGGGATCGGAGATCGTCGCGGCACCGAGGACAGCCCATGGGTCGCTCTGATCGGTGGGGCGGGCGGCCCGCCACCCCGACGCCATCCAGGCGTCCCCGATCCCGGTCACACCACCGGGCAGGGACAGCACCTGCCGACCAGCGATGACCGTGGTCCCCGCATCCGCGGTGCTGTCACTGGATGGGGTGATGCCGATGAGGGTGGGGACGGGGTTCGCGGTGTCCCACCACAGGAGGGCGCCGTCGGTGCCGGCGAGTTCGCCGAGGGCATCGACCCATACCGCGTGCCGGGACATGACCTCCCCGTCGGGAGTCCGCTCACACGTACCCGTCAGGTGGCCGGTGAGTCCCCACGCGTACTCGGTCCAGAACCCGTCCGCCGTGACGAGCCGGGCGGTGTCAACCCGTCACGGACGAACTCCACCCGTCATTAGGCAAATGATGCCCAAATACAGTCTGGCCTTATTTCCGTGCTCGAGATCATTCTCAGTAAGTGAACCACTAGATTTGTTCGCCACTTCTCGGGAACTCTTATCTTCGCTCAATGCGGCAACCACCCCTGTTCTTTTCCAACGGCGTTGGCCAGTTCAGTCAACGTCTCTGCGTAGCTTGGAGGGAGATCAGGTTCCAGGACAGTCACCTCCCACACCCGAGTAGAGCGACCCGCTTCAAACGCTGGGTTCGGCGACGACGAAGCCAACTAGTACGCCTTGCCACCACGCGGTCTAGCCACACCAAGCTGTGGGGCTTGGGAGTCTCGCACCAACAGGATTCGGGGGCTCGCGAGCAAAGTAACTGTTCGACGTTCTTCTGTCGCGGCTTTTATACGCTATTCAAATCGGAAACGACCGTCCCCCACGGGTACCAAACCCACCCCGACTGGCTATTATTGAAGAGCTTCTGGGCGCGGCTGATGCAATCGTAGGCATCTTGACGTGCGTCGTCCTTCCCAGGAACAAGTTCCCTGAGTAATTCCTTCGTACCCAGTCTTTTTTCCTGCATCCCGGGTTTTATAAATTCGTATGTCCACCGGTTCGTCAGTCCGAAAATGCCAACTTTTTCATACTCGACAGCCCTTAAAAAGATCTTAGGATAAGACATTTTGTTCCTTTAAGTCCCAGGCGGGCTGGTGGTCTCTTGTGTATAGCTGATATCCTGAAACGCGACGTAATTCCATGTTGTAATACGCACTAGAATCTAGGGGGTCGAGAAAGTCGGGCCGACGACTTTCGACCGGGGCTCCGATGTCTACCAAATTTTTGCCCTGCATCATTTGATAATCGATCCACTTTTTATTCGCCCAAATATGTATACCGTCTCGCACTTCGGGGGAAAAGTGCGCATCCGTAAAGTCGTAGCCTGGTGCACCTTTATAATATCCCATTCCATGCGCATCAGCGTAAGGCGTCACACGGTATTTCATGACTCTGCCCATGGCCATCGTTCCAGCGTCGGGACGGGCGGTGACTGCCCCCATCACCTTCTGCCCAATCTTATGACCGGCGGCGCCACCGATACCGCCGGTGGCCGCTCCGAACACCGTTCCCTGCGCGGTCGCCGCGAGAGCACCGGATGCGGTGTGGGGGCCCGGGCTCGTGTAGTAGCCGTAGGTACCTTCAACACCGCCGCTGATGCCCCCGGAACCTGCCCCGGTTGCGACAACGCTCTTCATCCCTGTAAGGCCGGCGCGAGATGCCAATGCTGCAGTGCCGAATCCGCCAAACCCCCCGAGGACAGCGCTGAACCCGACCTGCAACGGGTCCACCTCGCCGGTTGTGGCCTTCTGGATAATCATGTCGGCACCGGCACCGACGAGCATCATTCCTACTGGTCCTCCGACGCCGGTGGCGATCATGACTCCGCCGGCGATGACCATGGCGCCTCCGGCCAGGTACTCCCAGTTGTTGCCGAGCCAGTCCCCGGCGGCAGCCATGGCCCCACCGGCAGAGCCGTCGTAGGCCTTGAGGTCTTCGTCGGTGAGGGGTCGGAGTCCCGTGGGGTCGGTGGTGTTGAGCGGGTTATTGCCCGCGTAGGCGTAGGGGTTGCCGTCCCAGCCCGCGCCCATGACCGGGGCCAGCGGGTCCGTGGAGAGGAAGCCCCGTGTCTGGGGGTCGTAGGCGCGGGCGCCCAGCCATTCCAGGCCGGCGATGCCCACACCGCCGTGACCGGTCAGGCCGACACCCGCCGGGAATCCTCCGACCAGTCCGGCACCGGCGATTGCGCCAGTCATTACACCGGGGTTCCCTCCGGATGCGGGGTCGGAGATGATGGGGGCCCCGAGGACCGCCCACGGGTCCGCCTGATCAGTGGGGCGTGCTGCCCGCCATCCCGACGCCGTCCAGGCGTCGCCGATGCCGGTGACGCCACCTGGCAGGTACAGGATCTGCCCACCACCTGCGCCACTGGTGACGCAGGTGAGGGTGGGGATGGCGCTGGCGGTGTCCCACCAGAGCCGGGCGCCGTCGATGCCGGCGAGCTCGCCGAGGGCGTCGACCCACAACTCGTGCCGTGAGACCTCCTCCCCGTCGGGGGCGCGGTCACACGTGCCCGTGAGGTGCCCGGTCGGCCCCCACGCGTATTCGGTCCAGGACCCGTCCACGCCGATGAGACGGGTCCGCCTGCCCAGCCCGTCGTGGACGAACTCCACCCTCGACCCCTCCGGGCCGGTAATGGCGAGGAGTTGACCTGCGGCGTCGTAGTCGAACATCCGCGACCCGGCCGGGGTGGCCTCGCGGACCAGGCGCCCACCGGCGTCGAACTCCCACTCCGAGATCGCTGCACCCATTGCCGAATCCGCCTGCGGTGTGGGTCTTTCCGCGCCACCAGTTGCGGTGGTGATCGGGGTCGCTACGGCAGAGATCATCTGCCCGGCACGGTCGTATCCATAGCGGGTGACGGTTCCGGCGCGGGTCAGGGCGGTGATCCGGCCGTCGTCGTCCCGACCGATCAACGTCACGTCCGTGCTGTTTGAATCGCCAATGCCGCCGGCGCGGATGGAAGAACTGGTGCGGGTGTGTTCGGCGAAGTTCCCGTCCCGGTAGGTCCAGGCCTGGGCGAGGTCCCCGGCGGTGACGCCGGTCAGCCGCCCTGACGCATCATGGGTGAACACCGCCTCCCCGAGCAGGGGGTTGGTGACGGTGGTGAGCCGTCCGGCCGGGTCGCGGGTGTAGGTCGTGGTCGTGCCCTGGGCGTCGGTGAACGCGGTCCGGTGCCCGTCCGCGTCATACGCCCACGACAATCCCTGGTCTCCCCGGGTGCGAGAGGTCAGCTGCCCGCGCCGGTTGAACGCGAGTTCGTGCTCGACGACCAGCCCGTCGGCGTCCCTGCCCGCCCCGGTGTTCCCGGTGTGATCGGCGATGATTACCCGACGGTTCGTGGGGTCGCGGTCGATGGCGGCCACCAGGCGTCCGTCGACGCTGGTGGTGGCTTCCTGGCCGGCGTCGTCGTAGGTCCAGGTGGTGGTGTGCCCGTCCGGGTCGGTCTGGGAGAGTTGCCGGCCCGCCGGGTCATAGGTCGCGGTCGTGACCCGATCCAACGGATCCGTCACCGAATGGACCTGGTCGGTGGCCGTGTAGGTGCGCGTGGTGACCCCGCCGAGGGGGTCGGTGATCCGGGTCAGGCGTCCCCGGGCGTCGTAGTCGAACCGGGTCCGCCCGCCCACCCCGTTGATGGTGGCGACGAGTTCTCCGGCGGTGTTGTAGGTGAACCGGCGGGTCCCGTACCAGGTGTCCTGCGAAAAGGTGAGCCGCCCGCACTTGTCGTACCCGTACCGGGCGGTCCCCTGGCCGGGCGTGCGGCGCAGGACCAACCTGCCACATGCATCGTAGGTGAAGGTCTCGACCTCGCCGGTAGGCAGGGTCCTGGACGTGACGCGCTGGTCGGCGTCGTAAGCGAGCGCGGTGACCGCGCCAAGCGGGTCGGTGGTTCGCCAGGGGCGCCCGCACGCGTCGTACTCGTACCGGGTCACCGCCCCCGCAGGGGACGTGATCGAGGTGATCTTCCCCGCCACATCCCTGCCCAGGACGGTCAGTCCGCCCTCGCCGTCGAGGAGTTCCACAGGGTTCCCGGCCGGATCGTAGGTGATCAGCTCCGCCGCCCCGTCCGCGCGCGTCACCTTCGTGGGGCGTCCGTATGCGTCGAACGCGTAAGTTGCGGTGGCGAACGCGTCCGTCATCGTCGCCGTCCCCGCCGCTCGGTCCGTGGTGGCATCGGTGCGGACCCCGGTCGGATCCACGACCGCGGTCAGCGCCCCCACCCGGTCGTACTCACGCACCCAGTCGTGCCCGGCCGGGTCTGTGATCCCGACCAGCCGGGACAGGGAGTCATGGGAGAAACCCCACCGGGCGCCGTCGGGCAGCACCGCCGTGCTCACGTTGCCGAGCTCGTCCACCACCCGCTCGATGGTCCGACCGAGCGGATCGGTGGTGCGGACCAGGTCCCCCGTCGGCCCGTACTCCAGCACGGTCCGTCCCCCGTCCGGGGCGATCGACGCCGTCATCCGGCCGGCGGCGTCGTGGTCGAACGCCCACACCGCCCCGTCCGGGTCCTGACGGCGGACCAAAAGACCCGCCGTGTCGTAGACGAACCGCGTCTGCGCCCCCGACGGACTGATCGCCAGGACCGGGCGGCCCGCCCCATCCCGGACGATCCGGGCAACATCTCCGACCGCGCTGCGGGTGGCGACCAGGTCCCCGTACCCGTCGTACTCGAACCCGACCGATACCTCGACCGGGTCCGTCACCCGCACCAGGAGTCCATCCTCCCAGTCCAGCACGGTCCGCCCGCCCAGGGCGTCGTGCACCACGCAGGGATCCCGGGTGATGTCGTCGGCGTACTCGTAGGTGACCACGGAACCGGTGGCGGTGACCAGGGTGGTCAGGCGGTCGTGCTCGTCCCACCCATAGGTCAGGTCCGCGCCCTCCGGGGTCACTGTCCGGGTCCTGCGCCCGCGCTCGTCGTAGGCGTGGACGGTGACCGCGCCGTCGCGCTCGGCCAGGGAGACCAGGTTCCCATGCGCGTCGTAGGCCATCGACTGGCGCCGGTCCTCGGAGTCCAGGACACCGACGAGGCGGCCCTTCGCGTCCGCGACCCAGGAGTTGGAGCGGGTGCCGTCCTCGTCCGAAACGACCGTCACCCGGCCCGGCAGATACGCGAACCGGACCCGGCGCCCGTGCTGGGTGAGCTGCAGGGTCACCCGGCCCAGCCCGTCGTAGGTGTTCTCCGCCTCCAAAACCCCGGCGGCGGAGACCACCGCGTCGACCAGACCCGCCTCGTTCCACCGATACGACCGCGTCCCGGTCTCCGTCGTGACGCTGACGAGCTGGCCCGCGTCGTCGTACCCGTACTCCACCCGCCGACCGTCCGAGGACCGCACCACGGCAACGAGCCCGTCCGTGTACTCGATCTCCAGGAACCGCCCCCGCCCATGCGACAACCGGCCGATCAACGGCGCCGTAATGGCGTCGTCGACCGGTGCTTCCCGGTGGACGAACACAGTGCGGCCGGAGCCGGACCCGGCGCCCAGCCAAACCCCGGCGGCGCTGAACGCCCACCAGCCGCCCTGGTTGTTCCGGACCACCAGGAGTTCAGAGGAACCCGCAGGTAGGGAATCCAGGTCCATTAGGTCCGCGGTCGTCGCGGGTTCCCGGGCCAGCCAGTAATTCTCCCCCACGGCCCGGCCCCAAGCGTCCCCGGCCCGCGGGAAGTCCATGGCCCGGCCGTCGGCCAGCACCCACCGGGCGCCCTCGTCCGAGACCACCACCTGCTGGTCCAGGATCGAGGACCAGCCCGGACCGAACGCCCCCGGCCTCTCCAGGCCCGAGCCCAGCGAGTTGTACATCCGCGACAACACCAGGTTCGATGCCAGGCCCGCGAAGCCGAGATCCGTTTCGGGTTCGATGAAGTTACCGGTCGCGGTGTTCACCGGATCATTCGCGTACCCTGTTGTCGGTACCGCCCCATAGGCGGTCGGCGGGTCGATCGACAGGGCCGACCGGGACGCGCTCACCCCGGCCGCCGCCAGCGCCTCACCCAGGCCCGCGTCCGACACGGTCGAAACAGCGCCCTCGCCGCCAGCCGCGGCGAACGCCTCGGCGATCGTGACCGCCCACGCCGCGTCCTGCTCATTCGCCGCCAGAAAAGTCCGATACGCACTGAGCACACCCGAGGCCTCCAGGGACCCCCACGAGCAACTCGTCGCGAAGGACGACAGCTGGCCCGCCAACGCGCCCGGCGCCGACGCCAACCCCTCATCCAACCCGCGGGAGTTGGTGGCGAAGGCCCGCAGGTTTTCCGGTCGCGCGGAGGACGTCCCGCCCCCGTACCCGCCCCCGGGCCCCGGGGTCTGGCGGGATCCCGTGGACGCCGACGCAGGTGCGTACGACGGCGCCTTCCCCGGGTCCATGTTCGGCCGGTCCCCCTCACCGAAGACCGAATCCCAGCCCTTCTCGAACGCGTTACGGTCATTGTGCCCGCGCACCCACTCGTTGTTCGCCCGGCGCCGGTCGTCCTCCTCATGAGCGGCGTCGATCATCTGCCCCACATAGCCGGCCACCGTCCGCAGCGCCTGCGCCAGCGCTGTCGCGTCACTGGCCGCGGTGCCGGCATTGGCCTGGAAGATCTCCGAGAAACGCCCCTTGAAATCCTCGCGGGCCGCGGACACATACGAGGCCCGCGTCCCGGACTGGTTCTCCAACCGTGACGCCGCGGACTCGAAACCCCGCTGCACCGACCCTGCCACCCCGTAACTGAACCGCCCACCATGGGAGCCATCCGACTCCGGCAACAACGGCATCTCAACGAAATCGGCCACAACCAACGCCCCCCAAGGAACAAGAACAACAGCGAGAAAACAACAGGAAAAAACTATCGACCGCGCTGGCACGCACCCGCGCGGAAAAACCGAAGACCAACGACGAAAAGAGACCTGCAGCGACCAGGGCCGGCGCGAAGGAATCAGCGACCGCCAGAACAACCCAAAAAAACCCGGTCCAGGAGAACCCAGCGCCGGGGAAACCACCGTTCCGTGACGGCCGGGTGACCGCGTACCTCAGACGAGTGGCGCGATCACCCGGACCTCACAGCAGCAAGAACCTACTCAGGCGCCGCCGCCGGCGGAGAAGATGTCCTGGGAGATCTTCTGCAGCTGCGTCCGCAGCTCCTCCAGCTCCTGCTTGGCCTTGTCCAGGGCGGCCTTCGTCTCCGGCCACGTCGACCCACGGAACTGCGTAGCCAGCGGCCCGTCCCAGATATTCGGGTCCGACAGGATCTTCCCCTGCGCATCCAGCGCCGAGATTTGATCCGTGAAACCACCATTGATGATCGACTGCACCTGCCCGATAGCGGCCTTCGCCTGCTCGGTCGACAACACACGCGACATAGAAATTCCCCCTGAAGATACAACCGCTTTAGTGCCGGGCCAGAATCACCAGCAACATGACGATCATGACCCTACCAAAACCACCCATGGAATCTACGCAAGCAAGAACCCATTGCCGCCGGAACCGACGACGCCCTCACTAGGGACACTGACTGCCGACCCGGATCCGACCGCAGCGAGGCTCCGCCCCGCAGCAGAAATAGGTACTGATGCCAACGCATGACGCAGACCGGCCACGACGACAGGGTCACCAGGAAATCGTCCCACCATCGGGAGGGTCGCCATCCCAGGGGCTACTGATTCTTCACAAGACTGCCAAGGCCGAGGCAAGGGTGTCTACTAAGTATCTGAAATAATTTGATGGGATTAATTGTGCAGTGATAAATTCGCCGAGTCAGCGATTTATTTATACATTGAATCTAAATTCAACCACGTCGCCGTCGGCCATGACATATTCCTTGCCTTCGATCCGTACCTTGCCCCGGGACTTGGCCTCCGCCATGGACCCAGCATCGATGAGGTCGTCGAACGACACCACTTCGGCCTTGATGAAACCACGCTGGAAATCGGAGTGGATCACGCCGGCCGCCTGCGGGGCCGTGTCGCCCTGGTGGATGGTCCAGGCACGGGTTTCCTTGGGTCCTGCTGTCAGATAGGTCTGCAGTCCCAGAGTGTGGAAGCCCACGCGGGCCAGCTGGTCAAGGCCGGACTCGTCCTGGCCGTTCATTTCCAGCATCTCGCGGGCTTCTCCCTCGTCGAGCTCCACGAGGTCGGATTCGAGCTTGGCATCGAGGAAGATGGCGTCGGCCGGGGTCACAATGGCCCGGAGTTCTTCCTGCTTTTCCGGGCTGCCCAAAATGCCTTCATCCGCATTGAAGACGTAAATGAACGGTTTGGCGGTCAGAAGGCTGAGCTCCTTCAGGTGCTCCATCTCCAGCTTGTCGCTCTTGACCGAGGCGAAGATCGTATCACCGCGTTCCAGGACGGTCTGCGCCGCCTTGATGGCAGCGAGCTCGGCGGCTTCGCGTTTCTTGATCTTCACTTCTTTTTCGATCCGCGGAATGGCGTTTTCGATGGTCTGAAGATCGGCCAGGATCAATTCGGTGTTGATTGTTTCCATGTCCGAGCGGGGATCCACCTTGCCGTCGACGTGGATGACGTCAGGGTCATCGAACACGCGGACTACTTGGACAATGGCCTCGGCCTCACGGATGTTGGCGAGGAACTTGTTGCCCAGGCCTTCACCCTCCGAGGCACCCTTGACGATGCCGGCGATGTCGACGAAGGACACTGGCGCGGGCAGCAGTCGCTGGGACCCGAAGATCTCAGCCAGCTTGGCCAAGCGCGGGTCCGGCAGGCTGACCACGCCGACGTTCGGCTCGATCGTCGCGAACGGGTAGTTCGCTGCGAGCACCTGGTTGCGGGTCAGTGCGTTGAAAAGAGTTGATTTGCCGACGTTGGGCAGTCCGACGATGCCAATAGTTAGAGCCACGAGTACTGATTCTACCCGCTGCGGCGCAGGAGCCGGGCCCCTGGGCAGCCCGTTGCAGGGCGGCAGCCGGAAACTGTCACCGGGGCATGCCAAAGTGAAGGCATGGACGCTTTTGCACTGATTCTCTCCCTCCTCATGCTTCTTATCGGCGCAGTCGCCGGCGCCGCGGCGGTCTACCTGCTGCTGCGGCACCGCACACACGCGCTCGAGCAGGACTTCGACGCCGTATCGGGACGGCTTTCCGAGGTGAGTGCGCAGTTCGCTGCAGCCGACGCCGAACGGCGGCTGCTGACGGCGCAGAACCGTGAGCTCGGCGAGTCCCGGAACCAGGACGGCAGCGTGCTCCGGGCTTTGGCGCCGGTGGCGGAGAAGCTGTCAGCTGTGCAGCAGCAGGTGTCGCTGTTGGAACGCGACCGTCTGGAGCAGTACGGCCAGCTGGCCCAGCAACTGCAGGAGGCCCGGCTGTCTGACGAACAGCTGCTGCGCTCGACGCATGCCCTCGAGTCAGCCCTGCGCTCCAACAGCGCCCGCGGCCAGTGGGGCGAGGTGCAGTTGCGCCGGGTAGTGGAAGCGGCCGGGATGCTGCGTCACGTGGACTTCCACGAGCAGGTGCACAGCGGGCCGCAACACGGGGCCGCCACGGAGACCTCGGTCCGGCCTGACCTCGTGGTGCAGCTGCCCGGCCAGAAGCAGCTGGTGGTCGATGCGAAGGTGCCCCTTTCGTCCTATCTGGCGGCGCAGGAGCTGGGGGCTTCCACCTCCGGGCAGCAGCATGCGCAGCTCCTGGGCGGCCAGCAGGCCCACCTGCTGGCGCATGCGAAGGCCCTCAAAGCCCACGTGGATGCGCTGAGCGGCAAAAAGTACTGGGACATTCCCGGGAACTCCCCCGAGCTAGTGGTCTGTTTCCTGCCGGCCGAGTCGATCCTGGCCGCGGCGCTCTCGGCCGACCCGGCCCTGCTGGATTACGCCCTGTCCAGGAATGTGGTGCTGGCTTCGCCTTCCACTCTTCTGGCCGTTCTGAAGTCGGTCGCCTTCACCTGGCGCCAAGACGTCCTGACGGACAGCGCACGGGAACTCTTCGAACTCGCGCGTCAGCTGTATGAGCGGATGGGAACACTCGGCGAGAACGTCACCAAACTTGGATCGTCGCTGAAAACGTCCGTGGACCGCTATAACTCGATGGTGGGAACCCTGGAGGCACGGGTACTGCCCACGGCACGGAAGCTTAACGCCCTGGATGCGGCCGGGCTGGCCACCCCTCCAGCGGTCGAGGTGACACCGCGGTCTGTCGCCGCCCCGGAACTCCAGCCCGGAAGCACGGCAGGGGAAGACCGGGAGTCTGCAGCCTAGGAGGTGCGCGCGGCGCGGGCGCCGCGGCCTCCCAGGGCGCGGGTGACATCGCCTGCCTGCTTCAGGGTGGCGCGGAGTTCCTTCGGCAGAGAGAAGAGCAGATCCTCCTCGGCAGTGACGACTTCCTCGACGGATCCGTAGCCGTAGTCGGCCAACAGGCGCAGGACGTCCTTCACGAGGACCTCCGGCACCGACGCCCCTGAGGTCACACCGACGGTGGCCACGCCCTCGAACCACGATTCGTCCACTTCATTGGCAAAATCCACCCGGTAGGAGGCCTTGGCACCATATTCGAGGGCCACTTCCACCAGCCGCACGGAGTTTGATGAGTTGGCCGATCCGACCACAATGACGAGCTCCGCCTGCGGTGAAATCTTCTTGATGGCCACCTGCCGGTTGGTGGTCGCGTAGCAGATGTCATCGCTGGGCGGATCCTGCAGGGTGGGAAACCGATCCTTTAGCAGCCTGACGGTTTCCATGGTTTCATCCACGCTGAGCGTGGTTTGGGACAGCCAAATGACTTTTTCCGGGTCCCGCACAGTGACCTTGTCCACCTCGTGCGGGCCGTTAATGATCTGGATGTGTTCGGGGGCCTCCCCGGCGGTTCCTTCGACTTCCTCGTGGCCGTCATGGCCGATGAGCAAGATGTCGAAGTCGTCTTTCGCGAAGCGCACAGCCTCTTTATGCACCTTGGTCACCAGGGGGCAGGTGGCGTCAATGGTCCGCAGCCCGCGGTCCTCGGCGGACTGCACGACGGCAGGCGAGACGCCATGGGCCGAGAAGATCACCAGCGCACCCTCGGGGACCTCGTCAGTTTCGTCCACGAAGATCGCGCCCTTTTCCTCGAGGGAGCTGACCACATGCACGTTATGGACGATCTGTTTGCGCACGTACACCGGCGGGCCGTAGTGCTCAAGTGCTTTCTCCACCGCGATGACCGCGCGGTCGACGCCGGCGCAGTAGCCGCGGGGGGCTGCGAGCAGCACCCTTTTAGGGCCGTCGACGGGAGCTGCCGCCAAAACTTCCTCCGGCGTGCGCCGCCGGCGCGGAACGGTTGGCATCGGAATCGAAACAGCGGTGGAGGTCATGCCCCCAATGCTACCGGTGTTGGCTGGGCTGCTGCTGGACGCGGCGGCCGGCAACGGTGCGCAGCACGAGTCCGGCTGCCAGCAGGACGCCGCCCGCCACGGCGGCCGTCACGATCCACTGCCCGAGGCTTGAGGCTGCCGCTGAGACGAACTCGGTTTTGAAGATCTCTGCGACGTCGTTTCCGCTGCTGGTTCCCAGCACGGCGGTTGCGGCGGCGTCAGCGGACAGTTTCCAGGCCCCGGCCAGCAGGAGCGTACCCAGGCCGATGCCGGCGAGGACCGTCCCCCGCCGCCGGGCCGCCACAAACGCCAGGGCGAAGGCGATGAGTGCACCGATGGCCAGCGCAGAGCCCAGCGGTGCAAAGGCGGCCACCCGGTCGAGGACCTGCCGGTGCTCGGGCTGCCCAATGGTGATCAGCAGTTGGTCCGATGCTTCCAGCGGCAAAGTTGTAGCCTCCGCCACCTGCTTCGCCACCAGGGCGACCAGGGGTGCCAGGTCCAGGGTCAGGGTGGAGGCGGTGTCGGTCCCGGCAGGTTCGGCAGCGGGGTCAGCGACATTGAGGCGGTGGCTTTTGCGCAGCGTTTCGGTCCACGCGTCAGGGTACCCGGGCATGTCTGTCAGGGACCGGGCTGCGCTTTCCAGGACGGGCGTGACCAGGCCGTCGAGCGCTTCCGGGATCCGGTCAGCGCCGAGGGTGCCGACGGCGGCGGCGGCCAGCCGCTGCTGAAACACCGGGTCTTTGCCCAGCGGCGCGGTGAATGCCACGAAACCGTCCTCCTGGACGATGTTTCGGTCTACCCATAGTGCGGGCATTGCGATGGCCGACAGGAGAAGCCCAACAAGGACCGCTACGGCCGATACGAAAGTGCGCACAAGAGTCCTAGCAGGTAGACGGTTAGTGCCATCCTACGGTGGTCCCCGCGAATCGATAAAGACGCGGATCGATAGAGACCGGGGCGGGGAACCGGGAACGTGGCAGCCCGGCGAGCCGTAAAGTCGGGGCCGGATGGTACAGCTATGGATAGAGTTGAAAGCGACAAGTTCGAGCTGCCTGCCGGTCGCCCTCCCCTGCGCGTCATCGCCGGGGAGGGGGCCCGCCGCCAGCACCGCCCGGCAAAGGACACCACCCATATGCACACGGCCATCTCCGCCCCGGTGTCCCGCCATGTCTGAGGACGTCGCGGCGGCCACCACTCTTCCCGCAACCGCCGCGGAAACCAGCCCGGACAATCCCTGGCCGCTGCAACTGCTGTCCCAAAAACTCAAGGTGCACATCGACCGTGCACCGTCGGCATGGGTCGAGGGCCAGGTCATCGAACTGAACCGGCGGGGCACCAACGCCTACCTGACGTTGCGCGACGTCGACGCGGAGATCTCCCTTCCAGCCTCCGTCTGGACCAAGGTGCTGGACCGGCAGGAGATTCCGTTGGAACGCGGCTCCCGCGTGGTGGCGCTGCTCAAGACCGAATTCTGGCTGAAGACAGGCCGATTGAACATGTCCGTGAAGGACATCCGGCCGGTGGGCCTCGGGGACCTCCTCGCCAGAATCGAGCGGCTGCGGCACGCCCTGGCCGCGGAGGGCCTGTTCTCCGAGGCCCGCAAGAAACCCTTGCCGTTGCTGCCGCACCGGATCGGCCTCATCACCGGCCGCGACTCGGACGCCAAAAAGGATGTGCTCCGCAACGCTGCCCTGCGCTGGCCCGCCGTCGAGTTTGAAATCCGGGAGGTGGCCGTCCAGGGCAACACCGCCGTGGCACAGGTTGTTGCTGCGCTGCGCGAACTGGACGCCCACCCGGTGGTGGATGTGATCGTTATCGCCCGCGGTGGCGGAGCCCTCGAGGACTTGCTGCCGTTCAGCAGCGAGGAACTCATCCGGGCGGTGTCGGCCGCTGCCACTCCGGTGGTCAGTGCCATCGGTCACGAGGCGGACAGGCCCATCCTTGACGACGTCGCGGATCTGCGCGCCTCCACCCCGACCGACGCCGCAAAACGGATCGTTCCGGACGTCGTCGAAGAGCTGGCCCGTGTGCGCCAGGCCCGGGATCAACTCCGGCGTGGCGCCACCCGGCTGGTGGAGCGCGAGGGGGACCGCCTGGCCGCGCTGCGCTCCCGCCCCGTGCTGGCCTCCCCCGAGGTCATGGTCAGCACCCGGCACGACGACGTCGAACGGCTCAAGGGCCGGTCCCGGGCCGCGGTCACCACCGCCGTCGTCCGCGCGACCGACCAATTGGCCCATTTGAAGGCCCAGGTCCGTGCACTTTCGCCGCAGAAGACCCTTGACCGGGGGTACGCGGTGGTCCAGCTGGCCGACGGCACCGCGGCTCCCGGCACCCGCCGGGACGTGGTGCGGCGCCCGGACCAGGCCCCGCCGGGCACGCCCCTGGCGGTCCGCGTTGCCGGCGGCCGGTTTAACGCCGAATCGACCGGTGGCCTGGAACCCTCCGACAAATAATTGAGAATTCCACCCGACCGGTCTTCCCCCGGGACACAGCAAGGAGCACCACGCCATGGCAGCAGAAACCACGCCCAACGCCGACATTGAGGAACTCAACTACGAGGACGCACGCGAACAGCTCGTCGGCGTCGTCAGCAAACTCGAGGCCGGCGGGGCCAGCCTCGAAGAGTCGCTGGCACTGTGGGAACGCGGGGAGGAGCTGGCCAAGCGCTGCGAAGACTGGCTGGAGGGAGCCCGCAAGCGCTTGTCCGCGGCGCGGGGGCAGGCCACGCCGGAGGGGTGATCGGCGCCGGGCCGTCAGGAACGCTCGACCAGTTCCCGCTCCATCGCCACGTCGAGGTCCGGAACCGGCCACTCCAGCTTGAGCCCTTCCAGCGCATCGAGAAGGAGCTGCTGGACCGCGATCCGGGCGTACCACTTCTTGTTGGCCGGGACCACGTGCCATGGCGCGGCGTCGGTGCCGGTCTTCTCGAAGGCCTTCTGGTAGGCAGCCATGTAGTCGCCCCAGAATGCGCGTTCCTTGAGGTCGTTGCTGCTGTATTTCCACAATTTTGCCGGCTCGTCCAGCCGTGCGAGCAGTCGTTCTTTCTGCTCGTCCCGGCTGATGTGGAGCATGACTTTGACGATTTTGGTGCCGGCGGCCGTTTGCCTGGCCTCAAATTCGTTGATTGCCGTGTACCGGCGTTCAAGTTCTTTCGGGTCGGCCCAGCGGTGGACACGGTGAATCAGGACGTCCTCGTAGTGGGACCGGTCGAAGACGCCGACCATGCCGGCAGCCGGCACTTCCTTCTCGATTCGCCAGAGGAAGTCGTAGGACTTCTCTTCCGGGGTGGGTGCCTTGAACGATTTCATCTGGACGCCGTGCGGGTTCATGGCGCCCATGACGTGCGTGACAATCCCGCCTTTGCCGGCGGTGTCCATGGCCTGCAGGATCAGCAGAATGCGTTTGGTGCCGCCGAAACGGGATTCGGCGAAAAGCTGCTCCTGCAGCTCGGCGAGGTTGTCGTCCAGGTCGGCGAGGAGAACCTCGCCGTCGTTCTTGTCCCCCGGGTAACCCGGGGTGGAATCCGGGTCCACGGCCAACAAGTCAAAGCCCTTTCCCACCTTCAGGATCTCGGCGGGGTGCTTCTTGAATCTCACGACGTCTGCCATTGCAGGCCTCTTTCCGGTTCGGGCAGCCTCCGTGCGGTCCGCCGGACGGGTGCCCGCGCCGCGCTGCTGAGCTCAGGCTAGTTCCCCTTGTACCGGCTCAGGAAGTCCGCCATGCGGTTGATTGCTTCTTCGAGGTCCTTCACCAAAGGCAGGGTGACCATCCGGAAGTGGTCCGGGCGGACCCAGTTGAACGCCCGTCCATGGGAAACCAGGATTTTCTGTTCGCGCAGCAGGTCCAGGACAAACTTTTCGTCGTCGCGGATGCGGTACACCTCGGGGTCCAGTTTGGGGAAGAGGTACATCGCTCCTCTTGCCTGCTGGGTGCTGACCCCGGGAATGGCGTTGAGCATGTCGTAGGCCTTGTTCCGCTGCTCGAGCAGGCGTCCCCCCGGGAGGATCAGGTCGTTAATGCTTTGGTACCCGCCGAGCGCCGTCTGGATGGCGTGCTGCGCCGGAACATTTGCGCACAGGCGCATGTTCGCCAGCAGGCTGATGCCCTCGAGATAGTCTGCGGCGTCCTTCTTCGGCCCGGATATCGCCATCCACCCAGCCCGGTAGCCGCAGACACGGTAGGCCTTGGACAGCCCGCTGAATGTCAGGCACAGGACGTCGTCGCCCGTCAGGCTCGCCATGTTCACGTGCACCGCGTCCTCGTAGAGGATCTTCTCGTAAATCTCGTCGGCGAACAGAACCAGTCCGTGCTTTTCGGCCAATGCCACGATCTTCTTGAGGGTCTCTTCCGGGTACACCGCGCCGGTGGGGTTGTTCGGGTTGATCACCACGATGCCCTTGGTGCGGGGCGTGATCTTGGCTTCCAGGTCCTCGAGGTCCGGTTGCCAGCCGGATTCTTCGTCGCACAAGTAGTGCACGGGGCGCCCGCTTGCCAGGGCAACGGAGGCGGTCCACAGCGGGTAGTCGGGCGTGGGAATCAGGACCTCGTCGCCGTCGTCCAGCAGCGCCATCAGCGACATGGTGATCAGCTCGCTGACGCCGTTACCCAGATAAATGTCATCGACGTGGATGTTCTGGATTCCACGGGTCTGGTAGTACTGCGAGACGGCCGTCCGGGCCGAGAAGATGCCGCGGGAGTCGCTGTACCCCTGGGCGTGCGGCAGATGGCGGATCATGTCCACAAGAATCGCGTCCGGCGCTTCAAACCCGAAAGGGGCCGGGTTCCCGATGTTCAGTTTGAGGATGCGGTGACCCTCTGCCTCCATTTGCTGGGCGGCCTGAAGAATCGGTCCACGGATGTCGTAGAGGACATTATGAAGCTTGGTGGACTGCTTGAATTCTGCCATTCATCAAATATGCCATATGGATTATGTTCTGCCGCTGAGACCCGACTCACAGGGGTGATCCGATGTCATAGGCACAACGAACGACGGCGGCTGCCGGACTCCGGTGGAATGCCAGGAGCCGGCCGCCGCCGTCATTGGTCACAAAGAACCGGTGGGTACTGTTACTTGACGATTCCCTTGTCCTTCAGCCAGGCCGCCGCAGCGTCTTTGGGATTCTGTTTCTGGCTGCCGCTGACTGCCCGGTTGAGGTTGATCAGATCCTCGGTGGTGAGGATCTTGGAGACGGCGTTCAGGGCTTCCTTCGCCTTGTCCGTCATCTTGGCCTTGTTGTACAGCGGGAGGACCTGCTGGGCGATGAAGTTGTTCTTCGGGTCCTCCAGCACGACGAGGTCGTTGTCCGCGATGGACGGAGTGGTGGTGTAAATGTCGGCCACCTGGACCTGGTCCGAGAGGAGCGCTTTGAGCGTGACAGCACCGCCACCGTCGCTGAACGGTTCCAGCTTCTTGGGTACACAGTTGTAGTTCTTTTCCAGGCCGGGCAGGCCGTAGGCGCGCTCCGCAAAGGTCGCCGGGGCGCCCACCACGATCTCGCTGCAGACCTTGGCAAGGTCCTCGAGCGACTTCAGCTGGTACTTCTCCGCTGTGGCTTTAGTGACCACCATGGCATCTTTGTCCTCGGCCTTGGCGGCATCCAGCACAGCAAGCCCCTCGGGCAGCTTGCCCGGCAGGGCCTTGTAGATGTCCTCCGCCGAGACCTCCGTGGCGTCCTTGCTGACGTGCAGCAGCAAGTTGCCGCTGTAGTCGGGAATGATGTCCACGGAGCCGTCCTGGACTGCCTTGAAGTAGACCTCGCGGGAACCAATGTTCGGCTTGGTGCTAGCCGTGACACCGGCCCCGTTCAGGGCACCGGCATAGACTTCGGCGATGATCTGGCTTTCGGGGAAGTCTGCGGATCCGATGACGAGGGCTGAGCCGGAACCGGACGTGGAGCCGCCCGAGGCCGGCGCCGTTGAGAGCGGGTCGGACGAGCCGCCGCAGGCGGACAATGCCATGGCCAGGCCTACACCGGCGGCCAGGCCGCCGAATGCGCGCCTGCCGAGTGCTTGAGGGCGGGATTCCTTCATGACGTACCTCCTTGAACAACAGTCCCCGCGGGAATGGGGTCTGTGAGATCGACCGCAGCCTGCTGGCTCCGGTTTGGCTGGGTAGAGGCCCCCCGGGAACGGAAGAGCCTCTGGATAATGACCAGGACCAAGTCAACTGCGATCGCCAGTGCGGCGATGAGCAGGGACCCGCCCAGCATCTGGGGGAAGTCAGACAGCACGAGCCCGTCGAACAGGTACCTGCCGAGGCCGCCCAGATTGATGTACGCCACCACGGAGACCGTGGCGATCGCCTGGAGCACACCGGTCCGGAAACCGCCATACATGACGGGCAGCGCGTTGGGGAACTCGGCGCGGAAGAGCACCTGGAGTTCGGTCATGCCCATGGCCCGGGCGGCGTCGACGAGGTTCCGGTCCACGCTGGAGATGCCGGCGTAGGTGCCGGCCAGCAGCGGCGGGACGGTCAGGATCACCAGGGCCCAGATCGGCGGCATGAGCCCAATGCCGGCCAGGAGGACGAAGAGCGTCAGCAGGCCAAGGGTCGGCAGTGCCCGCAGGGCACCTGCAAGGGCCACGACGGCCACCCGGCCGCGGCCGGTGTGTCCCACGAACAGGCCGATGGGAACGGCGATGGCGGTGGCGATCAGCATGACGAGACCGGTATAGAGAAGGTGCTCGGCGATCCGCTCGGGGATTCCGGTGCTGCCGGACCAGTGCTCCGGATCGCCCAACCAGGCGAAGGTGTCGGTGACGACGTTGCTCATGCGTTGCCCCCTCCGGTCTTGGGCTGCGCAAGCCTCGCCGCGGCGGCAGCTGTTCCTTGCGAGCCGCGGCCGTCGGTATCAGCGTCGGTGCCTGCGCCGGCACCACTGGCTGTCCCCGGTCCGGTGCCGCGGGCGGCCGTGGCGCGGGTCCAGGGCGTGAGCACCCGCTCCAGGAGCACCAGTACGGCGTCCATGAGGAGGGCGAGGATGAGGATGGCGATGATGCCCACCATCACTTCGGTGACGAAGTCGCGCTGCAGGCCCGAGGTGAACAGCATTCCCAGGTTGCCGATGCCGAGCAGGGCCGCGACACTGACCAACGAGATGTTGCTGACGGACACCACCCGCAGCCCGGCGAAAAGCACCGGCAGTGAGAGCGGAAGATCAATCTGCAGGAAGCGGGCGAAAGGCTTGAATCCCATGGCAACGGCGGCTTGGCGGAGGTCTTCATCCACAGAATCAAAGGCATCGAGGGTTGCCCGCACCAGGAGGGCGACGGCGTAGATGGTCAGGGCAACCACCACGTTGGCGGGGTCGAGGATCCGGGTTCCCAGGACGGTCGGCAGGATGATGAAGAGTGCCAGGGACGGGATGGTGTAGAGCAGCGAGGACGCTGTCAGGACTATCGAGCGGAGGCCGCGGTTCTGCCGGGCGAACTGGGCCAGGGGTATGGCGATCAGCACCCCGAACACCATCGGCAGGATGGCCAGGATGAGGTGTTGGCCGGCGAGGCTGAAGACCCGCGCGCTGTTGGCCAGAAACCATTCCATCTAAACGCCCTGGCGGACGTGGCGGTCCGATGCGATGACGGCGAGGACTTCCTCGGCGGTGATAACACCCGCCACCTGGCCGTCGGCGTCCACGGCCACGCCCAGGCCCGATGGCGACGACAGGGCCGCATCGAGGGCCCGGCGGAGCGTGTCGCCCTTACGGAACAGGGATCCGCCGGGAACCGTCCCGGAGTCATCACCCGGACCGGACCAGCCGAGCGGACGCAGGGCGTCATCGACCACAAGCTGCCATTCACCGGAGACGTTGCCGCCCTGCTGGAGTTCGCCGGGGGTGATGGTCCGGGCCGGGTGCACCGTGACGCCGTCGGACGCACTGAACGCGAGGTGCCGGAAACCGCGGTCCCGGCCCACGAAGGATGCCACGAAGTCGCTGGCCGGGGCCCGCAGGATTTCTTCGGGGGTGGCGTACTGCGCCAGCCGCCCGCCGACGCCGAACACCGCCACCTTGTCCCCGAGCACCGTGGCCTCATCGATGTCATGGGTGACAAAGACGATGGTCTTGGCGAGGTCCCGCTGGAGCCGGAGGAGCTCTTGTTGGAGTTCATCACGGACCACGGGATCCACGGCACTGAAGGGTTCGTCCATGAGCAGCACAGGCGGATCCGCGGCGAGCGCCCGGGCCACCCCGACCCGCTGCTGTTGGCCGCCGGACAGCTGCGCGGGATACCGTTTCCCCAGCGCGGAGGCCAGTCCGACGACGTCGAGCAGTTCCTGCGCCCGCTTCCGCGCATCGGCTTTGGACACCCCGTTGAGCCGCGGCACCGTGGCAATGTTGTCCAGAACGGAGCGGTGCGGCATCAGTCCGGAGGATTGCATGACGTAGCCCATGGAACGCCGCAATTTCGCGGCGGGCACCGAGGTGACGTCCTGGCCGTCCACGGTGATGGCCCCGGACGTCGGCTCGACCATGCGGTTGATCATCCGCAGGGAGGTGGTCTTGCCACACCCGGAGGGGCCGACGAAAACCGTGATGGCCCCTTTGTCGATGGACATGGTGAGGTCGTCGACGGCGGCCTGGCCGCCCTGGTACTGCTTGGTGACGTTCTGGAACTCGATCATGGCTTCAGCCATTTCCGGGCTTACCTATTCTGTTGGCGGCAACATCGGACGGTCCAGCCAACTGATCATATGCATCCTGATTTTTGGCTGTAAAGCGGGTAGGACCCAGCG
This sequence comes from Micrococcaceae bacterium Sec5.8, assembly GCA_039636775.1. Lineage (NCBI taxonomy): Bacteria > Bacillati > Actinomycetota > Actinomycetes > Micrococcales > Micrococcaceae > Micrococcaceae bacterium Sec5.8. Next base: position 2,903,842 of record CP143429.1, read on the forward strand.
TAGCCAGCGCCGACGACAAAGTCAGTGACATAGTCATCGGCGCCGCGGCTGACTTAGTCATTCGTAGGAAGGACGGTTTTGGATGGGTGCTGCACGGGAATTTTTCCTTTCAGCACCCATCCGACCCCTGCGGCGATGCCCAGCATGCACCGCCGGGTCATATTGCACCCCTTTCATCGGCAGGGGCGCGCCGCCAATGCCGCCGCGTTGGGACGTCGCACGGGTCAGCGGGTCCGGCGTGTGCCGCCGCCCTTCGCGCCTTTCCGTTCAGCCTTATGGTGGCTGTCCCTTTCTGCCGCCCGCTGGCTCTTTCCGGCGGCAGAAATTTGTTGCTGCCACTGCCGGGCATGGGCGCGGCTGGCGGCAGCGTCGTGCCGGCGGGCCACGGCGGCGAGCTCACGCTGGAGCTTAAGGTAGCTGGACCATCGCCGGTCATCGAGGGATCCAGCCGAGAGGGCGGCCTGCACGGCGCAACCGGGTTCGCTGCCGTGGGCGCAGTTCGAGAACCGGCACCGCCCAAGGAGATCCTCCAGATCACCAAACATCTCCGCCATCCCCCCGTCGGCGTCGAAGAGCCCGAAGCCGCGCACCCCCGGGGTGTCCATCAGGACGGCTCCGCCGGGTAGTGCCACCAGTTCGCGTGAGGTGGTGGTGTGCTTGCCCTTGCCGTCGCCGGACCGGACTGCTCCGGTTTCCTGGACCTCGAGGCCGGCGAGGGCGTTAATGAGGGTGGATTTGCCGGCCCCCGAGGGGCCCAGCAGCACCAGGGTGCCGGCGGCCGGAACGTGCCCCAGCAGCTCGACGAGGCCGTCGCGCTGCTCCGCGGAGGTGGTGACTACCCCCACCCCCGCGGCCTGCAGGATGACCTTGCCGACGACGTCGTCCGCGGCGCCTGCCAGGTCCGCTTTCGTGATGATGACCAGCGGCGTGGCTCCCGACTCCCACGCCGCGACGAGTGTGCGTTCGAGGCGGTTGTGGGTCAGCGGCCGGTCCACGGGCACGACGATGCCGACGACATCGATGTTGGCGCCGAGTACTTGGACCTCCGATGAAGCCTCGAACGCGCGTTTGCGGCTCAGCTGCGAATGCCGCGGCAGAATCCCCGTCACGGCAGGCTCCCCGGCGGCGTTGGAACCCAGCCAGACCCAGTCTCCGGTGACGGGCACCTCCCCGGAGGCAGGGTAGGGCACATGGAGGGTGGCGTCCGGGCCGGCAACGAGGACCAGGTTGCGGTCCACACGGACCACCCGGCCCGCGCCGGTGCCGCCCGGATCAGGGTGCGCCGCGAACCGCGCGGCCACGGCGGGGGTATAGCCGTAGGCTGTGGGACCCGCGGGAAGGTTTTGAGTGCCGGGGTGGGGGGCACCCTCGGCGCCCGGATATGCAGATGTAGGAATCAACGAAAACCCTTTGATGGGCCCCGGTACACGTGCCGGGCTGCGGGTTCTCTGGAACCTCGCAGCGGGACGGCTTAGTGGGTGCTGCTGGCCGGGGCAGGAATAATGGATGCTTGAGTGGCGGTGCGCAAGGCGCACAGGACTGTTGCAGTCATCGTTTCCACCTCCCCGTTTTTCGTTGCCGGCCGTACCGTCGGTTGTGTTGCCGGTCCCAGAATAGCCGGGCTCCCCCGGCCTGGCTAGCAAACCGTCAGGAAAGTTTGCCGTTACGTGGCCGCTCCCGGTGCAGCCTTAGCGCGGCGTCGACGAGCGAAACCTTGTTCAGCCCGGCCACGTCGGCCAGCGGGATCCAGGCCGCGTGGGTGGTGCTGCCGTCCACTTCATGCCGCAACTCCCCGCCCGTGATGGTCCCCTCGTAGACCAGACGGAGGGACTGGAAATCCCGTTCACCGCCGTCGATCCGGATTTCCGCCGGCCAGTGCCCGACGTCGATCCCCAGCATCGCGCCGACCTCCGCCGTATACCCGGTCTCCTCATAAACCTCCCGGATGCAGCCGTCCACCGGGTGCTCGGCGAGGTCAAGCCCGCCGCCTGGCAGGGTCCAGCCCTCCTTCCCGCCCTGCTTCCAGTACGCCAGGAGGATGGCGCCGTCGCGGACGATGACCGCGTAGGCAGCGGGGCGGGTGTCGAAGTTCAGGCTCATGGCTCCAGCGTACTGGCCGCGGACCGGCTTGATGGCCGCCGGCTTTAGCGGCCGCCTGCCCGGGTCAGTCCTGCTCGGCCACGAGTTGGAGAACCCCGAAGACCGGGTCCTGCTCCAGAACGCGGACGTCGGTGATTCCCGCGGCCGCCAGTGCGGTGCGGAAGGCTTCCTGCAGGCGGGGAACGTTCATGCCCAGGCCGCTGCCCAGAATCACCGGCCCGTCGATGCCGAGCTGCCGGACTGTCTGCTCCGCCAGGGCTGCCAGGTCCCGCCCGGCCTGGTCCACGAGCTCCTGGCTGGCGCCGTGGCCGGCGGAGGCCGCGTCGACCACGAGCCGCGCCCGCTCAGCCCAGTACCGCCGCCCGGTCTTCGGCGAATGGAACAACGCGATCAGCTTGTTGGGGTCATCGACACCGCAGGAAGCCAGCAAGGCCGAGGTGAGTTCGTCCGGTTCCAACCCCTGGTTCATCCGGCGCAGGCTGTGGCGGACCGCTTCGCGGCCCAGCCAGTACCCGCTGCCTTCATCGCCCAGCAGGTAACCCCAGCCGCCGGCACGGGCCTCCCCGCCCAGGCTGTTCCTGCCCCACGCTGCCGATCCCGTTCCGCCGATGACAGCGACGCCGGTGCTGGCGCCACCGGCAGCCAGCAGGAGCCGCGAGTCGTGGACCACGGTGATCCGGGCGCCTGGAACGTGCGGCGCGATTAGCGCGGCCAGTGCTGCGGCGTCCTCTGCTGTGTCGATGCCTCCGGCGCCCGCGTAGACCCGCGAGATCTTTCCGCCGCCGATCCGGGCGAAGAGCTCTGCGAGGTTCCGGGCCGCGTCCTCGCGGCTGACGTTCTGGACGTTGGAGCTGCCGACGGATTCGTCGGCCACAGCGTGGCCGTCTTCGAAGCGGACGCCGCGCGTCTTGGTTCCGCCGATGTCGAGGCCGATGACCGGCCCGGCGGGGGGTGCGGGCGGGGAAACGGGGTCCGCCGCCGGAATGTCAGAATGAGTCACCGGACCAGCCTACTGAATTCCCACCAGGAGCGAGCCATGTCGCATGAACTCTTCGGCACCCGCATCATCGCCGCGCCCATGGCCGGCGGCACGTCCACTCCGGCCTTCGTCCGGGCCGTGTCGGACGCCGGCGGCCTGGGCTTCCTCGCCGCCGGCTACAAGAGCGTGGAGGCCATGGCGGCGGAAATCCGGGGCGTCCGCGCTTCCGGGGCGCGTTTTGGCGTGAACGTCTTTGTTCCCGATCCCGCCCAGCTGCCGCCGCCGGCCGCCACGGTGGCGCGGCTGGAGACCTACCGGAGGCAGCTGAGCAGGGATGCCCTGCGGCTGCAGGTGGAGGTCCCGCCGCTGCGCCTCGACGACGACGACCAGTGGCCGGGCAAGATGACGGCCCTGCTGGCTGACCCGGTGGAACTGGTCAGTTTTACCTTCGGCCTGCCAGGCGCCGATGGCGTGCGTGCGCTGCAGCGGGCTGGTTCGGCAGTGCTGGCCACGGTGACGACGGTAGCCGAGGCGCTGGCGGCCGCCGGGCAGGGAGTGGATGCGCTGGTGGTCCAGCATGACAGCGCAGGCGGCCACAGCGCGGCCTTCCTGCCGACCACAACGGGGCACGGCAGCAGTTCCGGGTCCGGCCACGGTCCGGGCCACGAGGTCAGCCGGCCGCTCTCGACGGCGGAGCTGGTCGCGGCGGTGCGGTCCGCCGTCGGGCTCCCGCTGGTGGCTGCCGGTGGAGTGATGGACCGGGCCGGGGTGGAAGAGGTGCTGGCCGCAGGCGCCCAGGCAGCCCAGCTGGGCACCGCGTTCCTGCGCACTTCCGAGAGTGGGGCCCGGCAGCTGCACAAGGATGCCCTCGCCAGTCCACGCTTCACCCGGACGGCCCTGACCCCGGCCTTCACCGGGCGCCAGGCCCGTGCGCTGGCCAACGCGTTTGTCCGGGACCATCCCGACGCGCCGGAGTCGTACCCCGCCGTGCATCACCTCACCGCCCCGCTGCGCGCAGCCGCGGCCGCTGCCGGGGACGCGGAGCGGCTGAACCTCTGGGCCGGAACGGGCTGGCAGCGGGCGCGGGCCGGATCCGTCGCGGAAGTCCTGGCGGAACTGCTGGACTGAGAGCCCGATACGCGGCGGTTTCACGTGCCCGAGCGGCCGCGGACAAACCCGGCAAGCAGGTCCGGGCCCTCGCTGAGCACCAGCTCCCGGAACAGCCGCACGGGGGGCGGTTCGGCGTCGACTCCCCCACGCCGTTCCCGCCAGGCCAGGCCGATCTCCCGGAACGCCAGGGCTGAATCCAGGGCGAGTTCCACCCACCCAAGGTCCCCGGAGTCCCCGGGCGTGTGGCGGCCGGGAGCCGAACCGCCGGGCGGAAGGATGCTCACGCCGAGTCCTGCCGAGACGAGTCCCCGGGCCGTGTGCGAATCCTGGCTTTCGAAGGCAATGCGGGGCCGGAAGCCTGCTTCCCGGAACAAGGCGTCGGTCAGCGAGCGCATGCCGTAGCCGGAGCCCATGGCTACGAACGGCTCGTGCCGGATCTGCGTAAGGCTGGCCCGGCGGTGCTTGGCGAGCGGATGCCGGTGGTGGACCACCAGCCGCAGCGGCTCCCGGTACAGGGCCGCTGCGCAGATCAAACGGCTTGGCGCCGCCACAGGTGCTGTCAGGGCCAGGTCCGCGTCCCCGGCGGCGAGTTCTGCGAGGCAGCCGTCCCGGGCACCCTGGCTGAGGTGGAAGGCCGGCTGGGGATGCCGGCGGCGGAACGCGCTGATCAGCAGCGGCAGCATGGCCTCACCGAACGTGTGCTGAAAGGACACGGAGATCCGGCCCCGCACCACCTCGGATTCGTGCCGGACCAGGTCCAGCCCGGACTGGAATTCCGCCAGGGCGGCTTCGACGTGCGGCAGGAGCGTCTTGGCCGCCGGCGTCAGGCGTACGCCGCGGCCGTCGCGAAGGAGCAGTTCCGTTCCGAGGATGCTGCTGGCTCTGGCGATTCCCCGGCTGACCGTCGATTGGGGCAGCCCCAGCACCGCGGCAGTTTCGGTGATGTGCTGGGTTCGTCCGAGCTCGGCCAGGAGGGGCAGCAGCGGCAGCAACTGGACGAGCTGCTTATGCTCCGCCTCCATGGCCCCGTCCTCCGTATCGTTCCATATTTGCCATCAATCCTATGAGAATCATGCATTGGAAGCATGTCTGATGGAAGCCTACTCTGGGGGAATGACCCGGCCCCCGCAACGCCAGCTCCGCGCCCCCGCCTGGACCGGCGCAGATCCTGCCGCCGAACACGGCACGGCCCGGAAAGCGGCTGTCTGGCCCGGGCACACCAAGGGCTCTGCTGCCTACCGGAAGATTCTCGCCGGCCTGGCGTTTGCCGGCGTCGCCACCTTCGCCCAGTTGTATGCCACCCAGGCTGTCCTGCCGATGATGGCGGCCGAACTGCAGGTGAGCGCGGCGGAGGCGGCCCTGACCATTTCGCTGGCCACCGTGGGCCTTGCCGCGACGGTGCTTCCGTGGTCCTTCCTGGCTGACCGCATCGGCCGTGTCCGGGCCATGATGTGGGGCATCTCGGCCGCGACGGCCCTGGGCTTGCTGGTGCCGCTCGCCGCGAGCTTCCCAATGCTGCTGGGCCTGCGGATGCTTGAGGGCATGGCCCTGGGCGGCATTCCGGCCATTGCCATCGCTTACCTCAACGAGGAGGTCAACAAGGCCCATGCCGCGCTGGCGGCCGGAACCTACGTCGCCGGCACTACCCTGGGCGGACTTGCAGGCCGGCTGGTGGCCGGCTTTGTGGGCGAGCTCTGGGGGTGGCGGGCCGCGACCCTGGCCGTCTCGGTTCTGGCCGCGGCAGCAGCCGTCCTGTTCCTGTTCCTGGTTCCTCCGGCCAGGGGCTTCACGGCGGCGGCGGCCAGCGGGTTCCGCGGCGCGCTCCGGACGCTGGCGGGCCACAGCCGGAACCCCCGGTTGCTGGCCCTCTATATCCAGGCGTTCCTGCTGATGGGCGGCTTCGTGGCGGTGTACAACTACCTGGGCTTCCGGCTCGCTGGGAAACCCTTCAACCTGCCGGCCACCGCGATTAGCCTGATCTTCCTGGCATACCTCTCCGGAACGGTCACCTCGCGCTGGGCCGGCGGCCTGACGGCACGGTTCGGGCGGCGGACGGTGTCGATTGCAGGAACACTGCTGATGGTGGCCGGGCTGGCGCTGACGCTGACCCACTTGCTGGTGCTCATCCTGCTGGGCCTGCTGCTGTTCACCGGCGGTTTTTTCGCGGCGCACAGCATCGGCGCCGGCTGGACCGGCGGAATCGCAACGTCCGGCAGGGCGCAGGCGGCCTCGCTCTACAATCTCGCGTACTACCTCGGTTCCAGCGTCATTGGCTGGGCCGGCGGACTGGTGTTCCAGTCGCTGGGCTGGACGGCTCTGGCCCTGAGCGTGATCGGGCTTGCGGGAACGACGGCGGTGATCACCGCCGTCGTTCATCCGCCCCGGACGGTGGCTCCCGCGGCTGCCAGTGGCGCAAGGCCCCGTTAGCGGGTGGTCTCGATGGCTTGGACGAGGTCGGCGACGATGTCGGCCGGGTCTTCCAGGCCCACCGAGACCCGCAGCAGGCCGGCGTGGGGTTTGGCGCCGGCAGCCACCGGCCGGTGGGTCAGCCCCGCCGGGTGCTGGATCAGGGTGTCGATGCCGCCGAGGGAGACCGCATGCGTGATCATGCCGACGGCCCCGGGAGTCCGCCCGGCATGTTCTGCGCTGCCCAGTTCGAAGGCGATGAGGGAGCCGGGACCGGCCATCTGGGTTCCGACCAGCCCGTGCGGATCGCATTCCGGCAGTCCCGGGTAAAAGACGCGCCGCACCAGTCCGTGCCCGGCCAGGGCGGAAGCCACCTTTTGGGCGCTGGCTTGCTGGGCGCGCACCCGGACCGGCAGAGTGGCCAAGCCGCGGTGGAGCAGGTAGGCCGGCCAGGGGGTGAGGATGCCGCCGGTGACAGCCCGGATCCGGCGCAGCCGTGTGGTCCACTCGGGGGCTGCAGCCACCACTCCGCCCATGGCGTCCCCGTGTCCGCCGAGGAACTTGGTGGCACTGTGCAGCACCATGGCGGCGCCGTGCCGGAACGGCTGCTGCAGGATTGGGCTGGCGAAGGTGTTGTCCACCAGGAGCGGCACGCCGTCCGCCGCCGCAGCAACGCCGGCAATGTCGACCAGCTCCAGGCTCGGGTTGGCCGGTGTCTCAAGAATTACCAGTCCGGTGTCGGGCCGGAGCGCAGCATGGACGCCCGCCGGCGTGGTGAACGTGACCTCGTTGCCGAGCAACCCCGCGGCCAGCAGATAATCACTTCCGCCGTAGAGCGGCCGCACCGCCACGACATGCTTCTTTCCGGTGGAAACGACGGCGAGCAGCACCGCGCTGAGCGCGGCCATACCCGTGGCGAATGCCACCGCCTCGGGGGTGTCCTCGAGGACGGCGACGCCCTCCTCGAAGCGGGCAACGGTCGGGTTCCAGAGCCGCTGGTAGACGGTGCTCTGGCCCTCCTCGTGGGAGCCGCCGGTGGCAAGGTGTTCGTAGGCGAGGCCGCCGTCGTGCACGGAGGGAAGCGGGGCCGTGGTGGAGAGATCGATGGGCACCGCGTGGACGCCCAGATCTGTGAGGCCGGTCCGGCCGGCATGGACTGCCAACGAATCCTGTGAAAGCACCGTTACTCCTTATGAATATTCACCGTTGAATACCGCAAGTATTTGGCAATAATTCGGAGTTTCGAAGGGCCGGCGAATGCATTTGCCGAAATGGCCCGTTTAGGATGAACAGAGAACAACTCTAGGAGGACCCATGGGTAGCAGTGCGAAGAATCTTCGGCCGGTCGTAGGCGGCGAACCGCTGGACGCCATCGACGAGCGCCTGCTGGCCGCCCTCGTCGACGATGCCCGGATTTCCAACAAACAGCTGGCCGAGCTGGTTGGCATCGCGCCGTCCACTGCCCTGATGCGCACCAGGGCGCTCTCCGAGCGGGGAATCATCGAGGGATTCGAGGCGAAGCTGAGCCTCTCCGCGATCGGCCGTTCGGTGCAGGCCCTGATCGCTGTCCGGCTGCGCGCCCATGACCGCGAACAGATCGACCGCTTCACGGCCCGGGTCCCGAAGCTCCCGGCCGTACTTTCAACCTTCCACACCTCGGGTTCGGTGGACTACCTGCTGCACATCGCCGTGGCCACCACCGAGGACCTCCGGGACTGGGTGCTGGACAACCTGGCCACCGACCCCGTGGTGGGCCACACCGAAACCACCCTCGTGTTCGACCACATTCAGGGCAACCTGGGCCTGTTGCCGGATTAGCCGCGGCGAAGGGCCCCGCGCAGGGTGACTCCTGCGAGAGTGACTGCCGCGATCGAACACAGCACAACGAAGCCAGCCACCGCTGCCTGCAGCCCCACGACGCCGGCGGCGAGGCCCAGCCCGATGACGGGGAACGCACTGCCGAGGTATGTGATGACGTAGACGGTGCTGATGATCTGGGCATGGCGTGAGGCCTCAACTTTCCCGGCAACATCGTTAAAGACCGTCCGGAAGGACACGCCCTGCCCCACCCCGGCCGTGATGCTTGCGAGGATCAGCAGCCACGGGCTGCTCCAGGCGGCGGCCGCTGCAATCAGCAGCACAGATACGGCGAGCATGCCCAGTCCCACCGGCACTACAAAGCGTCCCCGCACGGCGAGAAGCTGGCTCAGTGCGGAGGATCCAAGAGTGAGTCCGGCCAGCAGGCCGATGAGCGGCCGCGAGTCGGCGTGAACAATCTGGGCGAAGTAGCCAGGCGCCAGGGACAGGCAGAAGCCAAAGACGGCAAAACTGAGGAAACCCACCGAGGACGCCAGCCAGAAGGCGCCGCGCGCCTCGCGGGATACCGAAGGCCTGCGGGGCGCGAGCACGCTCAGCGGCTGCGGGCCCGCGACCGAAGTGATGGCTGGACGGGCCTTGAGCAGGTACAGCGGGATTAACAGCGCCGCCAGAACCAGCGAATGAAGGTAGTAGGGCGTTGAGGTGGGACCGGGCAGCAGCGAGAGCACTCCCCCGATCGCCGGACCCGCCGCAACGCCGCCTGCCGACGCCAGCAGCGTGAACCTTGACGCCCACTCGGGACGGCTCGGCAGCAACTCCCGCAGGGCGGCCGAACTGGCTCCGGTGGCAAGCGCCACGGCCACCCCCTGCAGGGCCCGCCCTGCGCACAGCGCGAACAGGCTGTCCGCCGTGGCAAAAACCGCACCGCCGGCGAGACCCACGAGCACCGCGAGCACCAGGGCTGCCCGGCGGCCGATATGGTCGGACCAGTGGCCGGCCAGGATCAGGGTGGCCACTAGCGCCAGGACGTAGGCGGAAAAAGCAACCGTGACATCGAGCGCGGTGATGCCGAGCTTGGCCTGCAGCAACGGATAGATCGGGGTGGCCAGGTTCGCGCCGACCAGCAGCGTAAAAATAACGACGCCGGCCATCACCAGCCGTGCCGTGGTGGAGGCATCCCAACCCCAGCGTGATGCTGCAGCGGGGCGCATGCGAAGCTCGTTGAAAACCGTCATAGCCCTGACCTTGGAAAGAAGCGGCCGGCGGGTTCCATGGAACAAGGGACCGCCAGCCCGAGATGATGTGCACCTCAAGAATGCGTCATGGCTGACCGTCCCAACTGTTTTTCATGCCAAAATTGATCAAAACAGTCAAGCGATCAACGCCAGCATGAACCGGAGTGACGATTTGAACAGCCTGGACCCCACTGATCTGAAGATCCTGCTGGAATTGATCCGGGATCCCCGGATCCAGATCGGCGACCTCAGCGAAACCCTCGGCATCGCGCGCAACACGGCTCAGTCCCGTGTGCGCCGCATGCAGCGGTCCGGCCTGCTGCACGAGGGCGGCCGCGAGATCGATCTGGAGGCGGTGGGTTACGACGTCGTCGCCTTCGTTACCATCGAGGTCACGCACCGGGAGCTGGACGGCGTGGTGGGTGCGTTGCGCCTGATCGCGCAGGTCCTGGAAGTCCACGAAATCTCCGGCCGCGGCGACGTCTGGTGCCGGGTGGTGGCCACCGACACCCACAACCTGCAGGTAGCCCTGCGCTCCATCCTCCGGATCAAGGGAGTCATCCGGACCGAAACGGTCCTTGCCCTGCATACCCACATCCAGTACCGCACCGAGCCGCTGATCAGCCGGCTGGCGCAGGGCAGCTCGCTGCCGCCCGCAGCTCCGCGGGCACAAAACACGGCATAATTACGCAGTGACTATTATCGATAACGCCGTCTATGTGGACGGCGTCCGCAGCGCCGAGCCGCAGAGCCTCGAGCAGACTTTCGACAACCTGAGCCGCAACGGCGGGATGGCGTGGATCGGCCTGTACCGGCCCACTGCCGAGGAAATGGCCGCCGTCGCGGCTGAGTTTGGGCTGCACCGGCTGGCCGTTGAGGATGCGATTTCGGCCCATCAGCGTCCCAAGCTGGAACGCTACGACGACAACCTCTTCACCGTGTTGCGGCCGGCGCGGTATCTGGACGCGACCGAGACGGTCGAGTTCGGCGAGCTGCACGTGTTCACCGGCAGGAACTTCGTGGTGACCGTCCGGCATGCCGAAACCGGCGGAGTGGCGGAGGTGCGGCGAAAGCTGGAGCAACGCCCGGAGCTGCTGGCCCACGGCCCGGAGGCGGTGCTTTACGCCTTGATGGACCAGGTGGTGGATGACTATGTACCCGTGGTGGCGGGGCTGGAGAACGACATCGACGAGATCGAGGACCAGCTGTTTGCCGGCGACTCCGCCGTCTCCCGGCGGATCTACGAGCTGGCCCGGGAGGTCATCCAGTTCCAGCGGGCCATCCATCCCCTGCCTGCCATGATGCAGCTGTTGCGGCGCGGGTTCGAAAAGTATGATGTCAAAACCGAACTCCAGCACAACCTCCGCGACGTCGAAGACCACGTGGAGCGGCTGGTCTCGCGGGCTGATTCCTTCCGGGACCTTCTGCAAAACGCCCTCACCCTTGACGGCACTCTGACGGCCAACCGGATGAACGAGGCGAGCGCAGAGCAGAACGAGCAGGTCAAGAAAATCTCGTCCTGGGCGGCCATCTTCTTCGCCCCGTCCATTGTGGCCGGAATCTACGGAATGAACTTTGACCAGATGCCCGAGCTGCACTGGACGTTCGGCTACCCCATGGCGATCGGGCTGATGGTGGCCACCGCAACCCTGATGTACGGCATCTTCAAGAAGAAGGGCTGGCTCTGACCGGCGGCCCCGGCCCGGCGGAACTGGACCTGGACTCTCAGCGGCGGTGCCGCGCCAGCCCGACGAGCCGGCTGAACGCGAGGATGAATATGGCCTCGATCAGCACCATGAGTCCGAGCAGCAGCCACTGGCGTTGGCCGATGAAGACGACGGCTCCGACCACCACCAGGACGGTCCCCAGGCACAGGGCGTAGACGGCAAAGCCGAGGGCGACTTTTGCGCTGCGGACTCCCGTCCGGAACCCGAAGCCCACGGGCTCACCACCGGGGTAGCCCTCCACCCGGTCCTGTCCTGCCGGTTTGAGCCGGTCGAACTCATCCCAGGGGTCGTGATCGTGCTCCTGTGCGGCCATAGGTCCATTATCCCGCACAGGCCTGATCGCCCTTAGGCGACGCGGACGTCGATTTGTCCGGGGACGGCACCGTCGGCACCGAACACCAGGAGGCGGTTGGCGATTTTTTCGCTGAAGAACCGGTCGTGGCTGACCACCACGACCGCTCCGGGGAAATGCACCAGTGCCCGTTCCATGACCTGGGTACTGGACATGTCCAGGTGGTTGGTCGGTTCGTCCAGCAGCAGCACCGAGGCGCCGGACAGGAGGCACTGTGCCATGGCGACACGGGCTTTCTGGCCGCCGGAGAGGTTTCCGATTTTCTGTTTGAGGTCGGCCTCGGAGAACTGGAACATCGCCAGGAACCGGTTGACCGATTTTTTCGTGGCGCTGAAGGCCAGGCTCTCAGGCAGCGCGTTGACCGCGTGGGAGACGGTGTCGGCGTCGTCGAGGTCATCAAGCATCTGGTTGTAGGAGACAAAGCCCGGCCCCTTGGCCCAGGTCACCTGCCCGGCGTCGGGTTGCTCTTCGCCGGTCAGGACCCGCAGCAGGGTGGACTTGCCGCTGCCGTTGGACCCAAGGACCACGATCCGGTTTCCCTTGCGGATCTCAAAGCTCAGGTCATCGAACAGTGTCTTATCCCCGTAGGACTTCCCCAGCCCGTCCACCCGGCAGAGGATGTCCTTGACGTGCAGCCCGCCGTAGATCTCAGTGACAATCTGATCCACCGGCCGCGGTGTGCGGGACTTTTTGATCTTGGCGAGCTGGCTTCCGAGCCCGCGGCTGGCCGCTTTCGCGGCCTCCCGGCGGTCGGCAATTCCTTCGGCTTCAAAGGCGAGCAGTTCGGACTCATGCACGAACTGCTGCTCAAGGGTTTTGAGGCGGAATTGCTTTTGGACGACGTATTCGCCGAAGTTGCCCGGGTATTCGTGCAGGTGGAAGTTCTCCACCTCGAGGATCCGCGTGACGACGGCGTCGAGGAATTTCCGGTCGTGCGAGACGATGATGGCTGCGCCTTTGAAGTCCCGGAACCAGCTTTCCAGCCATTCGACGCCGGCGACGTCCAGGAAGTTGGTGGGCTCGTCGAGGAGAAGCACGTCGGGGCCTTCGAGCAGGATCTTGGCCAGGGCGGCACGGTTGCGCCAACCGCCGGACAACTCATCAATCGCGCACCGGCGGTGTCCTTCGTCGAAGCCCAGGGTGGTGAGAACGGTGTCGATGCGGCGCGGGTAGTCCCAGCCGTCGAGCCGTTCCATGTCCTCGAACAACTCGGCCTGCCGGCTGATGAGACGGTCGAGTTCGGCGTCGGCGGGACCGGCTGCAATGGATACGTCGATGGCGGCCAGTTCGGCTTCCACCGCCTTGATCCCGGAGAACAGGGCATCGAGCACCTCGAGGATTGTGGCGTCCCCGTTAAGTTCGGAGAACTGCGAGAAATAGCCCACCTTGGTGCCCTGCTCCACTGTGACCACGCCGGTATCCGGCTGTACCTGGTCGAGGACCAGTTTGAGGATGGTGGTCTTGCCGGAGCCGTTCTTGCCGATCAGACCCACCCGGTCCCCGGCCTCGAGGCGGAAGAACGCTTCCCGCAGAATCTGGGTATTGTCGTAGCGCACGCTGACATCTTGCAGCCGGATCAGGCTCATGGGTAGTTCTCTTTCGGGGAAGGGTTCGTAAACGGCTGATGGCGCGGCGGGACGGCTGCTAACGGACGGCGAGCCGCCACAGCGAGGTGACCTCCGCCGAGCGGGCGGCGAACAAGCGGTCGGTGGGGTCGGACGCCTTGGCGTGGGTGGGCCGGGTGTCTAAACGCTCTACCACCTGCAGCCCGGCCGCCTCGATGGCGTCCAGCAGCGCGCTCCGGGACCGCAGGCCCAGGTGTTCGGCCAGGTCCGACAGGACGAGCCAGCCTTCCCCGCCCGGCTCCAAATGGCGGGGAAGTTCTTTCAGGAAACGCAACAGCATGCGGCTGCCGGGGTCGTAGACGGCATTGTCCAGGGAGGAGTGCGGTGTGGCCGGAATCCACGGCGGGTTGCACACGATCAGCGGCGCACGGCCGGGCGGGAACATATCGCCCAGGACCGCCTCGGCACGGGCCTCCACGCCGAGGTTCCGGAAGTTCTCCGCGGCGCAGGCAATCGCGCGGGGTTCATTGTCCGTCGCCAGTACGCGGCGGACGCCGCGGCGGGCGAGCACGGCTGCCAGCACCCCGGTGCCGGTTCCGACGTCGAACGCCAACGAATCGGAGGGAAGCGGTGCGGTGCCTACCAGATCCACATACTCGCTGCGGGTCGGGAAAAACGTGCCGTAGTGCGGATGGATGCGGCCCTGCAGGGCATCAACGTAGACCCCGTTCCGGCGCCACTCGTGGGCACCGATCGCCCCGACGAGCTCATGGAGCGAGACCACCGAGGGTTCGCTGATGCCCCCGTAGGCCTCTTCGGCAGCGGCCCGGATGTCCGGAGAGCGCCGAAGCGGCACCACCGGGCCCGGGTGAAGCGGAATCAACAGCAGCCCCAGGATGCGTGCCCGGTGCGAGCGGGACTGGCGGTGGCGGTAGAACTCGTCGGCCGGAGTCTCGGCGGACTTCTTTTTCCCGGAAGCCAGCCGCCGGTCCAAGGCGTTAAGGATTTGCCGCGCGTTGTGGAAGTCTCCATGCCACAGCATGGCGGTGCCCTGGGACGCCATCCGGTTCGCCTGGTCAGCCGTCAGGGAGTCGGTCACCACCTCAACGCGTGCGGGCGCGGGCCTGCCGTTGGCTGAACGCCAGCGCGCCGTCCGGACCTGGCCGGCGTCGGTCCAGCTCACGAGGGCGGGGTCATTCACTGCTGGCGCCGGCAGGGGCACGCAGGCCGGCGTCGGGGATGATTGAGGGCGGCCTGGCAGGGCGGTTGCGATAAGTATTCCCATCCCAGCGTCCGGGGGCGGATCGGAGACTGTACCTCTCAGGATACAGGGCAGCCTCTGCCCGCAGCGCTGCGCCCGGACCCTCCACGCGGCGCCCGCCCAGAACCCTGCAGGCAGGGCCGGCGCCGGCAGACCGGTCACGGGGCCATGCGGCTCCGGACGATTTCGCTGACGGCTTTCCCGTCAAAGCGTCCGGCGACCTTGGCGGTCACCGGCTTCATCACGGCGCCCAACTGGCGCATGGTCAGTGCGGTGCCATCGGCGGTGAGGGAGCCCACGACCTCGTCCACGATCGCCTCCACTTCGGCTGCGGTGAGTGCCTTCGGCAGGTAGGCCTCGATGATTTCCGCCTCGGCGATTTCCGCGGCCGCCCGGCCGGACTCCCCTGCCTCGGTGTAGATCCGGGCCGTGTCGCGGCGCTTGGCGGCTTCCTTCTGCAGAAGCGACGTCACCTGGGCATCGTCCAGCACGATCGGGGTCTTGCCGGACTTCTCGCGGGTCTCGATTTCGCCCAGGACGTTGCGCACCGTGGTGAGTGCGACCTTGTTGCGGTCCTTCATGTGGCCGACGACGTCAGCGTGCAGGCGTTCTTTCAGGGTGGTCATGATTCTCCTCGTGTCACTGGACAGAATACCGGGCGGGCCCGTCCCGGCCCGCCCGGTGTTCTGCCCAACTACTTGGCCGTGAGGACCGGATTGACCGGTGCCTTCAGCGACTCCAGCTGCACGCCGGCGGTCCGTTTGAGCCCCGGAAGGATGGTGGCCGCCCAGTCGGAGCCCGTGCAGGTCACGGAAACCTTCGGAACGATGGTGCAGTTCACGCCCCAGGAGTTGACCACTTTGGTGACGTTGGGATCTCGCCAGGAAACGGACCAGCTGGGCGCTATCCGCCGGCCGGTGGCCTCGATAGTGGCAACGTACCCGCCATTCCATGAGCTGGTGGCCTTCCAGGTCGCGCTGATGGACGCCCCGCCGGACGCAGCCGTGGGCGACGGAGTGGCGGTGGGTTTGGGACTGGTTGTGGCTGGGGGTTTGGGACTGGCGGGAGCGGTAGGCGACGGCGTGGCGGTCGCGCTAGCGGTCGGGGAAGGTGACGGTACCGGAACGGTGCCTGCCGGGCCCGGGGTGAGGATCGGCGCCAGGGCGGCGAGCTTCGCGGTTTCCTGCGTCCGCCAGTCGGCCTTCACGAGCCCGCCGGTGACGCCGGAATTGGGGTTGAAGGACCAGTAGGCGTAGCTCATCGTGTTGGTGGCGAGGTAGGAGACGATCGACGTCATCCACTGCTTGTCCGATTCGGTGGCCAGCGCGGAGCCAAATTCACCCAGCAGCACGGGGGCGATGCCCTGCTTCTGGATGTAGCCCCAGTTTTTGTCCCAGACGGACGGCAGGTTGGCCGGGTAGGCCGGGTCACTGAACCATTTCTGCGCGTACAGCGATGCCGGGTAGTCATGCGGGGAGTAAACCACGCGGTGGGGCGTGTTGAGCACGACGGGCTTGGCGCCGACGTCGGCGAGGCCGCCGCCCCACCAGGTGGCAGTTCCGTTGCCTTGGTTCTCGATGCCTTCGACGATGATCAAAAGGTTGGGGTTGGAGGCCAGCACGGCGTTACCTCCCCGGGTGGCGGCTGCCTGCCAATCGGTGGCGGCGGTGCCACGGCCCCAGGTTGCCGCGCCGGCGGGTTCGTTGTGCAGGTCGGCCCCGATAACGGTGGGGTCGGCCTTGTAGCGGGTGGCGAGCATTTTCCAGTCGGCAATCCACTTGGTCTCCGGAACGGCGGACGTGTACCACAGCGGCGACTGGTCAGCGGAGCTGGGGCGGTGGCGGTCCAGGATGATCTTCAACCCGTTGGCCTTGGCGCGGGCGATGACCGTGTCCAGAACGTCCAGCGGTCGTCTGCCCTCAAGGTTGTAGGCGCGGTTCGCCCAGTAGTTGACGCTGCCCTTGATCGAAGTCGCTGCCAGGCACTCATTGGAGAAAGGCAGGCGGACAGTGTTGAAGCCCATCGACTTGATGTTGGCCAGCGCCTCGTCGATGGTGAGTGTCCCCCAGAGACCGTGCGGGACACAGTCCGGGGTCTCGAGCCCGAACCAGGACGTGGCCTTGACGGTGTACGGGTTGTTGTTGGAATCCCTGATGACCCCACCGTCGGTGTGCAACCACCCGGTCGCAGCCGGCGCGGCCTCGACGGCCCGGTCAGCGGCGAAAGGCGCCGGGCCGGCGCAGCCCGAGACGGCCAGCAAACCGGTCAGGGTCGCGGCGGTCACAGCAACAGACGCGGCACCTCGACGCAGGCGCACCCGGGCGGTATCGAGGGGATGGTTGCTCCGCAAAGTTCCTCCGTATCCGGGACATCTGGCCCGTTCCAAGACATGCCCAGGCGGGCGCCGAGTCCACCTTGGCACAGGAACGGGACGACGGACGCCACGCCACCGCATATTTCTTTTGATTCGCGGCCCGTTCAGTTGGGGACCGCCTGCGGTGCGGGCGGCGAAAGACGGGCCAGCGGGCTCAGAGGCCGCTGCGTCCCGCCCACAGTCCGTGCAACAAGGGCACCACCGACGCGATCATCAAGACATTGCCGAACACCGTGTCGTCCGCGCGGACCACGGAACCGGCGATGAGCAGGGCGCCAAAAACCAGTACCGATGCCGTTCGCCGGGCCGTGCGGTCAAGCCGTTTCACCTGTTGCTCGAGGCGCGGATTGGCCACTGCCAGTGAACCGTCCTCCAGCCTGGTCAAGAGCCCATCCAGACGTTTTGGCAGGCTCAGGGCCAGCCCGGCGGCGTCGAGTGCCTGCTGGGCCACGTCCTGCACGATATTGCCGCGTTCGTCGCGCAGCAGCTGCGCCGCGTAGGGTTCGACCGAGTCCCACAGGTTGAACCTTGCGTCCAGCGAACTGCACACCCCCGAGGTCAATGACATCGCCCTGATGATGAGCAGGAAGTTTTCCGGCAACTGGAACGGCAGCGAACGGACGACGTCGCCGAACTCCACCGCAAAGTCCCGGAACTCCCGGGGGTCCACTTCGCGGAGCTCAGCGAAGCCCATGCCACCGAACCGGGCGAAGAGGTGCGTCATCGCCCGCTCCAGCTCGACCGTGTCCGCTGAGGGCAGCAGAACACCCACGTTCCGGATCGCGGCCACCAACCCCTTTCCGTCACGCGAGGCGGCCGCTAGGAGCAGCTTCCGCAAGCCACTGCGCGTGTTTGTAGGAACCTCGCCCATCATGCCGAAGTCGATGAAGGTCAGCTTCCAGGGGTGCGGAGCGGCGGGATCAGCTACCGGAGTGACAAAGATGTTGCCCGGGTGTGGATCGGCGTGGAAGAAGCCGGTTGTAAACATCTGGTCGAACATGACCGAAGCGAATACCGGAGCGACCTGCGCCGGATCAATCCCGGCTGCCAGCAACGCCTCCGCGTCCGTAATCTTGATCGCCGTAACATCTTCGAGGGTCAGCACTCGGCGGGTGCTGCGCTCCCATACGACTGCGGGTACGTCCACCCGGCGGTCATCGGCAAACTCGGCGGCGAACCGCTCGGAGTTTGCCCCCTCGTGCAGGTAGTCGATCTCCTCCAGGCTGGTCTGTGCAAACTCCTCCACCAGCGCGGGCATGTCGGCCCGGTTGGAAATCAGGCGGACGTGGCTGAGCCAGCCGCCAATTTTGCGCAGGGCGGCCAGGTCGACGTCGACAATGGCGTCGATGCCCGGGCGCTGAACTTTCAGCACAACACCCTCAAGTCCGGTGTCGGCCGCATCGCGGGGAAGGAGCCGTGCCCGGTGCGCCTGCCCCAGGGACGCGGCTGCGATGGGGATCTCTTCGACCGAGGCGAACAACTGTTCCAGTGGTGAGCCCAGCTCCGCCTCGGCGAGCTTGCGGATGGCGGCGAACGCCACTGGCGGCACCTCGTCCTGCAGTCCCTCCAGTTCCTTGGTGATCTCGGGCGGCAGCACGTCGAGCCTGGAGGACAGGAATTGACCCACCTTGATCATGAGGCCGCCCAGCTCCACGGCGAGTACGTGAAAACGCTGCGCGAAGCGGTGCATCCTCTTGGCCCTCGTCCGCTCGGCAATCCAGCCCATTCCAAGGCGCGGGAGGAACAGCTCGAACCACCAGGTCACCGCGAGATTCCAGGCGGCGAAGCGCAGGATGCGGCGGTAGCGGGCACGGGTGTCCCCGGCGCCGGTTACCGGATCTGCGCGGTCCCGGCGAACCGACGTCACCCCCGTCAGCCCTGGGCGAGAATTGCGTACAGCCGGCGGCGGGCGTCGTCGAGCACCGCCACGGCCTCCTGCACCTGCTCGGGAGTGCCGGTGCGGCCCACCTGCGACGCGGCCTGCGCGAGCTCGACGCCCGCCTTGGGCAGGGCCGCGAACCCGCTGCCGGACGCCGGACCCGATGCCTCCCACGGCGCCGAGGTACCGGCGCCGGCCACCTCTTCGCGGCCGGCGTCGGTCAAGGAATAGATCTTGCGGCCGTTGGATTCCTCGGCACGGATGAACCCCTCGTCGGCCAGAAGCTGCAACGTGGGATAGACGGACCCGGCGCTGGGCTTCCAGCTTCCGCCGCTGCGCTCCTCGATTTCACGAATGATCTGGTAGCCGTGCATCGGCCGTTCCGCAAGCAGTGCCAGCACGGCCGAGCGCACCTCGCCCCGCCCCGCCCGGGAACCTGTCCGCTTCTCGAACCTTGAACGCAGCTCTTCGACGGCCTGCCACATGCTGTCGACATTGTTGCCGCGGAATCCGCCTGCCGGGTATGAATTGCGCATCATGCTCTCCTCGGGACATCGTGAACGATATATAACGATAGTCAACGATACATCCGGGAATTCCTGAAACCAAGAGTCGTGCCGGTTACCCCGACGACGAGATATGCCTGCTGGTCCATTCAGTGACCGGCCGCAGCGAACGCTCCCCGGAAGGAGCCGTCGTACTGGGTCAAACGCCCGCGCCCCGAGCTTTCCAGACCCGCGACGTCAAGGCCACCGTTGCCGGTCAGGGTGATCCCGGCCAGCAACACACCCGCCAGCCCGGACAACACACTCAGACCGGCCCCGCCGGGTACGCTCCCCCGCGTCATTCAAATGCCCGACATGACATCATGGGCACTCGCTTCTCGACCGTCAGTCGCTAAACAACGGCTCTCATTTCACCATCCGATAGTCCTGCACAGATGGGGTTTCATTCCGGATTCCCTTAGTCACTACTCGTGAGAACCAGCCAATATCAAAATCGTATTCACTACCAGGTTTGAAAGACGCGGCAACCTCGTCTTGATTGTCAAAAGTCACCCTCGGAGACACATAGATACTTCCGCAGTTCGCCGTCTCAACGAAAACCCCCGCCGTCGATGCTGAACCCCTAGATCCGCCAGAACTCGTTTCCGGTTTCGCGGTGAGTATTTCGCAACGGACAGTCTCGACACCGATCGAATCCCATACGGGAAGCAGTAAAACAAAAGCACCGAACCCGAGAACTAAGACTCCCAGCACGTTCCAATACCACTTCAACGTCGGCCGCTTGGGTATACGCCGCAAATCGTCGTCCGTCTTAACCATTCCATCTCCCATTCCGATCACCAGCCACTCGCACGACGTCCACTCCCGGGCCCAGCGGAACCGTTGGCAAACCCCTGAACCGCGCCGTTTAACAAATCCTCGCGCCTAGCATCACCTGGCTGCAGTTCCGTATTGACCGCACCAACGACAGACCCACCTAACCGATTTGTTAGGTCCTCCGTCAAAATTGATCCCCAGTTATAGGGTGCGCCAGCGTGCTGACCGCTTGAGACTGGACCCGTCCCGCCAGCGACCAGACGAAGCCGACAGTACCAACACTACTGAATAAATCCAACAAAAGGACAAATTAAGGCGACCCGAACATGCCCGCAGCCACCAGGACACGCAGCGCCTTGCGTTTCGGCGACGGGCTTGCTCAGGTCGGGGGGCGGCCTTCCGGTAGCCTGTGGAGGAATACAAGGCACTGCATGGCTCAGCGGGAAGCCGGCAGGCCGATGCATTCCTCGGCATACGTGCCGGCTCGGGTGAAACTCGGTGGCCGCCTTCTGGGGGCCGCTGCGTGAGTGTCGGCATGAACGCGACGAGCTCGACTCCCACGGCGACCGATCTGACGGCCGAACAGAGCTGCTCGCGTTGTCTCGACTTCTCCTGTCATGAAACGACCCATGTGTCGCCTGGCCTGCCGCGCGAGGTCACGTGCTTGCTACCAGGTCCTCCCGGGACCGTTCGTGATGGGCAAGGCGGGGTGAATGTTCCCCGCTCCCACTCGCTGAAATCCCGTTGCACACCGGCCCCTCATCCGATCCGCGACTGTCGGCAGATCCCGTACAGAACTCGGAGTGAGCCTGGGCGAGAGTCCATCGAGCATCTTCATGACAGTTGAGAGCTGATCTCTCGGCCATGGCTCACCCGCTGTTTGCTCTGCATCGCCGGGAGTCAACAGGAATTCTACGCGGAGCTGGACGAGCAGGAAGCGGGCTTCAGTCCATCGCCGACCACCAAGTAGGAACCACTACGGCACATTTCGCATCCGGAGGATTGGGCGGGAGCTTCCGAAGAGTTCCGCAACTCGGAACCCGGGCAGGAAGGCTACACAACGTCATAACCACAAATACAAAGTGCCCCGCCGGGATATTGACCTAGACGGAGCACTTCGGACTGAGAGATAGTTGCTCGGCGGAATCAAACCGAGCCTGAGCCTTATTAGTACGCAGAGGCTTCCGGAACCCGGAAAAGACACCCGGGCCTATACATTAAATCTAAATTCCACCACGTTCCGTAGCAAACCAACCTCTGCCCGCGATTTCCCGGACGTCCTAGCGCCCTACCGTTCACACCGCTACGAACCGCGGAGACCGCATTGGGCTCGCCCGGGCAGAAGCTGATCGGTCATCGCGATTGTGCTCAGCGAGATTGCCGTTCTGTAGATTCAGACCAAGCCGAGTTTGTGGCGGTCACTGCGGTCAGGCGCCGGACGCGTCACGGGCAAAGACGGCCTCGCCACCCCGGAAAGCCCTATACACCCGAGACAGCGATGGCAGTCCCGTACTCCACCAAGTCCTCCCGTCGACCCTCCGAGAAGAGACGCCCGACTGTTCGCTGACACTCCTGCAAGCCATCCCCAAACTTTAGGGAAATTCGCGCTCAGACCGTCGAGACTCAATTCCGGGCTGCGAGTCTTGTCAGACGATGAAGAGAGACCAAGGTGGCACCCTGTGCCGTGCAAATCGCCGGACCGCCCGAATGGTCTCAAGATAGTCGTTGGTGCGCGAGATGTCAGGCTTACCATCAAGGCTTGCAAAGTAGAGGTCGGGAATTCGACCCGGTCCGTTATTCAGCGATTCGCCGAGATCACGACAGATCTCGACCTCTCGCTTCCTGGAGGGTCCTTCTTGCAGATCATGCATCACTTTACGGATCCATGACGCGGATTCGTCTTTTCCGAGCTCATCCAAATATGCGGACAGCTTGGACAAGAGCAGGATACCTTCGGCAAGCTCGGTCCTTCTCATTTCAGCTCCCATTGATCAATAATAGTGCCGTGTTCATATGACTTCGGAATAAAGACTTGCGGCGTCCCACCTTGGTACACGGTTCCGTCAAGTCCTATCTGGCGCCTCACCGTACCGGCGTACATCGTCGTCCCCGGTGGGAATTCAGCGGTATACCCCATGCTGAGTGGGCTTGTACCAGTGATCTCACGGTTCTTGTTGTACCACTCGGGAAGGATCGCTTTGTCCCTTCGCGCCTGAAGGACCGATGTGGGAGCATCTGCTGACCAAAAGCTACCAAACTCATTCCGATACCCGGCGTCTCCTGCACGCGACAGAACCGACACGTCATGTGAATAACTGGAACGATAGATTCCGTACTTGAAAGTCTGCCTATCAGCCGCTCCAAGCCATTTCGGCTTGTAGCCGGTGATCCCCCCTGTTGCTGCCCCGACCGCGGCTGCCGTCGACGTTGCCTGGATGAAGCCGCGTGGCGTGTGGGGGCCCTGCGACATGGCGTAACCGGCGCCCCCACTTACCCCGCCTTCCGCTGCGCCTCCAGCAGCTGCGGTCGCGGCACGAGCTGCCAGGCCGGCGCCCATTTTTGATGCGACAATCGCCCCAGTGCCAGCGCCCAGCCCTCCCGCGAGGGCTCCGACAGCCGAATCAACCCCCACCCGGCCCCAGTCGACGGCTCCCCTGTCGGCCTTCTGGGTTGCAACAGAGATACCACCTGATACAAGGGCGCCAGCGCCCATCATCAGGGCCAGGCCTGCTGGCCCGCCGACTCCAGTACACATCAGGGCGACACCGGCCACGATCGCGGCTCCGGCGGCAACGTATTCCCAGTTGTCCTTCCACCAGTCTCCGGCCGCGGCCATAGCGCCGCCGGTCGTGCCGTCATAGGCCCGAAGTTCGTCATCGGTCAGGGGCCTCTGACCGGTGGGGTCGGTGGTGTTCAGCGGGTTGTTGCCCGCATAGGCGTAAGGGTTGCCGTCCCAACCCGCCCCCAGGATCGGGGCGAGCGGGTCCGTGGACAGGAACCCCTTGGTCAGGGGGTCATAGGCCCTAGCTCCGAGCCATTCCAGGCCTGCGATGTCCACGCCGCCACTACCAGTCAGGCTGACACCCGCCGGCAGCAACCCGACCGGCCCGGCACCAGCACCGAGTCCGGCGGAACCTGCACCGGCCATTGCGTCGGGGTTTAGGCCGGGCGAGGGGTCGGGCATGATGGGGGTACCGAGGACCGCCCATGGGTCGGTCTGATCGGTGGGCCGGGCGGCTCGCCAGCCCGACGCCGTCCAGGCATCCCCGATCCCTGTCACACCACCGGGCAGGGACAGGAGCTGCCCACCACCACCTGCGATGCCGATACCGGCGGTGCCTCCGGAGCCATCACCAACCGTGCTGGTCGTGATGCCGGTGAGGGTGGGGACGGGGTTCGCGGTGTCCCACCACAGGAGGGCGCCGTCGATGCCGGCAAGTTCGCCGAGGGCGTCGACCCACAGCTCGTGCCGGGAGGTTTCCATGCCGTCGGGTGTGCGGTCGGCAACGCTCTTCAGCTGGCCGGTCTGGCCCCATGCGTATTCGGTCCAGGACCCGTCCGCGCCGATGAGCCGGGTCCGCCGGCCCAGCCCGTCATGGACGAACTCCACCCTCGACCCCTCCGGGCCGGTGACGGCGACAAGTTGTCCCGCGGCGTCGTACTCGTAGGCCCGGGACCCCGCCGGGGTGGCCTCGCGGACCAGGCGTCCACCGGCGTCGTACTCCCACTCCGACATCACCGACACTGCCTGTGCTGCGGGCCCTTCCGCACCACCAGCCGCGGTGGTGACCGGGGTGGTAGTCGCCGAGACCATCTGTCCGGCACCGTCGTAGCCGTACCGGGTGATGGTTCCGGCGCGGGTCAGTGCCGTGATGCGGCCGTCGTCGTCCCTACCGATCAGCGTCACATCCGTCCCACCGCCACTGCCCGAGTTGTCGGTGCGGCTGTGTTCGGCGAGGTTCCCGCCCCGGTAGGCCCATTCCTGGACGAGGTCCCCGGCGGTGGCCGAGGTGAGGCGCCCGGACGCATCATGGGTGAACACCGCGTCCCGGAGCAGGGGGTTGGTGACGGTGGTGAGCCGTCCGGCGGCGTCCCGGGTGTAGGTGGTGGTGGTGCCGTGGGCGTCGGTGAACGCGGTACGGTTCCCGTCGCCGTCGTACTTCCAGGACAGGCCCTGGCCGCCGCGGGTGCGGGAGGTCAGCCGCCCACAACGGTCAAAGCCGAGTTCGTGCTCCACGGCCAGCCCGTCAGCAGCCGCACCGGCGCCGGCGTTGCGGGTGTGGTCGGTGATGACGACGCGGCGGCGGAGCAGGTCCCGGTCAATTGAGGCCAGGAGTTTCCCGTCCACCGAGGTGGTGGCCTCCTGCCCGGCGGCGTCGTACGTCCAGGTGGTGGTGTGCCCGTCCGGGTCCGTCTGGGACAGTTGCCGCCCGGCAGGATCATACGTCGCGGTGGTCACCCGGCCGAGGGGGTCGGTCACCGCATCGACCAAGTCCGTGGCCGTGTAGGTGCGGGTGGTCACCCCGCCCAAGGGGTCGGTGATCCGGACCAGGCGCCCGCGGACGTCGTAGTCGAAGAAGGTCCGGCCGCCGACGCCGTTGATGGTCCCGGTCAGTTCCCCGGCGGTGTTGTATGTGAACCGGCGGGTCCCGTACCAGGTGTCCTGGGAGAAGCTCAGCCGCCCGGCCTTGTCGTAGCCGTACCGGGACACGCCCTGGCCGGGGGTGTTGCGGGTCAGGAGCCGCCCGCACGGGTCGTACTCGAAGGTTTCGACCTCGCCGGTGGGCAGTGTCCGGGCGGTGACCCGCTGGTCGGCGTCGTAAGCCAGTTCCGTGACCGCGCCGAGCGGGTCCGTGGTCCGCCAGGGGCGCCCGCACCCGTCGTATTCATACCTGGTGACGGCGCCGGAGGGGGAAGTGATCGAGGTGATCTTCCCGGCCACGTCCCGGCCGAGGACCGTCAGGCCGCCTTCACCGTCGAGGAGTTCCACCGGGTTCCCGGCCGCGTCATAGGTGACCAGTTCCGCGGAGCCGTCCATCCCCTGGACCCGCGTGGGGCGCCCGTACTCGTCAAAGCTGTACGTTGAGGACGCGAACGCGTCCGTCAGGGTCGCCGTGCCCGCCAAACGGTCGGTCGTGGCGTCCGCGCGGACACCGGTCGGGTCGACGACGGCGGTCAGGGCACCGACCTTGTCGTACTCCCGCACCCAGTCGTGGCCGGCGGGGTCCGTGATCCCGACGAGCCGGGACAGCGTGTCGTGGGCGAAGCCCCAGCGGGCACCGTCCGGCAGCACCGCGGCCGTGACGTTGCCCAGCTCATCGAAGACCCGCTCGATGGCCCGGCCCAACGGATCGATTGTCCGGACCAGTTCACCATTGACGGCGTAATCGAGTTCGGTCCGGCCCCCGTCCGGGGCGATGGACGCCGTCGTCCGCCCTGCCGAGTCGTGTTCAAAGGCCCGGACGGCGCCGTCCGGGTCCACCCGCCGCACCAGCAGGCCCGCAGCGTCGTAGGTGAAGCGGGTCTCGGCGCCGGAGGGGCTGAGCGCCGCGACGGGGCGGCCCGCCTGGTCTCGGATGATCCTCGCGACGTCCCCGGCTGCGTTCCGGGTCGAGACCAGGTCCCCGAACCCGTCGTATTCAAAGCCGACCGCAACGCCGGCCGGGTCTATCACCCGGGCCAGCTGACCGTTCCGCCACTGGAGCTCAGTGCGCCCGCCCAGCGGGTCCAGGATGACCGAGGGGTCCCGCGACACCTCATCGGCATACTCATACGAGATGACCGAGCCTGTTTCGGTCACCAGGGTGGTGATGCGGTCCTGCTCATCCCAGCCGTACGTGAGGTCCGCGCCTTCCGGGGTGACTGTCCGGGTCTTCCGGCCCCGCGCGTCGTAGGCATGCACCGTCACGGCCCCGTCGCGTTCCGTGAAGGACACCAGGTTCCCGTGGCCGTCATACGCCATCGACTGGCGCTGATCATGGGAATCGAGCACACCCACCAGGCGGCCCTTCGCGTCGGCGATCCAGGAGTTCGACCGGGAACCGTCTTCATCCGAGACCACCGTGACGCGGCCCGGCAAATACGCGAACCTGGTCCGGCGCCCGTGCTGGGTCACCTGCAGCACAACCCTGCCGTGCTCGTCATAGGTGTTCTCCGCCTCAACAACACCCGCGGACGAGACCACCGCCTCGATCAGGCCCTGCTCATTCCACCGGTACGCCCGCGCCCCCAGCTCCGTCGCCACACCCGTCAGCCGGCCTGCGTCGTCATAGCCGTACTCCACCCGGCGCCCGTCCGAGGCCCGCACCACGGCAACGAGCCCGTCCACGTACTCCACGTCAAGGAACCGGCCCTGCACATGCGCCAACCGGGTCACCTGTCCCACACTGCCGCCGTCGGCGGGCTTTTCCCGGACCACGGACACCGTCCGGCCCGGCCCCGACCCGGACCCGAGCCACACGCCCGCGAGGCTGTAGGTCCACCAGCCGCCCTCATTGTCCCGGACCACAAGCAGCTCGACCGTACCCTCCGGCACGGAGCTTGACTCCCTGAGGTCAGCTGCGGTCGCAGGCTCTGCGGTGAGCCAGTAGTTCTCGCCCACCGCCCGCGCCCAGCCGGACCCCTCACGAGGAAAATCGACGGCCCGGCCGTCGGCCATCACCCAGCGGCACCCCTCATCCGAGACCGCAAGGTGCTGGTCCAGGACCGAGGCCCACCCCGGGCCAAACACCCCGGGCACGTCCAGTCCCGAGGCCAAAGAGTTGTACATCCGCGACAAAACCACGTCGGAAGCGACACCGGCAAACCGCAGATCCTCTTCCGGTTCAATGAAGTTTCCGGTGGCGGTGTTCACGGGGTCGTTTGCGTACCCGCTGGTGGGCATCGCACCGGCCGCCATCGGCGGAGCCACGACCAGCGTGGACCGGCTGGCGCTGACTCCTGCTGCTGCAAGCGCTTCATTCACGGCCGCGTCCGAGACGGTCGAGACACTGCCCTCGCCCCCGGCGGCCGCAAACGCATCCGCGACAGTGACCGCCCACTTCGCGTCGTTCTCGTTGGCCCGTAGATACTCCCGGTAGGCGCTGACCACGCCCGAGGCTTCGATCCGCCCCCAGTAGCAATCGGACGCGAAATCGGAGAGATGTCCTTCCAGCGCACCTGGGGCTGAGGCCAACCCCTCATCCAAGCCCCGGGAGTTTACCGCGAAAGACCGCAGGCTTTCCGGGCGCGCCGAGGACGTCCCGCCCCCGTACCCCCCGCCGGGCGGCGGTGTTTCCCGGCTCCCGACGGTGGGAGCTGCCGGTTCGAACGTCGGAGCTTTGCCCGGCGCCGCGTTCGGCCGGTCTCCCTCACCGAAGACCGAGTCCCAGCCCTTCTCGAACGCGTTACGGTCATTGTGCTCCCGGACCCACTCGTTATTCTTCGCACGCCGGGTGTCCTCTTCATGCCCGGCCTCGACCATCTGTCCCACGTATCCGGCTACGGTCCGCAGCGCGGTCGCCAACGCTTCCGCGTCCTTGCCCGCGGTGGCAGCGTTGGAGGCAAAAACCTCAGAGAAATGCCCCTTGAAGTCCTCCTTCGCGGAGGAGACGAACGTCGCCCGCGAACCTGCCTGCTCCTCGAGCTTTGATGCCGCCAGCTCAAACGCAGACTTCACCGACCCGGCCACGGCGTAACTGAATCGCCCTCCATCAGAACCGTCTGACGCCGGCAACAGCGGCACCTCAACGAACTCGGTCACAACCAAAGCCCCCCACTGAACAAGAATTGGAACAAGAAG
This sequence comes from Micrococcaceae bacterium Sec5.8, assembly GCA_039636775.1. NCBI lineage: Bacteria > Bacillati > Actinomycetota > Actinomycetes > Micrococcales > Micrococcaceae > Micrococcaceae bacterium Sec5.8. The sequence goes on from CP143429.1 coordinate 2,931,750, forward strand.
AACAACCACCAACGCCGCAGAACCCAACACCTGCCTGGAAACAACTGCGCCAGGCGCAGGACCAGTCCAACGAGGGATTCAATGCAGGACGATACAACCCAAAAAGCCGGACCGGAGAAATCCAGGACCGGCCGGAAAGACCAAAACCGTGTAGTGGCCAGGTAACCGCCCACTCATCAGAGCGCCGCGGCTACCCGGCCTTTACACCATCGACTGCAGGCTTAGGCGCCGCCGCCGGCGGAGAAAATGTCCTGCGAGATCTTCTGCAGCTGGGTCCGCAGCTCCTCGAGTTCCTGGCGGGCCTTGTCCAGCGCCGCCTTCGTCTCCGGCCACGTGGACCCGCGGAACTGCGTAGCCAGCGGACCGTCCCAGATATTCGGATCCGACAGGATCTTGCCCTGCGCATCCAGCGCCGAGATCTGATCCGTGAAACCACCATTGATGATCGACTGCACCTGCCCGATGGCAGCCTTCGCTTGCTCGGTTGACAACACACGCGACATAGAAATTCCTCCCAAAAGAAACCGCTTCCCCGCCGGACACATGATCGTCGGCGAGCGAACGATGCTGACGCTACCAACAGATGCTAATAAATCCAACAAAAAGAAGAACCAGGATGGCTCGGCATGTCGGCGAAGGCCACACGCCCGCAACCCGGAGGCCAAGATTAGTCCATTCGCGAGCGCAACCCAGTATCATGCTGAAGGCACCGTGAACAGAAGAGGGACGATTATGCCCAGACTGACCCATACCCACCAGCGCACCCTGGCGCGCAGCAGCACCCCGGGCCGCGCCATAAGCGCAGTCATCGTCTCCTTGGGGCTGGTGGCGTCGACGTCGTGCACTCCAACTCCCGAAGCTGCGCCGGTATCCAACCCTGTCAAGCTCCTGCAGAACGTGCGGGTAGGCCTTTCCGCTGCCGCAGGAGTCGAGACTGTAGAGGGGACCACCATCTCTGTCTCCGCAGCGGGCGGTTCCTCCGCAGAGGACGCGAAGTACGACACCGCCCAGGTGGTGGGTGAACTCCCGGTGCGTGTGAGCCTGCAATACCGGGCGGGGTCAAAGTCCGGCTCAGATCTCGCCGAACTGCAGGGCCACACCGGGCCGGTCGAAATCAATGTGACGCTGGAAAACCTCACGGTCAAGCCGCGGGTCATTGAGTACGACGCTGCGGGCCAGACACGTTCCGACACGGCCCTCGTCGGCGCCCCGCTGACCATCGCAGCCTCGACGAAGCTCGACGGCGTACGGGCAGACCACGTCACGGCAGGCTCTGCGGATGGCGCCACGGGCACCAACGGTGTCCTAAGCAGCACCGAGGATGGCGCAGCCGTGGTGCAATGGGCGACCATTCTGGCCCCGCCGCGTTCGGGCGCAAGCACCACCCTGCGCCTCGTGGCCGACGTCGAAAACTTCAAGGTCCCCGCGTTCGACGTAGCAATCCAGCCGGGCCTCAACACGGACCTCAGCGCAGATGGAGTCCTCAACGGCGCCTTTTCGTCCGGCACCGGCTCGGTACTGGAGCTGCAGCGCCGAACCATCACGCTGGTCTCGGACATCAACACTGTGCTGACCCAGGCCGGATCCACTATTACCGACGTCCGGCGGAACCTGCAGGTGACCTCGCAGACAGTGGGCGCGAAAACGGCGGGCGAGCTGCGGGACAATTCCCAGGCGCTGGCCGCGACCATGTCAGGGCTCAAGGACCAGCTGAAGACTCTCGGCGCTGATTTGGAGTCCGCAACGACCACAACGCAGTCAGCTACCGCGGCGCAGTTGAAGCAGACCGTTTCCGCTGTGGACGCGATGCTGGGAGACACGTCGGCCGTGCCCGCGACGGCCCCCATCAACGGCGAGGGCTGCTCCGCCGAAGTCCCCAAGTCCGAGAAGGCCGCCACGGTGTACTCGAGCGTCGTGACCATGGCCTCACAGCTGGACGCCTACGCGAAGGTCAGCGCGGGCTGCCGGGACATTGTTGCGGGCGCCATCAAGGCCACCATGGGGCCCGAGGACCCCACCGCGGTGGAATGCGCAGAGCAGGGCTCCATGACGTGCTCGCTCTACGGATCAGCCATGAGCGTCACTGGAGCGCTGCTGGGGCTGGTGGAGACGGGTGATGAGCTCGTGGCGGACCTGCAGCCGCAGGTCGTCGAAGGAGCAATCAAAAACCAAGAGGCCTCAACCCTCGAACTGGAGCGGGTCCGCGCCGGCTTTGCCGTAATCCTCGACGGCGCCGATACCCCCGAGGACTACGAGACAGCGCTGGCGAAGGTGGACAAGGCGATGAAGTCCGTTCGGGCCTCCGTTGCCGCAACCCGGGATGCAGCCACCGCAGCCCGCGACAGCATCAAAGGGCTGCGGCAACAACTGATCGACATCGACGAGACTGCGCAAAGCGCCCGGAGCGAGCTGGGTGACGGCTCGCTGCTGAAGGGCTCGATGATGCAACAAAACCAGCGGCTCGCGGACGAACTCTGCAAGATGGCGGACGCCGGTCTCCCTGCCCCAGGCCGGCTATCGGCCGAGGACGTGGCGCGGCTGCGCGCCTACCTGACGTCCGCTCCCTGCGGGCCCACCCCTGAGAATGAAAACCCGGCCCGGGCAGTGAAGCTTCCGACCGGGTTTAAGGATCCGTTGGACGTCCGGCTGAAATCCCAGTCGGAGGCATGGGACACGGCCCTCGCGGCCACTGACACGGCTGACCAGGACCAGGCGATCGGCAAGGCGTTCACTACCCTGGAGGCGAGTATCGGCGACATCGACGCGAAACTGGATGCAGTCGACGACGCTGCGAAGGCCCTTGACCGGGCGGCTACAGGCAATGCTGCCGGCACAAAGCGCGGGCTCGAAACCCTGGCGGCTGCGCTGGGTAAAGCCATTGAATCCTCCGGCCAGGTGGGCGCAACACTGGCGAAGTTGAAGGTGCAGCAGGACGGGCTCGGCGACAAGATCAAGGAGTCCCTCCGCGACGTCTCGGCTGATACTGCGGCCGAGGTCTACAAAACCGTGGGCGAGCAAGTCCGCCAGGTGGCCGAGATCGGTGACGCGGGTTCAGACTCCGTGATCACCGCTTTCAACCGCTCCATCTCCGGCTTGAAGTCCACCTCCGACGAGGTGGTAGGTGACGCCGGGGGCACAGTGGACAAGCAGCGGGGCGAATTGTTGGAGCAGAGCGGCGCCCTGGCCGCCTCCCTGGCCAAGACCACGCAGTCCTCGCTCGCCAGCATCGCTTCGAGCACGTCCGGTTCAACGCGGGACGTCGAGGGCGCGAACGCGCTCCTGTCCTCCAGCCTCAACAAGGTGATGCTTGACCTGGGCGACCGCTCGGTGAACGGATCCGGTCTGCTCGGCTCCATGGCTACCAACGCCGCCAAAGCCGATACAGCCGACTACCAGCTGGCGCTGGCCTCCCAGAACGCAGAAGGTTACGCCAACATCAGGTCCCGCGATGTTGCCGGGTTGCTGCTGCGTCAGGCGCAGTTCAAGGCCTCACTCACCGCGATCGATGAACTGCCGCCGTTCCACCTCGAGGTGCCGGCCGGCGCGACATCCCAGACCCTGTACACGCTGAAGATCGGCGGCACCGAATGAGCTCCCGCAGCCGGCTGATTGCCCTTATCATTGCGGGCGTCGCGGCCGTCGTCGTGGTTGCGATCGTCCTGACAGTGACGCTGAACCGCCCAAAGGAGGCTTCCCGGCCCGATCCTGTTGCCGCGACGGTTCCCGTAGCGCTGAAGGCCGACGGCTTGCCGAAGGACTTCTCGATCGGAGTTGTCCTTACTTTGGGCCGGTCCGGCGAGCCGGGTTCGGAACACAACCGCTCGGCACAAGGCGCGATTGTTGCCGCGCAGCGCTTTGCCCGGGGCGGTTCCACACTCAGCTTGTCAGCCCAGAATGACCGGGGCACGGAGGATGGCGCAAGCGCCGCCGTACGGGCCCTCGCCGAGCAGGGAGCGTCCGGCGTCATCGTGACAAGCACGGGGCCGCAGGCCCTGGCCGCGGCAAAAACTGCCGAAGAGCTCGGGCTCCCGGCCATCCTGCCCTACGTTGAACCGTCGGACCCCGCGCCGACCACCTGGACCACGCGCCCCTCGGGAGCGTCCGTCGAAACTGCCCTACGAACTGCCCTGACCGGCAAGAACAGGGTGCTGCTCGTAGAAGACGGCGGCCAGATCCCCGCATCAGTTGCCATCTCGCAAACACTGAGCCTTAGCGGCTTCGAAGAAGTGACGGCCCTGGCCCAGGAGGCCGCCATCAGAACCGGCGACCAGCTGCGCCCGGCGGCCGAAGACGCCCCGGCCGGCGCCGAGTCGACCAGGGTTGCCGAGCCCGCTGACGCCGTGGTCGTCTCGGCCGCCACGCCGCAGAGGCTGGCCCGGCTGGTCCAGGCCCTGCAGTCCCGCGACGTATCCGTGCCCCTCATTCTTCCGGAGGGCGCCACAACTCCGGCCTTCGCCTCCTCGCTCGCCGAGCTCGACGGCACCGCGTCCGGCCAACTGGTCAGCGTTGCCCCCGCCGGCGGCGATGCCACTGCGCTGCAAAAAGATGCCCAGGGGCGGGGTATGTCCGCCTTCCTCTCCGCAGTGCGCCTGGTGTCCGGCGACCCCGCAATTAAGAACCTAAGCGACGACGCCCCCTTCTCCGCCGACGCCTGGGCTGCGGACGCACGCAGCCACGACGCCGTCGTCGCCCTGGTGCGCGCGGGCGCTGCGGCTGGGAGCGGTGATCCGTCCAAGGTGGGCGCAGCCCTCCGCACGCTATCGTTCGGCCCCGGTGACGGCCTTGCCGGGCCGGAGCTGGACTTCTCTCGCGCTGCCGCGCTGAGCGCAGAGACCATCCCGGTGTACGCTACCGCGCAGGACCTGGGCCTCCGCCCGCCGGACGAGGCAGCTCCCCGCCTCGTCTGGGTACCGGCGCCGGCAAGCCCTTGATCGTCCTGTCCCGTCCTGCCGCTGTGCGGGCGGGGCGCCATGTCCCCACGGAAGGAACGCCCTGATGCGCGTGCTGATCGACTTGGATGAGCGTCGCTTTGAGTGCGAGGTAGCCCACGCCGCGCCGTCCACTACGCTCTCAGACTTGGTGGAGGCCGCCGGCGGCCCGCGGCTGGCGCCCGATGAGGCAGTGTTCCTGAACGAAGCCGAGGTGCGGGGCTCCACCCCAGTTTCTGAGCTGATCGTCCTGGAAGGCAGCCGCATCTCGCGAACGCCGTGGCCAATCCCAGAGCGTGTGCGGGACTGGAGCGTGACGCTCGCCGGCGGCCAGCGAACCGGCGGTGTCATTGCCGTTCCGCCAGGGCGCGACATGCTCATCGGCCGGTCTCCGCATGCCGACCTGAGCCTTCCCACCGAGAGCGCGTCGTGGGACCACTGCCGCCTTCGCCGGGAGGAGGACGGGCTGCGGGTCCTGGACGGGGGGTCCACGAATGGCACTCTCGTCAACGGCGAGCCGGTGAATGAGGACGGCACCCTTGTCACCGAGACCGCCACGATCACCGCCGGCGGCACCGTGCTCCTCCTGCGCCGGGCTCTGGACGAGACTTCCGCCCCGACGCCGGGAAGCCTGCATAACCTCACGCCGGCGGCGACAGCCCCCTTCAACCGCCCTCCCCGTCCCGGGCAAGCCCCGCTAGGCGACCCTTTGTTGCCACCGAGCCGCAGCGAAGTGCCTCCGGCCGGCAAGTTCAACGTCATCACGGTACTGGCGCCTCTCGTCATGGCGGCGGCGATGGTGGTGATACTGCGGGATTTGCGCTTCGCAATGTTCGCCATGCTTAGCCCTGTGATGGCCGTAGGTATGTGGTTCGAACAAAAGCGACGATACGCCCGGGGCCTGAAAGAGGAGGAAGAGCGCTTCACCAGGGCGCTCGAGGAATTCGAGCAGCAGGTCCGCACGGCCGCTGCGGCGGAGACTGGGCGGCGCCATCGGCTGATCCCCGATCCCGCCACCGTCGTCCGGCGCGCGTCCCTGCCCACCACGTCCCTGTGGCAGCGCCGCGCAGACTCTGAGGACTTCCTCGCTCTCCATGCGGGCACAGGCGACGTGCCGTGGCATCCCGAGATGGATCGCAATGCCGGCACGCGCCTCGATGAGAAGGTGAAAGACTCCCTCGCGGCGGCACGCCTGCAGTCGGCGCCCGTGCTGGTTGACCTGACAGACGCCGGGGTGGTGGGCATGGTGGGCCCTCGGGAAGGTGTACTGGCACTCGCGCGCTCCCTCCTGGCCCAGGCTGCGGTGCACGTTGGTCCAGCTGATCTGACAATCGGCGTCTTCTGCGACGCCGGGCGCGCCGACGAGTGGGAGTGGGCCTCGTGGCTGCCGCACACCCGCCAAGCCGGCAGCAGCACAGGCGAGCGGTGGATGTCCGCGCACCGCGAGACGAGTCTGGCCATGCTGCGCACGCTCAAGGACAGTGTCCAGGAGCTGCCCACGCCGGCGATGTTGGTAGTCCTGGACTCCGAGGTGCTCACGGAGGGCAGGGATTCCCCGGCGCGCGCGCTTCTCGGCGTGGGCCGCTCCGTGCCAGGGGCCCACATCAACCCGCAGCAGCGTCACTCCCGGGTTGCGGGCATTGTCATCGCCACCTCAGAAGAGCAACTGCCGGCCTCCTGCACCACGATCATCCGGGTGGGGGCGGACGCTGCGGCCACTGTGGACCAGCCGGAGACCCTGACCCGGGTTGAGGACGTCATCCTGGCGGGCCTCGACCAGGAGGAGGCCCTTCGTTGCGCGATGAACCTGGCTCACTTTGATGATCCGGAGTTGAGCGTACCTGGTGCCTCGCTGCCCTCGCTGGTCCGGCTCCCCGGGCTGCTCGGCTACGAGCGCCCGGACGCCGCGACGGTCCGCCGCCTGTGGCAGGCCCCTACGGGAGTTTCCACACCGATAGGCGCCGGGGAAAATGGGCCCCTGACCCTTGACTTGGTCAAGGATGGCCCCCACGGCCTGGTCGGCGGCACGACCGGATCCGGCAAGTCCGAATTCCTGCGCTCGCTCGTGGCCGGCCTCGCGGCACGCAACGATCCGACGCGCCTGAACTTCATCCTGGTCGACTTCAAAGGCGGTGCGGCTTTCAAGGCCTGTGAGCGCCTCCCGCACACCATCGGCACAATCTCCAACCTGGACGAACAACTCGCCGACCGGGCCCTCCGCGCGTTGGAGGCGGAGATGGAGCGGCGCCAGCGTGTGTTTGCCGGGGCCGGCGAGGGCGTGGACAACCTGAACGCTTATCTGGCGACAAACCCGGCCGAGCCCATGCCCCGGCTGCTGCTGGTGATTGACGAGTTTGCCATGCTGGCCAAGGACTTCCCGGATGTGCTGAAAGCATTGGTCAGCGTGGGTGCCGTGGGCCGCACCCTGGGTGTGCACATGATCCTGGCCACCCAGCGCCCGGCCGGCGTCGTCAGCGACGACATCCTCGCGAACACGAACCTTCGGGTTGCCCTGCGCGTGCAGAGCCGCGACGACTCCAACAACGTCATCGGCGTGCCCGCCGCCTCGGCGATCGGGCGGGCCCAGATGGGCCGCGCCTTCGTGAAGCTGGGCCAGGACGACATCACCCCAGTACAGACCGCCCTTGTCACCGGACAGGCACAGCTTGAAGGCGGCGCCACGGTAGAGGTGCGTGGGATCCGCCAGTTCGGCGTCCCCGTGCCGGCGGCGGCGGCGCCACGGTCTACGGACGCGGACGACAACGACTTGGATCTTCTCATCGACGCGGTGATCGAAGCCAACACCGAAGCCGGGTACGCCCGGCCCCGGCAGGTCTGGCCGGAAGCCCTCGGCGAGCGTGTGGAGCTGGCAGGTTTCCTCCCTCAGCCGGACGGCGGCGGCCCTGCTGCGCCTTCCGGCGCTCCCGCCGACCCCGAAGCCTGGAACCTGCCGATCGTAGGCGCCGTGCGGGACTCGTCTGTCCTGGTGTCCATCGTGGACGAGCCGGATCTGCAGCGCCAGTCGGCGGCGGGATGGGACATGTCCGTGGGAAACCTGATGCTCCTGGGCGTAGCCGGCTCCGGCACGAGCACCACGCTGGCCTCGATCGCGTTGACGCTTGCCAGAGACGTTGATCCGGCGGAGCTCGATCTGATGATTCTCGATATGGGCTCCCGTGAGCTTGAACCACTCGAATCCCTGCCACACACCGTGGCCTATGTTGGAACGGGTGCCGGCGCCAAGGAGCAGCAGGCCCGCTTCCTGCGGCACTTGCACACCGAACTGGAGCGCCGCCGCGCCGAACCCGGCCAGCACCGCCGCACGGTGGTGCTGCTGGACGGCCTGGCCTCGCTGCGGGATGAGTTCCAGGATTTCGAAGGGCAACAACTGCTGGCCTTGCTGTACAGCGCCTACGCGGACGGCCCCGCGCTGGGACTTTCGTTCGCTGTCTCCACCACACGCGCCAAGGCGGTGCCCTCGGCCATGAACGAGGTGACGCTGCAGAAGTGGCTCTTCCGGCTGGCGGACACCTACGACTACTCCTCGCTCGGTGTCCGCGGCAAGGAGATCCCTGCGCCGCTTCCCGGCCGTTGTGTGGACCCCCGCACCTCCCTCCAGATGCATGTAGCCACGCCCGGCGTCGGGATGGCCGCCGCGGTGGGCCGTGTCCGGCAGCGCTGGGCGCACGTACCGGCGAAGACTGCGGCCATCAGGCGCCTGCCCGGCAAAGTCACGCTGCCGGAGTTGGGCGTCGGCGCCAGGCTGGAGGGCGAGCCTTGGCTTATACCGGTGGGGTTGTGTGAGTCGGACCTCTCCCCTGCGTTCCTGGAGATTTACGAGGGTGAGCACGCACTGATCGCCGGGCCAGCCCGATCGGGCAAGTCCACACTGCTCCTGGCCCTGGCCGCAGCGGTGCGTGGCGCGGCCACGTCCCGGGGACCGGCGCAGGTGTGGGGCATCTGCGATCGTCGTTCGTCGTTGGCCGCCGCCGACCTGGACCGCGTGGCCGTCGGCGCGGATGAGGTGCCCGCTTTGCTGGCTGCCTTGCGCCTCGAGCGCGGGACGGTGTTCCTGCTGATTGACGACGCAGAGCGCTTCGAAGACGCCGATCAATCCATCTCGGGGGTGGTGGCGTCCGGCCGGCCGGGGCTGTGTGTCATCGCTGCCGGACGGGCCGCGGATCTCCGCGGCCTGTACAGTCACTGGACCAAGACGCTCCGCAAATCCCGCCTGGGCGTGCTTCTGCAGCCGGATGTAGATTACGACGGCGAACTGCTGGGGGCTGTTCTTCCCCGCAAATCGCCCGTGGCGCTGACTGTTGGGCGAGGCTATATCGGGGTAGGCGGACAAATGGCACTCATCCAGTCAATGAGCCCCGAGGGTTAACCCCGGCGGGGGGCGCCCACACGGAAGTCGTGGCCGGGCTGACTTGAAGAATCAGATGGACGAAGCTGGAGGACACGGGATGCAAATCGCACAGACGGGACAGGCGCTGGGAGCGTCGTACCGCTTCGGCGAACGGGTGGGCTCCGGTGCCGTGGGCGATGTTTGGACCGTCACCTCGGCCGACGGTCAAACGTTTGCGGCCAAGGTCCTGCGGCCGGAGCATGCAGATGATCCTTCGCTCGTGGAACGGTTCGTCCGTGAGCGCTCCGTGCTGCTCGGGCTCCGGGACCCCCACATCGTGACGGTGCGCGACATGGTGGTGGAAGGCCCGCGGCTGGCTATCGTCATGGACTATATCGCTGGCGGATCCCTGCGTGACGCGGTGAAGGAAACCGGCCCGCTGCGTCCCCTGGATGCGCTCACCGTCACCGCCGAAGTGTTCGACGCATTGGCTTTCGCCCATGCCCGGGGTGTGACGCACCGGGACATAAAGCCGGACAACGTGCTCCTCACCCGGCCGTGGCCCGAGTGCGGCGTGGGCGACGTTCGGGTCTCTGACTTCGGCATCTCCAACGTGGTGGGCGAACGGATCCGTCAGACCACCGGCCTCATCGGCACCCCGCTGTACATGCCTCCCGAGCTCATCAGTCGGGGCCTGTCCGGACCGCCAGGGGATGTGTACTCAACCGGCGTCATGCTCTATGAGCTCCTCGCCGGGCGCACTCCTTTTGCCGGGCCGGGAACGGATTTCAGCGTCGCTTACCGCCACGTTTCCGCGCGCCCGCCGAGAATCCCCGTCGACGATGCGGTGTGGGACGTACTTGATGGGCTGTTGTCCAAAGACCCCGCGCAGCGCCCGACCGCGGCCGAAGCTGCGTCGACACTCCGGCGTCTCGCGCCACGTCTTGCCGGCAGCGCTGCCATCGCCCGGGGGGAAGCCCCCGCTGACTTCGCCGCCGTCGACCGCCCCGCGACTGTGGTCCGGGGCGCTTTCTCGGAGGAGGAACTCGCAGCCTTGGCGGCGCCTCCTCCCGCCGGAGACGGCGGGGAGGCTCCGGAACTCGGGGAAGCGGGCAGCGCGACGATCGCCCGTCCAATCCCGCGTCGCGTGGTGCGGCCGCTGGCGGAAGTCCGGCCCGAGGAAACCTCTGCCGTCCCTTTCTGGCGCACGCGCAAAGCCCTGCTGCTCGCCGGCACCGCTGGCCTTTTGCTCGTAGCGATGGTTGTCGGGTTCGCTGTCCTGGCACCGGGAAACCAGCAGAACGCGCCTGCGGCCGCCGGCGAACGGCTGTCCGCGCAGTTGCAGGACACCGCCCTTCCGACGGGCTTGACGATTTCGCGTGCGGCCTCCTACGAGCCCTCTTCCGGTCAGATCCGGTTGACCATCGCTTATGCGGCACAGAAGGCCCCGTTGTCCGGTGATTTCCTGGAGGTAATCCCCGGACTGGCCGGTGGGGACGCGTGCCCGGCGGCCTCATGGGACGGGTCGTCAGTGAGCCGGAACCAGCCCTCGATCACCGGTCTCGACGTAGAGTGCGGCTGGAAGGTGTCAGGACTGGAGATCCCGGCAGGAGGTTCCGTCCAGGTGACCGCGACCGTGCCGGTATCACCCGCAGATCAGAAAGCGCTCGACGCGTGGCTGCGTGCCGGGTCCGGGACGACGACCACCGCGACGCAGGACCCGGCCGTCAAGAGCACCGAATATCCAGTGCAGCGGCTGAAAGGCGTGGAGGTGCGCACTCCGACACGCGTGGTGACGCCCAGCCCGCTGAAGATCACCCTGGTTCCGGTCTGGGCCGGTGGCGCCGACGAGCTGAACCCGATGTACGTGAGTCCGACGTCCGGCAAGCCCTCGCAGATGCTTGTGGCGGTAAGCGGCGGCGAAAAGGGGGTGCGGTTCTCCGATGGCTGCGGCGGGGCGCTGGCGGTCGACAGCGCGGGGCTCACCGTAACGGCCCTGCAGATCACGCCTCAGTGCACCGTGCGTGCCAGCGTCGGTAACTTCACCGAGTTGCAGTCCCAGAGCTTTGGCATTACTTCACGCGAAAATTCGCAGGACTGAGAATTCGGGCACAACGGTGAGGTGGTGACGGTGGCGGGGCGAGTCCGCAGGGCACGGCGCTGCGAACCACGAAGCCTTACCGGCTAGCCTGCGGACACATCGATCAACACCTTGCCGACGATGCTCTCTTCCACCGCCGCGTGGGCCGCAGCCGTCCCGGCCAGGTCAAAGCGATGCAGCGGCAGGCCTGCGGCCTCTCCCACCGGAAGAGCGCCATCGGCGATGGCCGCATTGATGTCCTCGGCAGCGGCGTGCACCGCCGCCATACCAACGGTATAAAGCAACACGAACTGGTAGCGGACGTTGAGGCTGAAATGCCGGCGCACATCCAGGCTCACCAGATCGCCGCCGTTGTTGGCGTAAACCGCCACGGAGCCGCGGTTGCGGATCACTGCCAGGTCGAGCTCGGCGTTCTGCGCGGGTGCCACCTCCACGATCTGGTCGACGCCCCCGGGAGCTATCCGGCGGATCTCAGCCACTGCGCTGGTTTCCCGATAATTGATGACGTGATCGGCGCCGGCGGCCCTGACCAGCGCAGCCTTCGCCGGTCCGCTCACGGTGGTGATCACAACCGCGCCGGCCCACTTAGCGAGCTGAATCGCCGCATGGCCCACGGCGCCGGCCCCACCAGCGACGAGAACCACCTTGCCGTCCAAGGCCCCCGGGTGCAGCCGCCGCGGCCCATCCTCGGCGACCGTCAGGGCGCGGTGGGCGGTGATCGCAGGAACGCCCAGGCTTGCGCCGAGGTCGAACCCGGCGTTCTCCGGCAGCGGAAAGATCCGCTCGGCCGGCACGACGGCGAACTCCTGGGCTGTCCCGCCGTCGGCCCGCTGGTAAGCTGCCAAGGCCAACCAGACCCTGTCACCGACGTGGAGGTGCTTGACACCGGGCCCGACGGCGTCCACCACTCCGGCGCCGTCCTGGTTCGGCACGACCTCCGGGAAGGGCAACGCCTCACCCGGTTTGGCGCCGCGGCGCGACTTCCAGTCGGTGGGGTTCACAGCGGAGACCACCATCCGTACACGCGCCTCCCCGCGCCCCGGATCGCGGACCTCACGGTCGATGAGCTCAAGAACAGACGGATCGCCGGTGGCGCGGTACACGATTGCTTTCATACTCAGAACCAACGCCGGCCCGGACCGAAAATTCCCGCCGGTGCCGGACCAGCCACGGTCCACGATCGTTCCGGGCCTTGGCACCCGCCATATCCGGTGCCTATCCCGGCAGGTCACCACCACGGTTAGCCCGGCGAGGCCAGGGTTCCTCCGGGAGCTGCAAGACAAGGGCCAGTGCCATGAACGGCATCGAGTCTCTGAAGTGGAACGCCGCCTCCTACGCCGGGACCGGCTCCCAGCTACCGGGTTCGCCCGCGAGTCGGCGAACGATGCCGTACCCGCCGGAGGCCTTCAGGACCGGGAGCTGGTCCAGGGCTGCCTTGGTGGCATCCAGCGAGCCGCGGACGGCGACGTCGTGCGGCGGGGCAGGAACGTGACGCCGTGCCAGACATAGGCTCCGGGTGCTCCGTGAGTCAGCCTCGAACATCTCCTGTGGCATGAGACGGCCGGGCCGGGCCACGGGTACTCCGTCCGCAAGTGCAGGGCAGAGTAGTCATGGGGAGCATGGCTTCCCGCTCCGTGACGGGGGAGCCCCGGTGAATTGTTGCACGCTGGATTTAATGGTCTGCAGCGCGGCCAGGTCGTCGCCGGTGGGTTCGGTCCGGCCGATGGTCAGGGACTGGATCATGTGGCCGAGTTCCACCCGGGTGATGACGTGCCTCTCCGCGTCGACTGTGAGGGTTCCGGTGAATTCCGGCTTCTCCAGGTTCGTCAGCGGCACCCGCCAGGCCCCGTCCGTTTCCTCGACCGGTTCCCCGGCGTTGATCTGCCAGTCATCGCCGAGCCGTCCCAGGAAAGCGGACCAGCGGGGAAGTACCAGCGACCAGGGCGGCCTCATCGGAAGGTTCTCCATCGCAGGGCCGTCCTCCGCCGAGCCGTCCGTCTGGATCATTCTGGAGCCGCCGGGCGCATGCAGGAACGCTGGGCCCCCGTCCATCCGGACATCCCAGTAGCCGCCGTCAAAGAAAAGGACGGTCCCCCGCTCCCCTTCCCGGTCAGGGTACGCGGGGAAGTCGGTGGCGAAGCGTGCCGCAAGGAACGCCGGCTCGGCCGCTTCGAAGAGGCCAAGAAGCTGGTGGTGGTTCGGGATCATCGTCACTCCGGTTACTTGACCTTGCAGGAGAGGCTCGTCTGGCAGGTGGCCCGGTGGACGCCTCACTCCGGCGCATCCCGAGCCAGCCGTTATGCAGGAGCCGTGTGCGTCGTACAGGACCGTGGGGAGAGACCACAGCTGTTCAGGAGGGCCCGATCAATGCCGATCGCGACGAGTCCCGACCGGAAATTGCCAAGGGTTCCGGGCATCCTCCGGACGTTTGACGGACCGGGTGACGGCGACAAGGGGAGCCCTTTCCCCGCTCCACGGCAGCATGTATCCAGACCCCGTCGTCCGCCCCGCCACTCAGCCTTTCGACCGGAGCCGCTGGCCAGGCCTGTATTAGCCGGGGAGAGCTACTGCCCAAGACCTAGACACAGCAAGAGACTGGCCAGCGATGATCGCCTGGCCAGTCTCTTGTGCCGACCGCTACAGCGGCTGGATGTTCTCCGCCTGGGGACCCTTAGGACCCTGGGTGATGTCGAACTGGACCTTCTGGTTCTCGTCCAGGGACTTGTATCCGCTGGAGGCGATTGCCGAATAGTGTGCGAACACGTCAGCGCTTCCGTCCTCGGGGGCGATGAAACCAAAGCCCTTTTCGGCGTTGAACCACTTGACAGTACCTGTTGCCATGTTGCTATTCCTTCACGGGTCGCTGGTCGGTTCCGCTTATCGGATTGCCATCCCAGCCACTCACAGTCACGAGCCTACGTGTCAGCCCCGACGGGGGGCAACAAGTGACCGACCCTGTAACGCTTCAAAGGCTAAGCCGCCCTGACAATATTCAGCAGACCGGCGGGGGGTGTGGTCCAGTGCCGCGTGGGTCACCCCGGGCCTCACTGCCGCTGGTGCGCTGGAAGCCCGCTCGTCAACGGGATCTTTTCCGCCCACCCCTCTCCCTATGCCCACCCGGCTTCGAGAGATGAATCGATCCGGGCTCTGCCCCCGGCACCAGTGACACCGCACGGAAAGTCCGGCCGGATGTCATGGGCGTGCTGCTGACAAAAGTCAGACCAGCACATGGCTCTCACGGTCGCTCCGAGGGCGAACGAAGCTGCCTTCGGGATCCAATGCGCCGTTGGGGTGACCGGGATGGCGCACACCATTTACACACCGAAGCGTGCTCCGGGAGTCACCCCTCGGAGCAAAGTATTACTAAAGTGTTTATTCCATGTCTGGGGAGGCCGTAAATCCCACAATCTGTGGAGCTAAGGAGATTCGAACTCCTGACCTCTTCGATGCGAACGAAGCGCTCTACCAACTGAGCTATAGCCCCGAAGCAACGCCGGTCCCGAAGGAACGGCGTTGCCGGTGTCCCTAGGCTACAAACTATCTGCGCTCTTTGCCAGCCAGCCGCGGAAAGTCTCACCGGCGTGGCGTTCCTCCGGCACCAGGTTCAGCCCCGCGCGCAGGTATTTTCCCATCGCGCCGGGCAGCGGCATCCTCACTAAGCGGCCATGGGAGCCGGTGGCGGCCTTCCATTCCAGCGCAAGCTCCCCCATGTCCTGGATCTCGGGGCCGCCGATGGTTCTCTCCCTGTGCCGCGGTCCCGACGCCGGCTTCAGGGCCTCTGCCAGCAGCTCCCCGGCGACGTCCGAGGGTGCGATCGGCTGGAACCGGGCACCTTTGACCACGGGGATGACCCGCATCCTCGAACCGGCGGCAAACATTGTCGCGAGCAGGGAATGAAACTGTGTCGCCCGGAGAACGACGGTTTCCAGCCCCGACCGTTGAAAGACGAGTTCCTTGGCTGCCTTTGAGGTGTAGTAGCGGAAGCGGCTCCGGTCGCAGTTGACGATCGAGAGCACGACGGCCCTGGCCACACCGGCGTCCTGGGCTGCAGCCAGCAGCCGTGCGCCGCCGTCGGCGAAGTTGACTTGGGCCCGTCCGGAACGCGCCTCCAGACAGTCGATCACGACGTCGGCCCCTGCCAGTGCCGCCGCCAGCCCCTCGCCGGTGCGGACATCCGCCGGGAAGTACTCGGCCCCGGCTGCCCGGGCCACCGATCCGACGTGCGGTGGATTCCTGCAAAGCGCCGCGACCGAGTGGCCTTGCGCCACCGCCAGCCGCACAACTTCCCGTCCCACCTGGCCGGTTCCGCCGGCAACACAAATCCGAGTCATGCCCTGAGGCTACCGCGTCCGCGGTTCCTAGTGGCCGGGGCGCGTGAATTTCGATCCGCGGGCACAAAGAAGCCCCGGTCTGCCACTGCGGGCGGGCCGGGGCTCGAACAAACCAGCCTTAGGCCCTGCGGCGCTGCAAGACATCGTCCAGGTTGCTCAGGGCGCTCTGGGCCTTACCCACGGGTTTGGGGTCGGCATCCCTGGCGCGACTAGCAGCCTGTGCCTGCGGGTGGCCCTGCTTCAGAGAGGGCTTTCCGACCGCTTTGGGGGCTTCTGGCAGGTCAAGCGGCACGGGTGCGGCCCGTTCGGCTTTGGGTGCCTCCACGTAGGTGGGCTTGGGGACCTCCACCGGGTCCCAACTGGCTCCTTGCCCCACACGGGCATCGGCGGCGCGGACCGAGGCGTCGGCGGAGGCCGCGGCTTCCGCCAGTGCAGCCTGACGAAGCTCAGGGGCGGTCAACGCAATCGGCGCTGGCTTCTGATCCGCCGCGCCGGCCTGGGCGTCGAACAGCGGGTTATCGGCCCGTTCGCGGAGCTCTTCGGGCGCGTGCAGCGGAAAGTGTGACGGAGCGGACCGGTCAGGGTGCGTCGGCGCGGACATGGCCGCGCGGAAGGCTGCGTCCACCTTGCGGCGCCGGTCCCGGACCGCAAGCCAGCGGAGAGTAAACACGGCGGCAGCGGCACCGAGCAAAGTGGTAACCGGCAGCCAGAATGAACCGAGACCGAAGAGTCCCAGGACCGCAGATACGAATCCGGTGAGCAGCAGCAGCAGCCCTGCCGCCGCCAAGACCAGCCGTCCGTAGCGGATTTTGAATGCCGGGGCGGGCGCTTGAGTCCAGGGGCCGCCGTCGGACGTGATGTTCCCGGAACCGGATCCGGTCCGGTGTGTGCTGGTCATAGTTCTCTCCTGCTGGGCCGCCATCTTCATGACGTACCCGGCTTGCGGGCTTGCTGTTTCAAGATTGCTGGCGTCCGGTGCGTGCTCACCAGCGGGCTGAACCAGGTGGCGTCCGTTCCGGAGCAAGTACGGAGCTACCCACACAATCCAGAGCGCAACAGCAATGACAAGGATCACAGAGCTGCTAAGGGGAAAGTCCACATCAAAACCGTATGAGCAATGCCCGGTGCAGCCCGGCATTGTCCCCGGTGTGTCGCGGGGCAACTGGCAATTGACCGAATGAGTCGCACAACGGCGGTTCCGGAGGGGCCGGCCGGCTACGCGGGGCGGCCCCGCTGCCACCGTTCCAGCAGGCCTCCGGGCACTTCTTCGGAGGTCAACGCGAAGCTTCTGTGGTCAGCCCATTCGCCGTTTATGTGAAGGAACCGCGGCCGGTAGCCTTCGTCGCGGAACCCGAGTTTCTCAACCACCCGGAGGCTCGGCGCGTTTTGCGGACGGATGTTGATTTCCATCCGGTGCAGTCCCAGTGTCTGGAAGCAATAGTCGGTCACCAAAGCAACGGCGGTGGGGGCAATGCCGTGTCCGGCACGGTCCTTATCCACCCAGTAGCCCAGGGTAGCCATCATGGCCGAGCCCCACACGATGGAGGAAACCGTCAACTGCCCCACGATCACAGGGTCCCGGAAGCCGGGCGTCCTGGCTGTGATGAGAAACGGCAACGACGTTCCTTGGGCAGCCTGAATCTTCAGGGACCGCACCATTTGCCGGTAATCGGGAAGGCCGCCCCCGGGGACAGGGTTGGACGCTTCCCATGGGGCCAGCCACTCGCTGTTGCGCGAGCGTACCTCGGACCATTCCCTGCGGTCCCGGTAGCGGATAGGCCGCAACACCAGGTCGCCGGTTTCAAGCGTTACCGGCCACTGGAAGCTCCCCGCCACGTGCGCTACTTGGTCAGGGTGGGCGCCAGGCTCGCCGCGAAGCCGGGGAGCCATTCCCGCAGGCCGGGTCCCAGGTCCTCGCTGTCGATGGCCAGCTGGACGCACGCCTTCAGGTAGCTGAGCTTATCGCCGGTGTCGTAGCGGCGGCCGCGGAAGATCACGCCGTAAACGCCGTACCCTTCACCTTCACCGGAGGCCAGTTCCTGCAGCGCGTCGGTGAGCTGAATTTCGCCGCCCCGCCCGGGCTTGGTGTGTTCCAGGACTTCGAAGGCGGCCGGGTGGAGGACGTACCGGCCAATTATCGCGAGGTTGGACGGGGCATCTTTGACGTCAGGCTTCTCGACCAGGTGCTTGATCTGGACGTAGTCCTCGCCGGCAATCGTTTGAACATCCGCACAGCCGTATGCGCTGATTTCAGACGGCTCAACCTCGATCAGCGCTACCACCGATCCGCCGGTCTTGGCCTGGACCTCGATCATGGTGCTGAGGAGTTCGTCCCGGGCATCGATCAGGTCATCGCCCAGGAGGACGGCGAACGGCTCGTAACCGACGTGCTGCTTTGCACGGAGGACGGCGTGGCCGAGACCCATCGGATCGCCCTGGCGCACATAGTGGATGTCGCCGAGGTTGCTGGCGGCCTGAATCGACTCAAGCTTGGCGGTGTCGCCCTTGGCCTCCAAGGTGGCTTCCAGGGTGGGGACGCGGTCAAAATGGTCCTCCAGGGCGCGCTTGTTGCGGCCGGTGATCATCAGGATGTCGCTCAGCCCAACGTTGACGGCTTCTTCGACGACGTACTGAATGGCGGGCTTGTCGACGACAGGCAGCATTTCCTTGGGCATGGCCTTGGTGGCCGGAAGGAACCTGGTGCCGAGGCCGGCTGCGGGGATGACGGCCTTGCGGACGGGAGCGTTGGGTGTAGTCACTGGACTAATCTAACGGAGGGACCAAGCATTAGGTAATCATTGGAGCCGGCGCGGGCCGCAGCCTCAGGGGCCGGATCCGCCGAACGGACAGGACGTCATGGCATCGAAAGAAGAGATCCGGGCAAGCCACCGGGCCCGGCGCACTGCCCTGGCGCCGGCCGAGGTAGAGGCCGCCGGCATGGGCATCGCCCGGCACGGTCTCTCCTGGGCTGCGAGCCTGACCGGCGGCAGCCCCGGCACCTTCGCCGTTTACCTGGGCGTGGGCACAGAGCCGCCAACCTTCCCCCTGCTGGGGGTGCTGCATGCGGCGGGGCACCGGCTGCTGCTTCCGGTCTGCGAGCCCGGCCTGACCCTGAGCTGGGTGCACTGGACGCCGGCGTCCGAGTACGTCCGGAGCCGCTACGCACCAATCCTGGAACCTGCGGGGGATCGCCTCGACACCACCGCACTGCGGCACGCGGATGGCATTTTCCTGCCTGCCACCGCTCTTGACTTCTCCGGCAACCGGATCGGCCAGGGTGGCGGCTACTACGACAAGTTCCTGGCGGCGCTGGGCACCCTCCTGGCCACCCGGGCTCCGGCGCCCGACGGCGGTCTGTTGGCGCCGCTGCCCACCGCAGCCGTCGTCTATGACAGCGAGGTGCTGTCCGCCGGGAGCATCCCTGCGGAGTCGTTCGACCGGAAAGTGGCCGCTGCTCTCACCCCGTCAGGGCTACTGGAACTCCTGGACCCGGCATCCGGGGACGCACGGCCGGGATGCTAGAATTGGCACTCAGGCCCTGCGACTGCTAAGGGACGGATCTGGCTGGAGACATATCGGCCGGGACCGTTGGCTCAGCGGCACGGGACCTGCTCGTTTGTTCCAGAGGAGGATTCCCAGTGCCCACCTATGCGTACGCCTGCAAGGACTGCAGCCACGCCTTCGAGATCGTGCAGTCGTTCACCGACAGCTCCCTCACGTCCTGCCCGGAATGCCACGGGACCCTGCGCAAGAAGTTCAACAGCGTGGGTGTGGTCTTCAAGGGGTCTGGTTTTTACCGGACAGACTCCCGCGAAGCTAAAGGCAGCACTGTTGCACCGGCTCCCGCCCCGGCGGCAACGCCTGCGCCCGCCGCCGTTTCTTCTTCCGCCAGCTAACGGCCGCCGCCTTGGGGTCTCCTCGGCGGCATTGTCCACATAGCCGCGGCAGGGTCTGACCCACGACCGGTCCCCTGCGTAGTGTCGGCCTATGCCCACTCGCGACCTTCCCTTGCCGGTCGGCGGATTTCGTTCCGTACGGTCCCCCGCATCCCCGGTGCGCCCGGCATCGGGCCCCTACTGGTTCCAGAGGGGCGGGCCCTCCGCCAGCCACCGACCCGGCGGGCTAAGCCCGGGACGGCTTCAGCAGGGCCGCAGACCAAAAAGGCAGCCGGCCCGCCGGCAGATGGTCCGGTGGCTCGGACGCAACCGGCGGTTGGCGGTGGCGTTGCTGCTGTGCCTCGCAGCAGCTCTCACGGTGCAACAGCTGACCCCGGCTCCCGCTGACAGTGTCTCCGCGGTCGCCGCGGCCAGGGATCTCCCGGCAGGCGAAACCCTCAGTCCGGACGACCTGACACTCCTGAGCGTCCCCCACGCCCTGGTTCCGGCCGGAAGCAGCTATGGCAGCACCGACGCCCTGCAGGGCCAGCAGTTGGCCGTCGCCCTGCGCCAGGGTCAGTTGCTCTCCGATTCCCAGCTCCTTGGCCCCGGACTGCTGGCCGGAAGCCGGCCGGGATCAGCGGCCGTGCCGCTCCGGATGGCGGATCCGGCCTCGATCCAGCTGCTCTCCCCCGGGCAACTCGTCAATGTGGTCATGACGAGCGGCGACGCCTTCGATCAGCCCGCTTCGTCCCAAGTATTGGCCGCAGCCGTTCCGGTGCTGTGGACTTCCGGGCGCGGCAGCGACGCCGGCCCCTGGGCGGGCGCGGGAGATATCGACGGTCTCCTGGTGGTCGCCGCGGACGCCGAGCAGGCCCGTCGTCTCGCCGGCGCGTCCACGCAGGGCAAGCTGTTTTTCGTCCTAGTCCCGGCAGATTCGGGCTAGCAACCCCGGACGCCGGAGAGGCGGCCCCGCGGGTGCCCCCCGGAACCGCCCCGTCTCTTGAGGTGCGTCAGCCCCAGTGCGGAGGCTTCTGCTCCTGTAGCCAGGAATCGTGGTCGTAGCCACCGGTGTCGTCGCCCCAGCGGCGCGGATCGTCCTCAGCAGCCTTGTTCGGCAGCACATCGTCCGGGACCGACGCAGACAAGGACTTGGGCGCCGGGTCATCCAGGCTTCCGTCCGTGGCGTCGCTGTTGGCATGGCCCGCTTCGTTGCCGTCCTGGACGTTGACGTCACCGTCACTGTTGGCGTGGCCGTCTCCGCCACCTTCCTGGGCATTGACGTCACCGGCGCCTGGAGCGGGGTGCGCGCCGCCGGTATCCCGGGGGGCGTCGTCGGCATCCACGGCGTCGGCATCCATGGCGTCGGCATCCATTGCATCGGCCTCCCTGTCGCCCTGACCTTCATCCTCCCGGGGTGCACTGCCCGGGCTTCCGGCCGGGGACTCATCCTCGCTGGCCGGTGCTTCGTTGACATCCAGGTTCTCCACGTCGTCGTCAAAGAACCCCGGCGACGCCTGGTTTCGGTGAGCTCCGACCGGCTTTTCCAGACCCAGATATCCACCGATGCGGTCCGCGCAGGCCGATGGATCGGTAAACACCTCAATAGTCCACAGCGGCATGTACCGCCACCCGAGCCGTTCCAGGAGCTGCGGACGGAGCCTGCTGCGTTCGCGGACAGTCAGCCGGCGGTACTGCTCGGTGCCGTCGGACTCGATCGCCACGGGACGGGGAATTTCAGCATCGTCCTGGCCGAGGGTGCTCAGCGGGTCCGCCGCTGCCACCATATTCAGGACGCCGTCGTACTGGTGCCAGACCCGGGCTCCCCGGGCGCGCAGACGGTCGCCGAGATCTGCCACAAGCGGGTCCGCGCCCAAAGCCTGCTCGCTGGCCGCCGCCCGTGAGGCCGGGCTTCCAAGATCGGAGTTGCCCGCAATTTCACGGTCTATCAATTGGTAGAAGTCGACGGCGCCGTGACTGAGGCGGGTCACATCCAGGTCCTCGGGCCGGAAACAGCTGAGCACGTGCAGCGAGCGTCGCGCCCTCGTCATGGCCAGGGCGAACCGGGCCCGTCCGCCGTCGGCAGACAGGGGTCCGAGGCTGTGAAGTGCGCGGCCGTGCGGTGTACGTCCATAGCCGGGCGAGAAAATGATGTGATCGCGGACCAGGCCTTGTGCACGTTCCAGATCCACTACACGGAAGGATTCTTCCCCGGCCGTGAAGAAGCTGGCCAGCGACGGGTAGTTGGGCAACTGCAACCGAATGGACTCGCCGATGCGGGCCGCGTGCCGAAGGCTCCCGGTAACAACAGCCAAGGAGGTCAGGGGCCGCAGTCTGGCGTGTTCGAAGACCAGTTCCACAGCGCGGTTCACTTCGGCCACGACGGATTCAACACCATCCTGGTCAGCGCTGGGCAGGCCCGTGCCATCCGGAAGATATTCCACTGTGAGCGCACGGTCCAGGCCCGTCGCCGATTGCCCCTCCGGCAGCCGGCTCAGCTCGCCACCGTAAAAGCTGTTGCTTAGTTGCCGCACGAGATCTTCGTCAACCGCGCGGTAGACGTGGCGCAGCTTGCAGACAGGCAGCACCGCCGACAGCGCACTGAACGCGCTTTCCACATCTTGATGGGAGCTTTCGCCGGCTGCGAGCCGTTCCACCCCGACGGAGAACGTCCGCGGGCTGGCGATGCGGTCATCGCCGAACGCAACGATTTGTTTGCCGCGGGCGATGGCAGGCAGGACGGCTTGCAGGGACGTCGCTTCGGCGTCCAGGATGACAACAGCATCAAAGCGCTGCTCCACTGGCAGAACCGAGGAAAGCAGGTAGGGGCTGACGGACCACACCGGGATCAGCACGGGGAGCAGGTCCGGCGCCTGGGCTGTCAATGACGAAAGGGTCACCCGGCCGTCCTTGAGCAGGCTGCGCAACAGTTCCGCCTGCCGCGGGTGCTCCGCGATGGCCGCGCGCCAACGTTCTGCCAGCTGCCAGCGCAGCCGGGCGGCACCGCTGGCGATGTGGGCATTGTCCGCAAGACGGTACTCCGCTTCGAGCTGACGCAGGGCGTCGCCGTCGGACATGGCCAGGTAATCGTCGCCGCTGATCATGGCTTCCAACGCCGACTGCCACCAGGCGAGCTCAAGTTCGGCGGCCACCGATTCCGCCGGCACCTCCCGTTTGGCAAGGTCGTCCAGCAGTTCGCCGAGGCCGTGCTCGCGCATGTTCTCGACCAGGAGCGTCCGTTCGGGCAGGGTCTCCAGAATGGCGGTATCGGCCACCAGCCGGCCCAGGCGTTCCATCAGCTCGTCGTAAGGCGTGCCGTGCAACTCGCCGCCGGCCGGCGTATGCCGGACGGCCTGACCCAGCTCGGCCAGTTCCGCGTCCAGCTCACGGTACAGCGAGATGATCTCCCCGAGACCTGCCGGGACTGCCGGATGACGCTGCGTCGTGGCGTAGCCGGCCCACGTGGCCCGCTGCTCTTGGACGAGGACCAGGGAGCTGTGCAGATCGGCGATGTGGACGCCCGGGCGGACGTACTCCTTTGCCACCCGGCGCAGGCGTGAGCGCTGCATGGAGGGCATTTCAATGTTCCGTTCGCGCCGCCAGGAGGAGGCCGCGGTGGCGGAAATAAGGTCAAGGACCGGCCGGTCGAAGATGTCCGGGGTGAATTTATCCAGGCTTCCGCGGACGGCAACCAGCAGTTCGACCTGGTCGCCCCACTCGGCAAAGGAACTTCCCAGGCGGATCTCGGCGTGATCGGCGACGCCGCTCATCATCTCGCGCAGTTCCGGCAGCTTCCGGGCCACGGAGCTGGCCACCTGCTGTGCTTCCTCGGTTTCCTTGCGGGTCAGAAGGCGGGCGCCGTGCCAGGGGCTCGCTGTTGAAGCACGGTTGAAGCTCCCCAATTCAGCCGCCCGGTGCAGCCGCCCCGCCAGTTCCTCGCGGTCCCGGATATTGTCCAGCACGCTGCGCTTGAGCCGGACGGTGGTAGCAGGTGCCGGCTGGATGGCGGTAAGCCTGGCCAGCGACTGCATCGCCTCGTAGGGTGAGCAGCCCCAGCGTTCACGGACGTTGTGGAGCGAGGAGACATGATCCTGGAGGGCATGTCGGTGCTCGGTCAGGGTGGTGTGGAGGTTGCTGAGTTGGGGCTGAAGGGACTTCTCGTTGCGCATAATGCCCCGGACCAGCTGGTCCTTGAACTGAAGGGGCGTGGCGTTGCCGGCAAGCGGGAGCAGGATCGAGTCCAGGCCCAGGAAATCCAGGTGCGCGGCGATTTCGGCCAGGCTGGCGCGCCGGTCCCCCACAACCAGGACCGTTTTTCCCTGGTCGACAAGGGCCCCGATGGTGTTGATCGCGGTCTGGGTCTGGCCCGTACCCGGCGCGGCGCTGACCACCAGCGAGTCTCCGGCCCGGACGGCGTCGACCACGTACTGCTGGTGGTTGTCGGCGTCGAGCAACAGCAGCTCATCGGCGGGATCGCGCTCGTCGGTGCTGGGGAACCGCCCGGCTTCGGGCTCGGGCACCTCCGCGGCGCCGCCTGTGGCGGCGCGCCCCAGGGCCTTGATGAGGGGATGGTCCGCATTAATCCAGGGGTCGTCCAGGGTGCCGGACAGGTCGGCGAAGGTGGACACCAGGAGATTGTGCTCCACCTCGGCGCCGTGGATGGGCTGGATGAGCGTGCCGAGCCGGTCCAGGACCGGTTGCGGGTCCAACCGGGCGGTGCTGTACGCCATACGGGTGACGGCGTTGACGTCGAAGCCGATCCCGTGAATGGACTTCAGGTGCCGGACCAGGGCCGGGTTGATTTTGGCCTGCTCCGTCAGCTGGAGTTCGTAGTCGTCCTCGCCCGGGCGAACCGTGAGCGAGATTGCAGCCAGCATCACCGGAGCGGAGACGCGCTGGGGCTTACCCCCGACGGCGGACGTCCACACCACTGTGCCGGCCGAGAAGTACCCGGCGTCGATGCCGCGGTCATTGCCCAGCTCGAAGATCTTGGACCGCAGGTTGCGTGAGGCCTTCGCAGCGATAACGTACTGCTGATGGTCGCGAATCAAGGTGGAGAGGCGGGTCCGCCGCCCGGCCATCAGCTGGGCCAGCCCGGAGGGATGGGCATGGGTCAGGTCGATGGAACCCTCGGGGGTCTTGGTGAACCGCAACATGGTATCTGCCCCGGTGACGGGCTTGAGCCCCGACAGCCATTTCCTGAGCTCTTCGGAGCCCTCGGGGTGGCCTTGACCAACTGACACTACTGCCTTCTTTTCTGTGCTTGCGTTTACTGTGCTCGTCACGTTATTCGTGCTCGCGCGGGACGTCATGGACCATACCGGCATGCTTCCGAGGGTAGCCGGAATCCGGTGCCCGCGAGAGGACGCAACACTCGCGGGCTACAAATTCCGTTCCTTAGCCCGCGAACGGACTATTCCCACTCAATGGTTCCCGGCGGCTTGCTGGTAACGTCCAGCACAACGCGGTTCACGCCGTCCACCTCGTTGGTGATGCGGTTGGAGATCCTGGCCAGCAGATCGTAGGGCAGCCGCGACCAGTCGGCCGTCATGGCGTCCTCGGAGGAGACGGGCCGCAGCACGATCGGGTGTCCGTAGGTGCGGCCATCGCCCTGGACACCGACGCTGCGGACGTCTGCCAGCAGCACCACCGGCATCTGCCAGACCTCATTGTCGAGCCCGGCAGCGGTCAGCTCCGCACGCGCGATCGCGTCTGCTTTCCGAAGCAGGTCAAGGCGTTCCTTGGTGACTTCGCCGACAATCCGGATGCCGAGGCCCGGCCCGGGGAACGGCTGGCGTCCGACGATCTCCTGCGGCAAGCCCAGCTGGGCGCCCACGGCGCGGACCTCATCCTTGAACAGGGCACGCAGCGGTTCGACGAGCTCGAACTGCAGGTCCTCGGGGAGACCGCCCACGTTGTGATGGCTCTTGATGTTGGCGGCACCTTCACCACCGCCGGATTCAACGACGTCAGGGTAGAGGGTGCCTTGTACGAGGAATTTGATTTTCTCGCCGTGCGCGGCCGCTTCCGCGATGATGGCCTGCTCGGCTTCCTCAAAGGCGCGAATGAACTCGCGGCCAATGATTTTGCGTTTGGTCTCCGGGTCGCTGACGCCGGCCAGTGCTGACTGGAAGCGCTCCTGCTCGTTGGCGACGTAAAGCTTGACGCCCGTGGCGGCCACGAAGTCGCGCTCAACCTGTTCGGCTTCACCTTCCCGCAGCAGTCCGTGGTCAACGAATACGCAGGTCAGCTGGTCGCCGACGGCGCGCTGAACCAGGGCGGCAGCGACGGCGGAGTCGACACCGCCGGACAAGCCACAAATCACCCGGGCGTTGCCGATCTGTTCCCGGATCCTGTCGACCTGTTCCTCGAGGATATTGCCGGTGGTCCAGTTCGGTTCCAGCTTGGCACCCTTGAACAGGAAGTTCTCCAGGACCTGCTGGCCGTACGCAGAGTGCTTCACCTCGGGGTGCCACTGCACGCCGTAGAGGCTCTTCTCCTCGTTGGCGAAGGCGGCGACGTCGGCGCCGGCGGTCGTAGCAAGGACCTCGAAGCCTTCGGGAGCCTCGTGGACGGAGTCCCCGTGACTCATCCACGTGCTCTGGTGCTGGGGCATGCCCGTCAGGATGGAGCGGCCTTCGCCGACGGTGGTGGTCTCGGTCGCCCCGTATTCGCGAAGCCCGGTTTGGGCCACCTTGCCGCCGAGGGCATTGGCCATGGCCTGGAAGCCGTAGCAGATGCCAAAAACCGGCACTCCGGCTTCGAACAGGTCCGCGCCTACAGCCGGGGCGCCTTCGGCGTAGACGCTGGCGGGGCCACCCGACAAGATGATGGCGGCGGGGTTCTTGGCGAGCAGCTGCTCGGTGCTGTAGGTATGCGGAACCACTTCCGAATACACGTTCGCTTCCCGGACGCGGCGGGCGATCAGCTGCGCGTACTGGGCGCCGTAGTCAACAACCAGCACGGGCTTGTGGGACGTCTGGGATGCAGTGGGAGTAGTCACCGTACCAGCCTACTTTGCAGCAGCGTCCGCCCGCACATTGAGAAGCCGGTCCGGGCGGGGAAAGGCCACCGGGTAAGCGATCTCACAGGTGATGTTGTTGCCTCCCGGCTTTGTGCCGGTGAAATGCTCAGTAGCGTTGCGGCGCCTGCGGGTTTGCGGCCAGCTCGGCTTCCACCTCGGCGTGGAACTTCTTCTCCACGAAGAATGACAGGAAGGGCACCACACCGCCAAGAGCCAGAATAATCATCTTCGCGAACGGCCAGCGCATCAGGGACCACAGGCGGAAGTTGGACATCAGGTACACCACGTACATCCAGCCGTGCACGATCAAAACCGTGATGGACAGATTCACGCCGCCCACGACGCCTGGCGGTTCGGCGTCGGCGAAGCCGAATCCGAACGCCTCGCCGGTGACGGCGTTGGTGCCCCCCGCGAAGAGGTACTGGCCGAAGACGTACCGGGCGATCAGTTCTGCGCAAAGCAGGAGCAGCATGCTGCCGGTCAGGTAGGCGAGGACCTTATAGAACTTCAGTGCCGAACGGATCTGGGCCTCGGTTCCGCCAAACCGGCGCTTTTTACCGCGCCCGCCTCCCGGGACGTTGGACTGCTGCGGCTGGACGGCCGGCTGGGGCTCGATCATGATTGCACTTTCGGTTCGGTGGGGTGCTGGTCGGTGGGGTGCGGTTCAGAGGGATCCGGTTCGGACAGATACAGCTCGGCAGCTTCCTGGTCCTCGTCGAGGGCGTCCTCCAGACTTCGGCGGTAGTCATCCTTGACCAGCCGCCACCAGATGAACAGCGCGAAGCCGGCGAAGACCACCCACTCCGCAGCGTAGAAGAGGTTCAGCCAGTTGACCTTTTCGGCGGGAGGCTGCGGCCCGATATTCAGGGGTTTGAAGGCCCCGGCGGAGGCACTGGCGCTGACGTCGTTGCCGTCGGCGGTCTCGGAGCTCGCTGCGACAAAGCCCGGATAGCTGCTGACCTCCCAGATGTTGATGAGTTCGGCGACGGACACGGCGCTTGCCTTTCCGGGACCGGCGTCGGTTCCGGGCACGGGAGCCTCGGACGGCAGCAGCCGTCCGGTCAGTTCGACGCTGCCCGACGGCGGTGCGGACGCGTCCGCGGGGTCAGCAACCCAGCCGCGCGCGACTGGAATCCAGGTCTGCTGCGTGGCACCGGCGCCGGTCAGGGCCGGGGCGTCCGCCACAGCCAGGGCGGCAACTACCCAGTAGCCCTTGGCGCCGTCGTGCAAGCGCCCCGGAACCAGGATTTGTTTCTGCGGGTCGTAGCTGCCGGTGAGCGTGACCACCTGGTCCGCCACTGAACCTGGGAAGAAGCCGCCTGGCTGCACAACCGTGGTCAGGGGTTTGGGTTCTTCCGTCGCGGTGGAGACTGTCACTTCGGATTGCGTTGAGCGGCCGAACTGCCACTGGCTGAGCAGCACAAACACCCCTGAGACGACGATCGCGAACACCAGTCCTGCGATCCAGCGGGGTTTGAGGGCAGTTTTCAGCACCTCTTAACCGTACTTCGTCCGCGTGTAGAACAACGAAACGTGCCGGGACCGGGGCAGCAGGGTCCCTACGTGGCGACGGAGTCGACACGAAAGGGCCTGCCCCAAAAGTGGGGCAGCAGGGTCCCTACGTGGCGACGGAGTCGACACGAAAGGGCCTGCCCCAATTTCAGTGGTCGAAGAACACCAGGCTGGAATTAATCAGTTCCGCAATCACTTCGGGGTCGTAGGCCCGCCGAAGGGACTCGCGGAACGACTCCTTAGACAACGACCGCGCAAGGGTGGCCAGTACTTCCAGGTGTTCGGAGAAGGAGCTTGCCGGGGTGGCAATCAGCAGCACCACCGTCGCAGGCCCGTCGGTGGCGCCGAAGTCGAGCGCCTTGCCGTATTTGGTGATGCCGACAGCGATCGTTGTCCGGGAGACGAACTCGCTGCGCGCGTGCGGCAGCCCGATCCCGCCCGGCAGGCCGGTGGCCAGCTGGTGTTCGCGGGCATTGACGTGTTTGAGGAACCCGGGCAGGTCGGAGACGCGTCCGGCCGCGTGCATCCGCTCAGCCAACTGGGCGGCCGCGTCGAGCTTGTCGGTGGCGTCCATTTCGAGGATCACCATTTCAGGGGTGGTGAGCTCGGCGTCATACCGGTCCAGTGGTTCCGCCAAGAGATATCCCTTCGAAGTGGCGTCAGTGCGCCTGCAGTCCCGGCTGGGGCTGCAGGCGGGCGCCGCGGTCAGCGCAACGGAACGATGTCCTCAACGCCCAGCCTTGCTGCGTCGGCGGATTCGTCGTCCGGCTGCTCCTGGCTGAGCCTTTCGGCGTCGACCCGGGCCAGGTAATGCTTGATCTCGCTTTCGCGCTGCGCATCGCTCCAGCCGAGGACATCTCCCATCAGTTTAGCGACTACCGGCGCGGCGGACACACCGCGGTCCCACGCCTCGATCGAGATCCGGGTCCGGCGGGTCAGCACGTCCTGCACGTGGCGGGCACCTTCGTGGGTTGCGGCGTAAACGGCCTCAGCTGCGAGGTAGTCGTCCGCGCCCGGCAGTGGCTCGCCCAGTTCCGGGTTCTCGGTGATGATCGCCAGTACCTCCGGGGCCATGGAACCGTACCGGTTGAGCAGGTGCTCGATCCGCGCCACGTGGACGCCGGTTTCCTCGGCCATCCGGTTGCGTTTGTTCCAGGCGGCCTTGAAGCCGCTGGCACCCAGCAGAGGAATGGATTCGGTGCAGCTGGGGGGAACGCGCTCGTCCATGCTGCGCGTTGCCTCGTCGACGGCGTCCTTGGCCATGACCCGGTATGTGGTCCATTTGCCGCCGGCCACCACCACGAGGCCGGGAACCGGATGCGCCACGACGTGTTCGCGGGATAGCTTGGCCGTGGAGTCATTTTCGCCGGCCAGCAGCGGCCGGAGGCCGGCGTAGACGCCTTCGACGTCCTCGCGGGTCAGCGGGCGCTTCAAAACCTTGTTCACATGTTCGAGAATGTAGTCGATGTCCTTGCTGGATGCAGCCGGGTGGGCCTTGTCCAGATGCCAGTCGGTATCGGTGGTCCCGATGATCCAGTGCCGGCCCCAGGGTATGACAAACAGCACGGACTTCTCGGTCCGCAGGATCAGCCCGACGGTCGACTGGAACCGGTCGCGGGGCACCACGAGGTGGATGCCCTTGGAGGCGCGGACCTTAAGCTGGCCGCGGTCGGTCACCATGGCCTGGGTTTCATCCGTCCAGACACCCGTGGCGTTGATGACCTGCTTGGCTTTGATGTTGAAGGAGGAGCCGTCTTCATGGTTGACCACCTTCGCGCCGACGACGCGCTCGCCTTCCCGGAGGAAGTCGACCACGGACATCTGGTTGACGGCGTGGGCGCCGTAGTAGGCTGCGGTGCGGATGAGGTTGGCGCAGTATTTCGCGTCATCGACCTGACCGTCGTAGTACCGGATGGAACCGACAAAAGCGTCGTCCTTCAGGCTCGGCGCGGCCCGCAACGTCCCGCGGCGGCTCAGGTGCTTGTGGAACGGCACCCCCCGCTGCTGCCCGCCGGAGATGGACATGGCGTCGTACAGGGCAATGCCGGCACCCACGTAGGGCCGTTCGAAGAAGGGCTTGGTCAGTGGATACAGGAAGGGTACCGGCCGGGCCAGGTGCGGGGCGAGCGCTGAGAGGATCAACCCGCGTTCGTGCAGCGCTTCTTTGACCAGGGCGAAATCGAGCATTTCCAGGTAGCGCAGACCACCGTGGATCAGTTTGGAGGAACGGGACGAGGTGCCCGCGGCCCAGTCATTGGCTTCAACGATGCCGACGGTCAGGCCGCGGGTGATGGCGTCAAGGGCGGCCCCCGTGCCCACGATGCCCCCGCCGACGATCAGGATGTCGAGTTCCTTGCCCGGTTCCGTGGTGCCCCTGAGTACCGCCAGTGACGCTTCGCGTTCTGCGGGCCCCAGGGCACCTCCGGTCTTGGGTGAACCGCCGGGAAAACTGTTCATGTCACGCCTCCATCGGGATCAAAGCTCGTAGGGCACCAGACTACTTCGATCTTCCCGCGAAGGGCAGGGGGCTCTCAGTTCCCGGCGTAGGGCGAGACGACGACGTCGACGCGCTGGAATTCCTTGAGGTCCGAATAGCCGGTGGTGGCCATGGAACGGCGCAGCGCACCGATCAGGTTCGACGTTCCGCTCGTGTGGTGGCCCGGCCCGAAGAGGACCTCCTCCAGCGGTCCCACCGTGCCGACGTTGACCCTGTCGCCGCGGGGAAGTTCAAGGTGGTGCGCTTCCTGGCCCCAGTGCCAGCCCTTGCCCGGGGCTTCCTCGGCGCGGGCCAGGGCGCTGCCGAGCATGACGGCGTCGGCGCCCATGGCGATGGCCTTGACCATGTCGCCGGAGGACCCCATGCCGCCGTCGGCGATCACATGGACGTAACGTCCGCCGGATTCATCCATGTAGTCGCGGCGGGCGGCGGCGACGTCGGAGATGGCGGACGCCATGGGCGAGTGGATGCCGAGGGCGCGCCGGGTGGTGCTGGTGGCGCCTCCGCCGAAACCGACCAGGACACCGGCGGCGCCGGTGCGCATCAGGTGCAGGGCCGGGGTGTAGCCGGCAGCCCCGCCGACAATCACGGGGACGTCGAGTTCGTAGATGAACTGTTTAAGGTTCAGCGGCTCGTGGTCTTTCGAGACGTGCTCGGCCGAGACCGTGGTGCCACGGATCACGAAGATGTCAACGCCGGCCGCCACGACGGTCTTGTAGTGCTCCTGGGTCCGTTGCGGGGTCAGGGAGCCCGCAACGGTGACGCCCGCGGCGCGGATCTCCGCGAGGCGGGACGTAATGAGTTCCGGCTGGATCGGGGCCTGGTACAGCTCCTGCATACGCCGGGTAACAGCGGGGCTGTTGGTCTCATCCTGGAGCGCACCGATCTGGTCCAGGACGGCCTGCGGGTCCTCGTACCGGGTCCAGAGGCCCTCAAGGTCCAGAACGCCGAGTCCGCCGAGCCGGCCCAGGGCGATGACGGTCTCCGGCGACATAGCCGAATCCATGGGTGCGGCAATAACGGGCATATCGAACTTGTAGGCGTCGATCTGCCAGGAAACAGAGACGTCCTTGGGGTCACGTGTACGTCGGTTGGGGACGATCGCAATGTCATCCAGGGAGTAGGCACGACGCCCACGTTTGCCACGGCCAATCTCAATCTCGTAAGTCACTGCTCTAGGTTATCCCAGCGGACGCGCACCGGGACGATGCCGGGCGCCGGGGTGATGCCGCGGCGGTCCCCCGCGAAAATACGCCGGAACCAGCCGGTACTCTGGCGGCATGGGTACACGCTGGGTCTTCGATGGCCATATCGCCGGGATTGGCACGGAATCCGGTCTGCGGGCGGTGGTGGGGCTGTGGCGGCATTCCCCGTTCGGGACCTTTGCTGACGCCATGGTGGAGCTGCCTTCCGGGCACCGGATCCTGTGTGCCCCGACCGCCGAGATCGGCGGTTTCATCGCTGACGTCTATACCTTTGACGAGACCCAGGTGGTGGACGTTGCGGCGTCCCAGGACGGGCACCGGCTCACCGTGGATGCGGGCCCGCTCCGGATCCGGGCGGCCGTCGGCGTCCGTACCCGGCTGGGCAGCCTCCTCCGGCTGGTTCCCCGGCCCGTGGCAGTGCATCCGCAATGGCTGCGGGCCATCAGCCCGCTGGCGGCCCGGCTCAGCCCCGGCGCGCGCACCGCGGGCGCCGCGAAGGGCGGGCGGCAGGAGTACTACGGCGTGACGGATCTACATCGGATCGACTCGGCGAGCGTCACCTGGAACGGCGCCGACGCCGGCGCCCTCACCGCGATCCGGCCCGCCGTCTCCTTTGGTTTCAGCAGCGTTCCGGCGGAGCCCAGCTTGGCGCGGGTGCGGACCACCGTGGTTCAGTCGGACGCCGGCCCGTCGGAGCTCTCATGATGGTCCCGGACACCGGCGTGGTTCATCGCGAAGTGGCCTTCGGCGTCGCCCAGCGCGGATCCTGGGTTTTCTCCGCCTGGTGGCACCCCGCGGTGCTGGCCGTCTCCGGGGCAGTCCTCAGCCCGGCTTCTCAACGCCCTTCGGCGTCGTCCACGGCGAGCTGGGATTCGAACATCCGGAAGTACCGGCCGCGCAGGGCCACGAGCTCCTTGTGGGTGCCCTGCTCCACCACCCGCCCGTCCTCCAGCATGTAGACGATGTCCGCCTTCTCGATCGTCGCGAGGCGGTGGCTGATGGCGATGATCGTGCTGCTGCGGTCAGCGAAGAGCCTGGTGAAGATCCGGTGCTCGGCCAGGGCGTCGATCGCCGACGTCGGCTCGTCCATGACCATGAACGGGGCGTTGCGGTAAAAGTTCCGGGCCATCGCGAGCCGCTGCCACTGGCCGCCGGACAGGCCGCTGCCCTTGCGCCCGCGGGGATCCTCCATCCAGTTGCTGACGTGGTTGTCCAGGCCGTTGGGCAGCTTGGTGATGAACTCGAGGGCCTCGGCGTCGGACGCGGCCCGGCGGATCCGGTCGTCGTCGCGCGGAGTGTCAACGTCGCCGAAGAAGATGTTCTCCGCCGCGGTGGCGAACTCGTACTTCAGGAACTCCTGGCTGAGCACCGCCAGGTGGCGGTGCCAGGACTTCACGTCGACGGCGGCGAGGTCCACGCCGTCGAGCAGCACCTGCCCGGAGTCCGGGCGGTAGAGCCCTGCGAGGATGCGGATGAGGGTGGACTTTCCGGCGCCGTTCTCCCCCACGATAGCGATGTGCTGGCCCTCGCGGATGGTCAGCGTGATGCCCTTAATGACTTCGAGTTCGCTGCCGGTGTAGGTGAAGCGGATCTCGCGCAGTTCTACGACCGCCGGCGCCTGCAGCAGCGGCGGCGCGTGCTCGGAGCGCACCGGCAGCGCCATGAACAGCTCATAGTCCTTGAGGTTGGCGAGGTCCTCATCGATGGAGCTCAGGGAGGAGACCAGGCTGTTGGCGGTGGACAGGGCGCGGCTGACAATCTGCTGGACGTAGAGGAACTGGCCCACCGGCTGGGCCCGGGCGATGATCTGCCCGACCACCCAGATCAGCGAGACCACCTCCGCGCCGTACTGCAGGGCGTCCGCGGCGAGCTGCTTGGGAATGTAGCGCTTCTGGAAATCCAGGCGGCGGCGCTCATCCGCGTCACGAAGCCGGGAACGCAGCCCCATCAGGTATCCGACGATCCCGTAGAGGCGCATCTCCGCAATGTGCTGGGGCCGCAGGAGGTTAGTCTCGATCATCCGCCGCTGCCGGCGCGAATCGATCTGGGTGTTCCAGTGCGCGATCTGCTCGCGGGACAGCTTGAACTGCAGGTAGACGCTGGGCACGATCGCGACGAGGACGATCACGGCGATCCACCAGCTGACCAGCAGCAGGGCGCCGATGGCGAGCAGGACCGAGACCAGCTGGGTGAAGATGGCCGCGATCCGGTCCAGGACCCGGGCGTAGGAATCGGAGAAGCGCTTGGCCCGGTCGTACAGGTCCACCGTTTCCTTGTCGTCGTACCGCCAGAACTCCAGGGCCAGAAAGCGCTCGTACATGAGGTCGCCCACGATCGCGCCGACTTTGAAACTCATGAGCTGCTGGATGTACCGGTCCACACTGCTGAAGGCGCCCCAGAACAGCCCCAGCGCGGCCGTGATAACGACGTAAACAACAGCCTGCTGCCCCGCCGCGGCGTTACCCGCGTAGGCGGCCGCGAGGGCCGTGGTGGTCAGGGCGGCGAAATACGTGGTGACCAGCGGCAACAGTGCCGAAATCAGCGAGCCGACAACTTTCATCACGACGGCGGCGGGCGAGGCCCGGAAGCTAACGCGCAGCACCTGGGCCACGGCCCGGGCGTAGGGCCGCAGCGCCAGTTTGCGTTTGGGCTCACGCGCAGGCAGGAGTTCGGACATGACTCCAGCCTAGGACACGCCGCCGCCCCGCTAACCCGCAGGAAAGTCCGCTGTGAGCCGTCACGACGGACCCTGCTGCGGGCTGGTTGCGCGGGCCGGCCGGGTCAGCGGGAACCGTAGTTCGGCGCCTCGACCGTCATCTGGATGTCGTGCGGATGGGACTCCTTGAGCCCGGCCGCCGTGATCCGGACGAATTTGCCGCGCGCCTTGAGCTCCGGCACGGTCGGGGCACCGGTGTAGAACATGGTCTGGCGGAGGCCGCCCACCAGCTGGTGCGCCACCGAGGCCAGCGGGCCGCGGTAGGCCACGCGGCCTTCGATGCCTTCCGGGATGAGTTTGTCGTCGCCGGAGACGTCGGCTTGGAAGTAACGGTCCTTGGAGTAGGAGGTGTTCTTGCCACGGGTCTGCATGGCTCCCAGCGACCCCATGCCGCGGTACAGCTTGAACTGCTTGCCGTTCACGAAGATCAGGTCACCCGGCGACTCGTCACAGCCGGCCAGGAGGGACCCGAGCATGACGGTGTCGGCTCCGGCGACCAGGGCCTTGCCGATGTCGCCGGAGTATTGCAGCCCGCCGTCGGCGATCAACGGGACACCGGCCGGGATGGAGGCCTTGGCCGACTCGTAGATGGCGGTGATCTGCGGGACGCCGACTCCGGCGACCACGCGGGTGGTGCAGATGGACCCCGGGCCGACGCCGACTTTGATACCGTCGGCACCGGCGTCAATGAGCGCCTGGGCACCTTCGCGGGTGGCGGCCTGACCACCGATGATGTCCACGTGCGCGGCCACCGGATCGGACTTGAGCCGGCGGATCATATCCAGCACACCCTGGGAGTGGCCGTTGGCGGTGTCCACGAAAAGGGCGTCGACGCCGGCGTCAACAAGTGCCATGGCGCGCTCCCAGCCGTCACCGAAGAAGCCAATGGCGGCGCCAACGCGCAGCCGGCCCTCGTCGTCCTTGGTGGCCAGCGGGTACTGCTCCGCCTTGGTGAAGTCCTTGGTGGTGATCAGGCCCTTGAGCCGGCCCTGCTCGTCAACGAGCGGAAGTTTCTCAATTTTATTGGTCGCGAGCTTGTGCGAGGCCTCCTCGCGGCTGATGCCGACGTGGCCGGTGACCAGCGGCATCTTGGTCATGACGTCGCTGACCAGCCGGAGCGGGAAGTCCGCCTCCGGCACGAAGCGGGTGTCGCGGTTGGTGACGATGCCCAGCAGCCGCATGCCCTCGTCCACCACAGGCAGACCGGAGACCCGGTAGTGCGAGCAGATCTCGTCCAGCTCGGCGAGCGTGGCTTCAGGGCCGATGGTCAGCGGGTTCGTGATCATGCCGGACTCGCTGCGCTTGACCCGGTCCACCTGGTCGGCCTGGTTTTCGATCGAGAGGTTGCGGTGCACCACGCCGAGGCCGCCCTGGCGGGCCATCGCGATGGCCATCCGTGACTCGGTCACGGTATCCATCGCCGCGGAGAGCAGCGGAGTGTTCACCGTGATGCGCTTGGAGATCCGCGAGGACGTATCGGCCTCGGACGGGATCACGTTCGTGTGGCCCGGCAGCAGCAGGACGTCGTCGTACGTCAGGCCAATAAAGCCGAAGGGATCGTGTTCGGGCTGGGTCATGAGTGCGCCTCTTACCTTGGTTACGGGATTCACGGGTAGGGGTTGCAACAGATGACCAGCCCGTCATTACGGGCGTGGCCTGTGCAGAAGTGTTGAATAAATACTAGAACCTCGGCGGCGATCCCCATATTCCGGGCCGGAAGTGTGAGCAACGGCACCCGGCGGCGCGTTAGGTCCAGCCAGTGGCTGCGAGCAGCCGCTCCTCGAACATGGGGATCATGCTCTCCACGTAGGTCTTGGTCAGGTGGTTGTCATCCTTATAGACGTAAACGTTGCCGACGACGGCAGGGCAGACCCCGTCGGCGCAGATGAAATCACTCAGGTCCATCAGATGGAGTCCGGGCACCCGCCCCCGGTAAGCGTCCAGGGGCGAGGATCCGGCCAGCGATTCCTGCAGCGGCACCCGGCACTTCGGGGCATCCGGGCCGTTTTTCTGCACGCATTCGGGCATGTTCATGGTGAAGCGCGGATTGTCGCGGATGCCCACCACGTCCATGCCGGCGTCCGTGAAAGGCAGGATGCCTTCCAGGTACTGCGGCACCTCGGTCTCGAACGGCGCATCTTTGAGTGTCAGGGAGGCCACCGTGAAGACAGCGTCGGGTTTGTGGTCCAGGACGTACTGGGCGCTGGCTTGATTGAAGGCGTTGCATTCGGCGTTCCGGTCCGGGGACTCGGCGCCGAAGCGGCAGCCGCCTTTCAGGAGCGCGACGACTTCCCAGCCGCGGCTGCGGGCAATGGGGCCGAGTGCCGCCATGTACTGCTGCGCGTGCGAGTCACCGAGCACCACGATCCGTTTTGATACGGCGTCCGGGCGGCTGTTTTGCAGACACCCTGCCAGCAGCGGATCGCCGGGGACGTTGTCGTCCGTGCACGGCCCGTCGAAGTCGGCCCAATCGCTCTTCATGGCCACCGGAGCCGGAATGATCCTCGCGTCCGGCGTCGGCCTGCCCGCATTTCCCGGCGCCAGGGCGGCCGCGCCGGGGGTCAATTCCCGGGGCTGCGACGCGGCGGTGGCCTCGTCGGCCATCATCCGGCTCTGCCACACTGACACCGGACCGGCCAGCAGCGCCCCGCACACCGCGACGACGACGGCGGCGCGCCAGCTGCGCCGCTGCGGCCAGTGCCATTCGCGCAGTGGCGTCTCCACGAACCTGGTGGTTAGCGCGGCCAGCACCAGCGAGGCGGCCACGATCAGAAGGCCCTGGACCAGGTTCGGCGCGGCGATGCCCGTTCCGGCCAGGGCCAGCACCAGCAGCGGCCAGTGCCAGAGGTACAGGGCGTAGGAGTTGTCGCCGAGGGCCACCAGGGGCCGCCAGGTCAGGAGACGGTCCACGCCGAATCGGCTGCCGCTCCGTCCCGCCACGATGATGGCGGCTGCGGCAAGGGTCGGCCACAGCGCGATGAAACCGGGGAAGGAACGGTCCACGGTGAGCAGGAGTCCACAGGAAAGCATCGCCGCCAGGCCGGCCCAGCCGAGAACAACCCGCAGCATTTTGCCGGGTTTCAGGTGCGGCACAGCCAACGCCAGCAGCGAACCGAGAGCGAACTCCCACAGCCTGGTCCGGGTGTCGAAGTAGGCGTAGGACTGGTTGGAGCTGGTCTGCTCAATGGAGAACATCAACGATCCTGCGAAAACCGCGCCGAAGACTACCGCCAGGAGCGCAGCGTAACTGACCCGGCCGCCCCAGGAGGTCCGGCGCAGACAGCGCAGCAGCAAGGCCGTTCCGGCAAACGCGAGCGGCCACAGCACGAACACCTGGCCCTGGATGGACAGGGACCAGAAGTGCTGCAACGGGCTGGCGCCGGAATGATCCTGGGCATAGTAGTCAACGGCGGAGTCGGCGAGGAGCCAGTTCTGCCGGTACAACAGGGAGGCCCAGACCTGGTCCAGGACGTCCGCCCAGCGGCTCTCCGGCAGGATCACCCGGGTACCGGCAAGGACGCCCAGGATCACGACGACGATGGCGGGCAGCAGCCGCTTGAGCAGATGAAGCCAGTGGGTCCCCAGGCGCAGAGGTTTGCCGGCCTCGACTTTGCGTACGAAACTGAGAGTCATCAGGAACGCCGAAATCAGCAGGAAGATATCCACGCCGCCGGAAACCCGTCCCAGCCACACATGGTAGGCGACCACCATCAGGACCGCGAGGGCGCGGAGGCCCTGGACCTCGGGACGGTAGCCGGGCTGTGCGCGCGCCGGGTCCGTCGGCGCCGGAGAGCCGGGATCCGCAGCCAGTGGGGCTACGGTTCGGTCGTTGGACACAAGAAGACCCTTCCGGCCGGTTTCCAAAGCACCAATGTTACCGACCCGTAATTTCGCTGGCCAATCCCTGAGGGCTGCGGGACGCCCTCTCCGGGCGCCCGGGGGCTACCCTGTAACGAGCCAGAGGAGGCCCATTGTGATCGCACAGCTGCGTATCTGTGTTCCGGACGACCTGTCCGCCGCTGTGGTGGACTGCTGCACCGGCGAGCTCGGCGTCGCGGAAGTTTCCCGCCAACATGGTGCCTCCGTCCTCCCGCCCGGTGACATCATCGATGTGCTCCTGGCCCGGGAGTCAGTGGAGCAGCTCGTGGAGAAGCTTCAGGCCCTCGATGTCCAGGAGCGGGGTTCGATCGCAGTCACCATGCCGGAGCTGGTGCTCTCCGACCGGGCAGACAAGGCTACAGCCGATGCCCCCGGGGAAGGAGCGGATGCGGTTATCTGGGACGAGGTTTCCCGGCAGACCGGCGAAGACTCACGGCTCACGTGGAGCTTCCTGGCCTTCTTGATTCTTGCGACCCAGCTGGCTGCCATCGGGATCGTCACGGATTCGACCATCGCCATTGTGGGGGCCATGGCAGTAGGACCGGAGTTCGGCCCTCTGGCTGCCTTGGCCGTGGCCCTTGTCCGGCGCCAGTGGCCGCTTGGCCGCAGTGCGGCCGTGGCGCTTGGTGTCGGCTTTCCGGTGGCGATGCTGGCGGCTGCGCTCACGGCGTGGCTGTCCGTGCCGCTGGGGCTCTTTCCGCGCGATGTGCTCGACCGCGGATCCGCCGTCGAGTTCATTTACCATCCCGGCCCCTATTCGCTCATCGTCGCGGTGCTCGCGGGCACCGCGGGGATGCTGTCGGTGATCAGCCGGCGGTCTGCGGCGCTGGTCGGTGTGTTCATCTCCGTGACGACGGTCCCGGCCGCGGGGTTCGTGGCGGTGTCGTTAGTTCTCGGCGAATACCAGAAAGCTGCCGGCTCCGCCCTGCAGCTGGGGCTGAACCTGGTGGGAATCGTGGCGTCCGCCGTCGCGGTGCTGATCTTTTACCGGCTGGTCACCAAGCGCCTTCCCCGGGGCGCCGCCGCCCGGTTGCGGCGCAAGGCCCTCCGCTCCGGAAGCTGAGCGGGCCGGCCGCACCGCGGCGGGCGGCCGGCTCAGGAGCAGAACGACGGCGGCCTAGTCCCAGTCCGTGCCTGCCAGGAGCCGCTCCCGGAACATCGGCGCCATGCTGGCGGTGTAGGTCCGGCTCATGTGGTTGTCGTCCAGATAGACGAACATGTTTCCGACCGCTCCCGGGCAGTCGGTCGGCTCGCAGATCAGGTCCGTCATGTCGATGGTGGCCACGCCCGGAGCCGCTTCCCCCAGCAGCTCAAAGGGACTTGCTGCCGCGAAGAGACTCTCCCGGCTGGGTCTGCACTCCCGTGCGTCCACGCCTTTGGTCACGACGCAGTCCGCCATGTTGAAACCGAAGCGGGGGTTGTCCCGCACGAGAACCACGTCGATTCCCAGGTTCTTCCAGGCTTGAAGGCTCGACTTCAGGCCGGGGATGAGTCGCTCGCCGGGCGAGGAGGGCGCCGCAGCCGTGCCGACCACCACAATGGCGTCCGGCGGGTTTCTTTCGACCTCGGCGGTGACCTTGGTGTTGAAGCTGTCGCATTCAGCATTCTGGTGCTGGTCGGTCGTGCTCGGCTTGCAGCCTCCCATCAGCATCGCGTAGAGCCGCCAGCCCTTCTCCGTGCTGACCGGCGTCATGGCCGGCAACCACTGCTCGGCGTGGGAATCACCCACAACGAGGATGGTTCTCGCCCCGGGATCGGTTTGGCCATTTTCAAAGCACGCGTCCCTAAGCCCTGAGTCCTGCGGCTCCAGCGTGCCTTTGCAAGGGTGCGGAAGGCTCGCCCAGTCCTTTCCGAGGTTTTCCGGGGCTGGAAGCAGGACGGCGTCAGCCTCTGCCTGATTCACAAATCCCGGCAGCAGGGCCGGGGCACCAGGATTGTTTTGTGCGGCCTTGGCGAGCACCGCCTGGTTCTCGAAGTAGAGGTTGATTTGGACTCCGGCGAGGGGCACGGCTGCGACGGTCAGGGCTGCTGTGATCGCAATGACGGCGCGCCGCCGCTTGAGTTCCGGCCATCTCCACTGCCGCCAGGGCTTCTCGATGAAGCGGGTGGTGAGGTAGGCCAGAGCCAACGAGAGAGCAATGACAACGGCACCCGTCAGCGGCCCCGCGGAGTCGCGGCCGGTCCAGGCCAGCGAGATCACCAGGACGGGCCAGTGCCACAGGTACAGCGCGTAGGACATGTCCCCCAGCCGGACCAGTGGCCCGGTGCTGAGGAAGCGGTCAACTCCGAACTTGCTGCCGGTCTGTCCGGCGACGATCACGCAGGCAGCGGCGAGGGTGGGCCAGAGCGCGATGCTTCCCGGAAAGGATGCCTGGACATCGAGGACGAAGCCGCAGCTAAGCATCGCCGCCAGGCCGAGCCAGCCGAGCCAGACCCGCCAGCTCCGGGGTATCCGGAGCGACGGAAGGGCCAAAGCCACCAAGGACCCCAGCGCAAACTCCCAAAGCCGCGCAGGGGTGTCAAAATACGCTTCTGTCTGGTTGGCGGCGGTGAAGGCCATTGATCGGGTCAGCGAAATGACAAACACGAGCGCGAAAATGTAGCAGAGCAGGGCACGGTATTTGAGTCTGAAGTGCCTCGCGGTCAGCGCCGCTCCCACGAAAATAAGCGGCCACAGGATGAAGACCTGTCCCTGGATCGACAGCGACCAGAAATGCTGGAAGGGGCTGGCCAGGCCATGGTTCGAGGCGTTGTAGTCGGTGGCCTGGGCCTGCAGGAGCCAGTTTTCGGAATAGAACAGCGAGGCCCAGCCCTGGCCGATGACGTCCAGCCAGCGGGTCCGGGGCAGGAAAAGGACGCTGGCGGCGACCACGGCGGCCACCACGACGGCAGCAGCAGGGATGAGGCGCCGGAACAGATGCAGCCAGTGTTTGAGCAACGCCGTCGGCCGGCCGTCGTAGTAGCGTCCAACGAACTGCAGGGTCATCAGGAAGGCCGAGACAAGCAGGAACACGTCCACACCGCCGGAGACGCGGCCGAACCAGATGTGGTATGTCATCACCATGAGCACAGCCAGCGACCGCAGGCCCTGGATCTCAGGCTTGAAACCAGGCGCCCGGCCCGGCCGGGATGGGGAAGCTCGTGGCACGGGTGTGCGAAGCCTTGTTTGCTCCGTCATCTTCACCTCTCGCCAGGGAACGTAATGGAAGACCGTTCCCCCGGAAAGCCTGGAGCGACCACTTTACGCAAAGCTCAAGGTGTATGACCAATCGCCGCGGCGCACCCGGCCCCGATTCATCCACGAGCGGCTGTGCGG
Source organism: Micrococcaceae bacterium Sec5.8 (assembly GCA_039636775.1). NCBI lineage: Bacteria > Bacillati > Actinomycetota > Actinomycetes > Micrococcales > Micrococcaceae > Micrococcaceae bacterium Sec5.8. The sequence continues at coordinate 2,973,482 of CP143429.1, forward strand.
TTCCTGCGTCAACCGGGCACAGAAAAGGGACGCCCCGGCGCAGCGGCCGGAACGTCCCTGATCATGGGTGTTAGTGCTGGTGTCCCGCGTGCTGGTCTTCCTCGGCCGGCTTCTCAACCACGAGGGTTTCCGTGGTGAGCACCAGTGCCGCGATGGAAGCTGCGTTGCGCAGGGCCGCACGGGTGACCTTGACGGGGTCGATGACGCCGGCCGCGATCAGGTCTTCGTATTCGCCGGTCTTGGCGTTGAAGCCCTGGTTGTTGGCGGATTCGGCCACCTTGGCGACGACGACGTATCCGTCGAAACCGGCGTTCTGGGCGATCCAGCGCAGCGGCTGGGTCAGGGCCCGGCGGACGATGCCGACAGCGGCAGCCGCGTCGCCTTCGAGGGCCTTGACGGCGGGGTCCTCGTCCAGCGCCTTGAGGGCGTGGATCAGAGCGGCGCCGCCGCCGGCGACGATGCCTTCTTCCAGGGCAGCGCGGGTCGAGGACACGGCGTCTTCGATGCGGTGCTTCTTTTCCTTCAGCTCAACTTCGGTGGCAGCGCCGACCTTGATCACGCCGATGCCGCCGGCCAGCTTGGCCAGGCGTTCCTGCAGCTTTTCCTTGTCCCAGTCGGAGTCGGTGCGGGTCAGCTCGGCGCGCAGCTGGGAAACCCTGGCTGCAACATCCTCGGCTGAACCGGCGCCGTCAACGATGGTGGTGCTGTCCTTGGTCACCGTGATGCGCCGGGCGGTACCCAGCACCTCCAGGCCGACCGTGTCCAGGCTCAGGCCCAGTTCCGGCGAGACAACCTGCGCGCCCGTGAGGGTGGCGATGTCCTGGAGCATGGCCTTGCGGCGGTCCCCGAAGCCGGGAGCCTTGACGGCGACAACGTTCAGGGTGCCGCGGATGCGGTTGACGATCAGCGTGGAGAGTGCCTCGCCGTCGACGTCCTCGGCGATGATGAAGAGCGGCTTGGAGCTCTGCAGCGCCTTTTCCAGCAGCGGCAGGAAGTCCTGGACAGAGGAGATCTTGCCCTGGTTGATCAGGATCAAGGCGTCTTCGAGGACTGCTTCCTGGCGTTCCGCGTCGGTGACGAAGTACGGGGACAGGTAGCCCTTGTCGAACTGCATGCCCTCGGTGAGGACCAGTTCGGTCTGCGTGGTGGAGGATTCCTCGATGGTGATCACACCATCCTTGCCGACCTTGCCGAATGCCTCGGCGAGGAGCTCGCCGATCTCATCGCTCTGCGCGGAGATCGCAGCGACGTTGGCGACCTGGTCGCCTTCGACCGGGCGGGCGTTCTCCAGCAGGCGCGCGGCGATGGCCTCGACCGAGACCTCGATGCCGCGCTTGATCTGGCCCGGCGCTGCGCCGGCCGCGACGTTGCGGAGGCCTTCCTTGACCAGGGCCTGGGCCAGCACGGTGGCGGTGGTGGTGCCGTCGCCGGCGACGTCGTTGGTCTTGGTGGCGACCTCCTTGGCGAGCTGTGCGCCAAGGTTCTCGTAGGGGTCATCCAGTTCGACTTCACGGGCGATGGTGACGCCATCGTTGGTGATCGTGGGGGCGCCCCACTTCTTGTCCAGCACGACGTTGCGGCCGCGCGGGCCGAGGGTCACCTTGACCGTGTTGGCGAGCTTATCGATGCCGGCTTCAAGCGACCGGCGGGCAGCGTCGTTAAACGCAAGCTGCTTTGCCATGGTTTTGTCCTTTCAAAGACAGAACCCCGCGCAACTGACCCGTCAAAGAAGGATCGGCGGCGCGGGGTCCAAGAGAGTTACTTTACGACGATCGCCAGAACGTCGCGGGCGGAGAGCACGAGGTACTCAGTGCCGCCGGTCTTGACTTCAGTTCCGCCGTACTTGGAGTAGATCACGACGTCGCCAACGGTGACGTCGATCGGAACGCGGTTGCCGTTGTCGTCAAAGCGGCCGGGGCCTACTGCAACAACTTCGCCTTCCTGGGGCTTTTCCTGCGCGGAGTCCGGGATGACCAGGCCGGAAGCCGTAGTCTGCTCGGCTTCGAGCGGGCGGACAACAATACGATCCTCAAGAGGCTTAATAGAGACCGACAATGACCTCTCCTTTTCGTCAGCAAATTCGTGGACTTTAAAGCTGTGGTGCCAAGGCGTACAGACCGTCGTCGCGGTGCCGGCAGCAGCCTGGCTGATAAAGCTTCAGGTGTTAGCACCCTCCTAGGGAGAGTGCTAATGATGACTCTATGTAAGGAGTTAGCACTCGGTCAAGGCGAGTGCCAGAATTACGTTCGCGGTGAACGCCGGGCCCGCGCCAGCCTACTGTTCGCCGAGGTCCGCGAAGTCCACGTCCTCGCCGTCCGGGCCGCCGGCTCCGGCGTCGTTCCGGTGCCGGTAGAGCAGCAGTCCGGCGCCTGCGGCCAGGGCACCACCGGCGATCAGGAAAGCGATGCCGCCGGTGCGGGCCGCGGCGTAGGTGTCCCGGATGGCCCTGGCTTCGTCGGTGGCGTCCGAAACATCGGCGCCGCCGACGGAATAGACGGTGGCGTTGAAGGAGTCCAGCAAGAAGATGATGACCAAAAGCGCCGCGCAGACCACCGTGATGCCAAGTCCTGCGATGAGGGCCGGCCGGGCGTAACGGGCGGCCGCCCGGCGGGCGGGGCGGCCGCCGCCGGCGCCCTGCCCGCCAGCACTCTCTTCCGGGCTTGCCGCGTCCGGGCTCTCCGCCGGGCCGCTGTCATCCATGCCATTAAGCCTATCCCGCGCATGGCCGCAATCACCCTCTGAACTAGGCTTGATCCCATGGCTGACGCACCGCAGGACCAGATTGCCCCGCTTCTCAACCCCGAAGGCTGGGAGCTGTTGGCATCGCTGGGCCCGTACCGGGAGGACGAGGCGTTCCGTCTCAACGCCTCCCTCCGGAAGGCCGGCCACTCCCCCGGACTCGTCTCGGCCGTTCTCACCCAGTCCCGGCTGCGGACCAAGGCCGAAGCGAAGTTTGGCGAGTTCGCCCGCCAGATGATCTTTACCCAGGCGGGCCTGGAGCAGGCCACCCGGCTGCCGGTGGCGGCACGGCACGCCCAGCGTTTCGCCGGGGCCGGCGTGCAGCATGTGGCCGACCTCGGCTGCGGGCTCGGCGGCGACGCCATGGCGTTCGCGTCGCTGGACATTACCGTCACGGCCGTGGAGAAAGACGAGACGACGGCGGCGTGCGCCACCGTGAACCTGATCCCCTTCCGGAACGCCACTGTGGTCCACTCGGACGCGATGACGGTTGCCCTCGACGGGATCGACGGTGTCTGGCTCGACCCGGCGCGCCGGACCACCTCCACGTCGGGTACGAAGCGACTGTGGGACCCGGAGGACTTCTCCCCTCCCCTGTCCTTCGTCGAGTCATTGGCCGGGTCGGGCCTGGCCGTAGGCGTGAAAATGGGCCCGGGCATGCCGCACGGCTCGGTGCCGGCGGACTGCGAGGCCCAGTGGGTCTCGGTAGGCGGGGATGTCACCGAAGTGGCGCTGTGGTTCAACGCGGTCCGGCGCCCCGGAATCCGTCGGGCAGCCTTGGTCCTGGGCCCGCAGGGTGCCGCGGAGATCAGCAGCACCGAGGACTTCGGCGCCGGCCCGGTGGCCCCGGTGGGTCCGGTCGAGGGATACCTCTACGAGCCCGACGGCGCCGTCATCCGTGCCGGGCTGGTGGCCGATATTGCCCTCCGGCTCGACGGGCACCTCGTGGACGAGCACATTGCCTACATCTGCGCCCCGGAACTGCGGGACACCCCCTTCGCCCGGGCGTACAAAGTCCTGGACGTCATGCCCTACAACGTCAAAGCCCTCAAGTCCTGGGTCAAGGACCAGGGCATCGGCGTGCTGGACATCAAAAAGCGCGGCACCTCTGTCACTCCGGAGGAGCTGCGCAAACAACTCCTGCCCGGCGGCAAAAACAAAGCTAAAAAAACGGCCACCCTGGTCCTCACCCGGATCGGTGACGAGCGGGTGGCCGTTTCGGTCGAACCGGTCTAGCGTCGGAGCCGCGGCCTGCTACTGGGCCCGCATGAAGTCCTCGGCTGCCTGGATCTGCGCTGCTGTGGGCCGGGTTCCGGTGTAGAGCACAAACTGCTCCAGCGCCTGGATGGTGGCCACTTCCGCGCCGGTGATGACGGTCTTGCCGGCCGCGCGGGCGGCCCTGATCAGCGGCGTCTCAGCGGGCAGCGCGACGACGTCGAAGACCACCTTCGCGGCGTCCACCGCCTTCTGCGGGAAGGACAGGGAATCGGCGTCGGGGCCCCCCGCCATACCAATGGGTGTCACGTTGATGATCATGTCGGCCGCCCCCGCTGCGGTCGTGTCGATGCCGGCGCGGAAAGCGAACCCGTACTGTCCGGCGAGCGCCCGTCCGGCGTCCTGGTTGCGCGCCATCACGGTGACGTCTTTGAAGCCGGCGTCCCGCAGCGCGGCCACGGTCGCCTTGGCCATGCCACCGGAGCCCTGGACCAGCACCGAATAGTCCGTCGGTACGGCGTTGCGCTGCAGCAGCTGCTCAATGGCCGTGTAGTCGGTGTTGTACGCGGTGAGGGTACCGCCGTCGTTCACGATGGTGTTGACCGAATCGATGGCTTTAGCGGACGGGTCCATCACATCCACCAGCGCTATGACGTCTTCCTTGTACGGCATGGACACGGCACATCCGCGGATCCCCAGACCCCGCACGCCGGCGATCGCCTGCGCGAGGTCCGTGGGGGCGAAGGCCTTGTAGATCCAGTTCAGGCCGAGCTGTTCGTACAGGTGGTTGTGGAAACGCGTCCCGTTGTTACTCGGCCGGGCCGAGAGCGAGATGCACAGGGTCATGTCTTTATTCAGGATGGGCACCCCTCCATTAAACGACAAGCCGCCCCGGCGTGGTCTGCTCCGCCGACCAGCGCAGGCTTGGGAGAACTTATGTGAACACTTTCACGTCTTCACCGCCCGCTGGCCACCGGCTCGATGCCGGCCCTGCACTAGACTTGAGCCACCGTTGCCTCGCCAACTGTCCGGCACATCCGCCCAAGACGAAAGCCGGCCGGGGCGAAGAAACGGACGGCACAACTGTGAAGGGACCACATGAAGATTGAGTTCGCTTCATCCAGGCAATCAACTCTTGGTGTGGAATGGGAACTGGCCCTCGTCGACGCGGACACCGGGGAGCTGGCGTCGGTAGCCAAAGAGGTCCTCCGCGGGGTCGCGGCGAAACACCCCGAGCTCAATGAAGACGATGAGCACCCGCACATCAAGCAGGAGCTGCTGCTCAATACGGTGGAGCTGGTGACCGGCATCTGCACCACGGTGGCAGAAGCGAAAGCGGACCTGGGCAGTTCACTCGCCGCCGTCCGTGAGATCACTGATCCGATGGGCGTCGAGACTTTCTGCGCCGGGAGCCACCCGTTCAGCCCGCCGCAGCTCCAGCCGGTGACGGACAAGGCCCGTTACGCCAAACTGATCGACCGCACGCAGTGGTGGGGCCGCCAGATGGTGATCTACGGCGTCCACGTGCATGTAGGCCTGGACAGCCGGGACAAGGTCCTTCCCGTCCTGGACGGCCTGGTCAACTATTTCCCGCACTTCCAGGCCCTGTCCGCGTCCAGTCCGTTCTGGGGCGGCGAGGACACCGGCTACGCTTCCCAGCGCGCCCTGATGTTCCAGCAGTTGCCCACCGCGGGCCTGCCGTTCCAGTTCTCCAGCTGGGAGGACTTCGAGTCCTACGCCCAGGACATGTTTACCACCGGGGTTATCGACTCACTCTCCGAAATCCGCTGGGACATCCGTCCGGTTCCGCATTTCGGCACCATCGAGATGCGCATTTGCGACGGCCTGGCCACCCTTGAGGAAGTCGGGGCGATCGCGGCACTCACCCAGTGCCTTGTCGATGAGTTCTCCACCACGCTGGATAATGGCGGCACCATCCCCACGATGCCGCCCTGGCATGTGCAGGAGAACAAGTGGCGTGCGGCCCGCTATGGCCTGGAAGCCATCATCATCCTCGACGCCGACGGCAACGAACAACTCGTGACCGAGCACATCCGGGAGACGGTGGCGCGCCTGGAACCGGTCGCCGTGAAACTGGACTGCGTTGCCGAGCTTGCCGACGTCCTGAAGATCATCGAGCGCGGCGCCGGTTGCCAGCGGCAACGGCGCGTGGCGGCGGAGCACGGCGGCGACCTCCGCGCGGTGGTGCTGGATCTGGTCCAGCAGATGCGCAAGGGACCCGAGGCCTAAACCGGTGCGGGCCCCGGCGGCCCGCCTCAGGCCGAGACGGTGGTGACAGGCATCGAAGAATCCGGTGCGAACCCGATCCCGCTCGGTTCCACCCCGGCCATCACCAGCTGGGCGCCCAGCGCGGCGACCATGGCACCGTTGTCTGTGCACAAGGCCAGCGGCGGCACCGTCAGGCGGATGCCCGCAGCGCTGCAGCGCTGTTCGGTAAGCTGGCGCAGCCGCGAATTGGCCGCCACCCCACCGCCCAGCAGCAGCTCGGTGATGCCGTGCTCCCGGCAGGCCAGCACCGCCTTGGACGTGATGATATCCACCACGGCCTCCTGGAACGCCGCCGCGACGTCCGCGACCGGCACCGCGTCCCCGCGCGCCTCGAATTGCTCTACGCAGCGGGCGACGGCGGTTTTGAGTCCGCTGAAGGACCAGTCGTAGCGGTGCGGACCGGGTTCTTCCGCGGTGCCCATGTACTTGGGCTGGCTCAAGCCGCGCGGGAAGCGGATCGCCTTCGGGTTGCCGGTGCGGGCCAGCTTGTCGATGGCCGGTCCCCCCGGGTAGCCAAGGCCCAGAAGACGCGCCACCTTGTCATAGGCTTCACCTGCTGCGTCGTCGATCGTGGAACCGAGCAGCTCAACGTCGCCGGTGATGTTGCGGATCCGCAGGATCTCCGTGTGCCCGCCGGAGACCAGCAGGGCCCCCAGGTTCTCCGGCAACGTGTTCTGCGGGGACCCGGCGAAAGCTTGCGGGCCGCCGTCGTCCGTCCGGAGCAGACCGACGCCGACATGCGCGACGAGGTGGTTAATGGCGTACAGCGGTTTGCCGGTGGCGACGGCGAGCGCCTTGGCCGCACAGACACCCACCATCAGGGCTCCCGCGAGCCCCGGACCGGACGTGACTGCGATCGCGTCGATGTCCTGCAGCGTCACCCCGGCCTCGGCCAGCGCCTCGCGAAGCGTTGGAACGAAAGCGTCCAGGTGGGCGCGGGAGGCGATTTCAGGAATCACCCCGCCGAACCGGACGTGCTCGGCCATGGACGAGGACACGGTGTTCGTCAGCAGCTGCGTGCCGCGGACAATCCCGACGCCGGTCTCATCGCAGGAGGACTCGATCCCCAGGACCAGTGGCCCGGCATGCTGGGTGCTGTTCATCGGCTGTCTGCTTCCCTGGGCGTGGTGTCGGGTTGGCGGCCGTCCAAACCGGCGGTGCCGAGCCGGAGCCGCATGATCAGTGCATCGACGCCGTCCCGGTAGTAACGCGGCCGGACGTGGATTTGTTCGAATCCGTAACGGAGGTAAAGCTGTTGCGCGCGGGGGTTGTCGGCCCGGACCTCCAAGAGGACGTCCTGCGCCCCACGCTGCCGGCTTTCCCGGATGAGTTCGGTGAGGAGCGCCGAACCGATGCCCTTGCCTTCCTGCTCGGGAACGACGGCGATGGTCTGGACGTCCGCGATCGGCTCGATGCACATCAGCCCGGCATAGCCGACAATCCGTCCGGCAGCTTCGGCTACGAGGTAGCGTCTGGTCTCGGCCTGCGCCAGCTCAGCGACGAACATGTGCAGCGGCCAGGCATCCACGGGGAACAGTGCCCGCTCCAGCTCATGGACTGCGGGGACGTCCGCGGCAGTCATGTCCCGCAGGGTCACATCCGCGGGTAATGCAGGTCCTGCATGCTTGCGCATGTTCTGTCCGGTGTTCTCTCCTGCGCTCTGTCCTGCGTTCTCGGTGTTCACAGCGCCCTCTTCCGCGGTCCGGGGACCTGGGCGTCGGACTCTCGCAGGTAGAGCGGGGTGGAATCGAGCAGTGTCTCCCCTGCCGCCAGCCGGGCCAGGGCGAACTGGCCCAGGGAAAGGGCTTCCGGCTGGCGGGCGCTGAATTCCGGCACGGCCGTGACAACGTCGGCATAGAGGCCGGCTCCGGCGCCGTAGACCGGGAGGCACGGGAGCTCCGCCGCGGCACCGACGTGCGGGCCCTCCAGCAGCCGGGGCAACTGGCCGGGGCTAAGGCCGTACCGGGCCCAGTAAACCTCTTTGCGCCGGGCATCCGTGGCGACGAGGAATTCCTCGGCCGCGTCGGTGGATTCCGCCACCTCCAGGGCGATGGCGTCCAGGCTCATGAGGCCGTACAGCGGTTTGCCCCAGACGAACGAGAGCGTCCGGGCCGTAACGATCCCCGACCGCAGCCCGGTGAAGGGGCCCGGTCCCACCCCGGTGACGATCGCGTCGACGTCGGCGCCGGTGAGCCCGGCCTCGTCGAGGAGAGCCTCAATGCCCGGGGCCAGGACTTCGGCGTGGCTTCTGGTGTCTGCGGTGGCAAAGCATCCCACGACGGATTCCGGGGTGTCGTCGGAGACGAGCGCGGCGCTGGCCACGGCTGAGGTGTCGATGGCGAGGATCAGCATCAGGTCACTTCCGGAGTCTGGGGCGAGGTCAGGCTGGGGGTTTCCCGCGCCGGGGGCAGGACGGGCGGAGATGCCGCGGGCAGAACCGGCGGATGCTCCCAGCGGGGACCGAAGCCGCGGATCACGACGGTGCGGGGTTCGTCGTCGTCCCCGGTGTCGAAGTCCAGGGTGCCTGGCTCCGCTGCGTTGCTGGCCGGGGCGCTGGCACTGCCGCCCATGCTGCGGACCAGATCAATTTCGAGCCGGTTCTCGCTGAGATGCTCCACCCGGCCACGGCCCCACTCCACTACGGTCACGGCGCTGTCGAGGGTGTTTTCCAAGTCGATATCGTCGATTTCCGAGGCGGATCCCAGCCGGTACGCGTCGACGTGCACCAGGTCCGGGCCGCCGGGGCGGGGACCGTCGGGCAGGTTCGGGTGGATGCGGACCAGCACGAAGGTCGGTGAGATGATACCGGCCCGCACCCCAAGGCCCTCCCCCAGACCCTGGGTGAAGGTGGTCTTTCCCGCGCCCAGTTCACCGGTAAGCACCAGCAGGTCACCGGCCCGGAGCTGGGTGCCGAGCACGGCTGCCAGGGCATGGGTTTCCGCCGCGGTCCCGACCTCAAGGGTCCGCTCCCAGGCCGCGGCGCTCACTCGGCGGACCCGTCGCGGGCAGGATCTTCGTTGACGTAGCGGCGCGGCACCCGGGGGCTGATCCGGGTGACAATCTCGTAATTATTGGTGCCCGCCGCGCGGGCCCAGTCCTCTGCGGTGGGCCCGCCGTCGCCGCCGTCGCCGAACAGGACGGCCTCGGCGCCCAGGACGCTGGATCCGCCGGCGGAGACGCTGAGCGGACCCAGGTCGATGACCATCTGGTCCATCGCAATACGGCCCACCACAGGATAATTCACGCCCTGGACGCGGACCGGTCCGCCGGTGGCGATCCGGGGGACCCCGTCGGCGTAACCCAGCGGGATCAAGCCAAGGGTGCTGGTGCCGCGGGTGCGGTAGTTCAGACCGTAGGAGACGCCCTGGCCGGCAGGCACATCCTTGCAGTGCGAGACGACGGTCCGGACCGTCATGGCCGGACGCAGGCCCAGCTCATCCGAAGTCTGCCCCTCGAACGGCGACAGTCCGTAGAGCCCAAGCCCCACCCGGACCAGGTCAAAGTGGGTGTCGGGCCGGGAGAAAGTGGCTGGAGTGTTGGCGAGGTGCCGCACCTCGGGATCAACGCCGGCGTCCCGGGCGATGGCAAGCGCGGCACGGAAGGCTGCCAGCTGTTCGTCGGTTTCCGGGCGCTCGGGTTCGTCCGCGACGGCCAGGTGGGAGAACACGCCCACCACCCGCAGCAGGCCTTGGTCCTGGTATTCCATGGCTTCGCCGACAAGGCCGTCCCAGGCGTCCAGGGTGGCTCCGTTGCGGCCCAGCCCGGTGTCCACTTTCAGGTGCACACGGGCCGGCCGCTCCTGCTCACGGGCGGCCGCCACGATGCGCTCCAGCTCCCAGCCCGAGCAGCCGATGTCGATCCCGGCAGCGACGGCCGCTGCGAAGTTGCTCTCCGGGGTGTGCAGCCAGGCCAGGAGCGGGGCGTCGATTCCGGCGGCGCGCAGGGCCAGGGCCTCGGAAATGTGGGCGGTGCCCAGCCATCGGGCGCCGGCGCTGAGGGCTGCCCGGGCCACCGGCACGGCACCGTGGCCGTAGGCGTCGGCCTTGACCACTGCCATGACCTGGGCCGGTGATGCCACGGCGGCAAGGCGGCGGACGTTGTGCCGGATTGCTTCAAGGTCGATTACTGCCGAGCGTTCCTCGGCATAGGCCGGCTGTGCCTCCGGACCGGGCTGGGCGCCGCCTGTTGCTGCTGGGTAAGTCACTTAACGATTCTAGGGGTGGCTGCGCATGCGGCTTAATTCAGGGCCCGGCCGCTCGTTCCCCCAGCACCACCGGACATGCCCATCGCTCGGAAACCAGCACCGGATATGCCCATCGCTCGAAAACCAGCACCGGACATGTCCATCGCTGGTGCCTGCCACTGGACATAAGGGCATTATGCCCATCCGCCGGCCCGGAAGGTGGGCATGTCCGCCGGAAGGTGGGCATGTCCGCCAGGAGGGTGGGCATGTCCGCCAGGAGGGTGGGCATGTCCACCGGGAGGACGCCGCCGGGAACCGTGCTACGCGTCGGAAAGGTGCGCGATGGTCGCCGTCGCCCGCCGTTGCGCCTCCTGCGGCACGTCCCGGATGATGTCCTCGAGAAAGCGGTAACGCCGCAGCCACTGGCTGCTCTGCCGCTCCTTCCGGGCGTTGGCTCGCTGCCACCAGTCGGCGATGTCCCCCCACCCGGGTGCTGCCAATGAGCCGCCGACTTCCTGCACGGCCAGGGCGGCGCAGAGATTGGCGAAACGGAGCCTGTCACCGAGCGGCCAGCCGGCCAGGCAGCCCACAATGAAAGCAGCGCCGAAACAGTCACCCGCCCCGGTCGGATCGAAGGCGGACACCGGCAAGGACGGCACCCACTCCTCCTCACCCGTGTCGGAGTCCACGGCCATGGCCCCCTGCGGGCCCAGGGTTACGACGGCGACCGGGACCCGGTCCGCCAACGCGTAGAGGGCCGCCCACGGGTTGTCGTGGCCGGTGAAATTCATCGCCTCGTGCTGGTTGGGCATGAAGGCATGGAAGTACTGCAGGTTATCGAGCCGGGAGGAGGCCCAGGCGCCGGTGGGGTCCCAGCCGACGTCGCCGAACAGCTGAACTCCCGCACGGTGCGCGTCGAGCGCCCACGGCTCCAGCTCCTCGCCGAGCTCCGCGACGGCGGCGAGCGCCGGCGGCGGACAGCCGACCAGTTCGCTGGAGCTCACCGGGGCCGGGTGGCCGTGGGTCACCATGGACCGGTCGTGCTCCACGCTGAGGGACACTGTGACCGGCGAATGCCAGCCCGCCACGCGCCGGGACAGGGACAGGTCCACGTGCTCCTGCCCGGCCAGGATCTTCCAGTTGTAATCGCCGTACCCGTCGTCGCCGAACGCGGCTGCCAGACCGGTCCGCAGCCCCAGCCGTGAGGCGGCGATGGCCTGGTTGGCCACACCGCCGGGGCAGCTGCCCATCCCCTCGCTCCAGATTTCGGTTCCGGCGACGGGCCCGTGCGGCAGGCCGGTAAAGATGATGTCCTGGAAAACAGTCCCGGTCAACAGCAGATCGAGGCCCTCCGCCGCCGGGTCGCGGACGGAGCAAAGCGGGTCAAAACGCCGCGCCGGAATCGCGTCCATGTACCGCACACTACGCCGTCCCGGGAGCGCTGGATAGGCGTTCCCCGGCCGCTAAACCGCCCCTCGCGCATAGACTGTCGGCATGCGGCTGATGATTGCCGGGGGCGGTGGATTCCGGGTACCGCTGGTCTACCGGGCGCTCTGCGCGGGCCCCTTCGCCGGGTTGGTCCGGGAACTGGTGCTGTACGACGTCGATTCCGGCCGGCTCGCCGCCATCAGCGCAGTCCTGGCCGCCTTCCCGGATGACCGCGCGCGTCCGGCAGCCGCTCCCGTGGTGCGGCCCACCACGTCACTGGCCGAGGCGTTGCGCGGCACCGATGCGGTGTTCGCGGCGATCCGGCCCGGCGGGACGGCCGGGCGCACCGTTGACGAGCGGGTGGCCCTGGACCTCGGGCTGCTGGGCCAGGAGACGACCGGAGCGGGCGGCATCTCCTACGCGCTGCGGTCCATCCCTCGCATGCTGGACCTTGCGGCCCAGATGCAGCGCCACTGTCCGGAGGCGTGGCTACTGAACTTCACCAACCCTGCCGGCATGGTCACCGAGGCGCTGGTTCCGATGCTTGGGCCCAGGGTAGTTGGCATCTGCGATTCGGCCAGCGGGCTGGTGCACCGGGCAGCGCGGGCGGCTGGAGTTCCGCTGGGGGAGGGAACGCTCGACGGCGTCGGGTACTACGGGTTGAACCATCTCGGCTGGCTGTACCGGCTGGAGTCCGGCGGGGCCGACGCGCTGCCGGGGCTGCTGGCTGACGCCGGCGCTTTGGCCGGCTTCGAGGAAGGGCGGCTGTTCGGGCAATCCTTCCTCGCGTCCCTCGGCTGCCTCCCCAACGAATACCTCTACTACTACTACGAGACCGGGCGCGCTTTGGCCAGCATCCGGTCCTCCGCCATGACCCGCGGTGAGTCCATCGACCGGCAGCAGTCCGGGCTTTATCCACGTCTCGCCGTGGCGGGCCCGGACGCCTACCGGTTGTGGGATGCCGCGCGCCGGTCCCGTGAAGAGGGCTATCTCGCCGAGGCCCGGACCGGCGGCGAACGCCGGGATGAAACGGATTTGACCGGCGGCGGCTATGAACGGGTCGCCCTCGCCGTGTTGCGCGCCCTCGCCGGCGGCGGGCCCGCCGAGCTGATTTTAAACACCTCCAACAGCACCAGCGGCTCCCCCGGCGGCGTACCTGCGATTCCCGGGCTGCCGGTGGACGCCGTCGTCGAGGTTCCCGGCAAGGTGACGGCCGACGGCGTCGTCCCCATACCGCAGGGACGCCCGCCGGCGGTGCAGTTGGCCCTCCTGCGGCAGATCAAGGACGTCGAACGGTCCGTCGTCGCGGCCACCCGCCGGGGCGACGGGTCAACGGGGCCGGAACGCCGGGACGCTGCCCTGGCGGCGTTCGCGGGGCATCCACTGGTCGGCTCCGCGGCCCTCGCCGGAAAACTTCTGGCCGGGTATGAAGAGGCGTTTCCGGAATTGCGGGAGCTTTGGCGCCCGGAGGGGTGAACCGCCTGTTACAGCTTTCTGTACATCACGTGGAGGCCCACGTACCCCAGGACCGGGTGGAGGAACGCGTCCGGGATGGTGGCCAGCACCTCGAAGCCCATGGACCGCCAGGCAGCCACGGCACGGACATTGCTTTCCACGACAGCGTTGAACTGCATGGCGCGGAACCCGGCCGCCCGCGCCGCGTCCAGCGAATAAGCGCACAGGGCACGGGCCAGCCCTCTGCCGCCGTGCGCCGGGTGGACCATGTATCCGGCGTTGGCGACGTGGCTTCCGCCGCCGCCCTGGTTCGCGTGCAGCTCACCGGTGCCCAGGACGACGCCGTCGAGCGTCCCCCGGCCCACCGCGACGAAGGTCTGGCCGGGGGACTGCTTGAACCAGCGCTCGCGGGCCTGGGTCTCGGAGGTGAGCCGGTCCCAGGTGAAGGTCTCCCCGGCCCGAATGACCGGCTCCAGGATCTCCCAGACCGCGGTCCAGTCCTCCGCGGTGGCCTGCCTGATGTCCCAGCCGGTGGCGGCGGAACCGGGTGCGTCGCGTGTGCTCACAGCCGCCACGTTAGCAGCACCCCCCCCGGCCCGGCGGCCGGAGCTGCCTGCCGCCGGCGAACCCGAGGGACGTTCAGGAGTAGTGTTTTATCGAAACGCAGATCCGGCAAAGTAAACCGGCACGTTAACACGTCACGATACAAAACGGCCTGCCGGCACCGGTGGGCCGGCAGGATTTGGCCAGGAAAGGGGGGAAGGAGAATGTCGCTGATCCGCCGCGTTGCATTCCTCTCGCTGCATACCTCTCCGATGGAGCAGCCCGGCTCCGGTGATGCCGGAGGCATGAACGTATACATCCGCGCACTCGCCGCGGCCCTTGCCGAAACCGGCGTCGAGGTGGAAATCTTCACCCGGTCCACAGCTGCCGGGCAGGCCGCCGTCGAGCACCCCTCCCCCGGCGTCTGCGTCCACAACGTCGCGGCCGGCCCCGCCCGGAAGCTGCCCAAGGAGGAACTGCCCGAACTGTTGCACAGCATGGTGGCCGAAATCGACCGGATCCGGCAACTGCAGCCGCGCGGCCGTTACGACGTCATCCACTCCCACTACTGGGTTTCCGGAGTGGCCGGGCTCGAGCTCGCGGGCCTGTGGGGCCTGCCACTGGTGCATACCATGCACACCATGGCCAAGGTGAAGAACCTGCTGCTGGTCTCCGGAGAACAGCCGGAACCGCGGCGGCGCGAAGACGGCGAGCAGCGGATCGTCGACGGCGCCACCCGGCTGATCGCCAACACGGGCACCGAGGCCGCGGAACTGGTCTCGCATTACAACGCGGACAACGACCACATCGATGTGGCCCCGCCCGGCGTGGACCTGGACGTCTTCACACCGGCGTTCCGCACCCGGGACCGGGCCGCCCACGGAGTGCCGCCGGGCCGCTTCCACCTGCTGTTTGCGGGGCGGATCCAGCGGCTGAAAGGTCCGCAGGTCCTGATCAAGGCCGCGGCCCTGCTGCGCTCCCGACGCCCGGACATCGATCTTCAACTGACCATTGTCGGGGCGGTCAGCGGGTCCAAGGACTTCGACCTGAAGTCCCTGATCACGGCCGCCGGGATGGACGACGTCGTCACCCACCACCCGCCGGTCAGCGCCCCGAAACTGGCGGGCTGGTACCGGTCCGCGGACCTCGTGGTGATGCCTTCCTACAGCGAATCCTTCGGTCTCGTGGCCCTGGAAGCCCAGGCCTGCGGAACGCCGGTGGTCGCCACCAAGGTGGGCGGGCTGTCCCGCGCCATTTTTGACGGCCGGACCGGGTTGCTGGTCGAGGGCCACCGGGCCGCCGACTGGGCTGACGCCCTGGAAGCCCTGTACGACGACCCGGCGACCCGTGCGGACATGGGCCGTGCCGCGTCATTGCACGCGCAGGAATTTGGCTGGCAACGCACCGCCGCCATCACGCTGGAGAGCTACCACACCGCGTTGAGCCAGTACTTTGGAAACCTGACCATTCCGGCAGGCCACCTGCCGCCCGCCGGAACCATGGGCCGGTAACAGCGGTCCGAAACCACTGGCCGGCACACCCACCGACGCCACGAGCCGAAGGACAACGATGTCTGACACCACGAGTTCCGGAACTGCCGCACGGAGTGATCTGGAGATTGCGCAGCAAGCCACCATGGTGCCGATCGGGGAGATTGCCGAGGCGGCCGGGATCAACGCCGGCGCGCTGGACTTCCACGGCCGGTACAAGGCGAAAATTGACCCGGCCAGGCTCACGGGCCGGGAAGCAGGTGGCGTGGGCCATACTCCGGGCAAGGTGGTGCTGGTGACCGCGATGTCGCCCACTCCCGCGGGGGAAGGCAAATCCACCACCACGGTGGGGCTCGCGGACTCGCTGGCCCGCGCCGGTCACAAGGTGATGATCGCCCTGCGCGAGCCCTCGCTCGGACCGATCCTGGGCATGAAGGGCGGCGCCACGGGCGGCGGGTACTCCCAGGTGCTGCCGATGGACGAGATCAACCTGCACTTCACCGGCGATTTCCACGCCATCACCTCGGCGAACAACGCCCTCATGGCGCTGGTGGACAACCACATTTACCAGGGCAACGAACTGAACATCGACCCGCGCAGAATGACCTTCAAGCGCGTGCTGGATATGAACGACCGCGCCCTGCGTGAGGTGGTGATCGGCCTCGGCGGGCCCACCCAGGGCATTCCACGGCAGGACGGCTTCGACATCACCGTGGCTTCGGAGATCATGGCGGTCTTCTGCCTCGCCACGGACCTGGCGGACCTTCGGGAGCGGCT
Organism: Micrococcaceae bacterium Sec5.8; assembly: GCA_039636775.1. Classification (NCBI taxonomy): domain Bacteria; kingdom Bacillati; phylum Actinomycetota; class Actinomycetes; order Micrococcales; family Micrococcaceae; species Micrococcaceae bacterium Sec5.8. The sequence continues at coordinate 2,989,601 of CP143429.1, forward strand.
GGGCCGCATTACCTTCGGCTACACCTACGACCGGCGGCCGGTCACGGTGGCGGAGCTGGGGGTGCAGGGAGCCCTGACCCTGCTGCTCAAAGACGCCATCAAACCGAACCTGGTGCAGACCATCGCCGGCACCCCGGCTCTGGTCCACGGCGGCCCGTTTGCCAATATCGCGCACGGCTGCAACTCCTTGATCGCCACGCAGACCGCGCGCAGCCTCGCGGACATCGTCGTCACGGAGGCGGGTTTCGGCGCGGACCTCGGCGCGGAGAAGTACATGGACATCAAGTCGCGCGTCGCCGACGTCGCCCCGTCCGCCGTCGTGATCGTCGCGACTATCCGCGCCCTGAAGATGCACGGCGGCGTCGCCAAGGACCAGCTCAAGGTGCCGGACCTGGACGCGCTGGCTGCCGGCGTCATCAATCTTCAGCGCCATGTGCGGAATGTGGAAAAGTTCGGCATCGCGCCGGTGGTGGCGATCAACCAATTTGCCACCGATACGGATGAGGAGCTGGCGTGGCTGCTGCAGTGGTGCGCCGCGGAGGGCGTCCAGGCTGCTGTGGCCGACGTCTGGGGCCGGGGCGGAGGCGGCGACGGCGGCGACGAGCTCGCGGCCAAGGTCGCAGCGGCCATTGCTGCGCCGCACTCTTTCCGGCACCTCTACCCGCTGGACATGTCGGTAGAGGACAAGATCCGGATAATCGTCCAGGAAATCTACGGCGCCGACGGCGTGGAGTTCTCCGTTCCGGCACTCAAGCGGCTCGCGGAGATCGAGAAGAACGGCTGGTCCGGGTTCCCGGTCTGCATGGCCAAGACCCAATACTCTTTCAGCGACGACGCCACCAGGCTGGGCGCGCCGAAGGGGTTCACCATCCACGTCCGTGACCTCATTCCCAAGACCGGAGCCGGGTTCATCGTGGCCCTCACCGGGGCGGTCATGACCATGCCGGGACTGCCGAAGGTGCCGGCGGCGATGCGCATGGACGTTGACGCCGCCGGCAACCCGGTCGGTCTCTTCTGACCCGGTTGCGCTATCACTTTTGGCTGCCATTTCCGGTGAATAACCACCAGGAGTGATAGCGCAACGGGCCCCCTGTGGATAGCCGGAGCGGGGATCCTGCGTTCGGATAAGAATGGCGGGCATGCGCCCACCAGCTAACTTGCCGACTCACCTCGCCGCCGCTCCGTTCACCGTTTATGAGGCGCGGGCTGCCGCCCTGGGCAGTGCCCGGCTCCGCGCCTCCGATCTCGCGGGGGCCGGTCGGCTGCTCTATCTGCCGGCCGGCTGGGAGTTCGAACTCCGCGGGCTGGCCCGCGCCCTGTCAGCCGCGACCCCGGGCGGCTGGGTATCGCACCTCACGGCCGCCAGGTTGCTGGGGCTGTGGCTCCCGGCCCGCTACCGCGACTGCCGGGACCTGCATCTGAGCAAGCCCAAGGCGCTGCCACCCGTCCGACGGGAAGGCGTGGTCGGGCACACCGTCCTGGTGTTTGAGGATGAACTTATGGTCTGGGACGGAACCCGCATCTCAACGCCCGCCCGGACATGGCTGGATCTCGCCCGCATCCTGCCCCTGCCGGACCTCGTGGCGGTCGGCGACCAATTGGTGCGCCGGCCCCGCACGGGACTGGAGGGCCGATCCGAGCCGTGGGCGGCACTTCCCCAGCTGACGGCGATGCTCACCCGGCACCCGAAACTCAAGGGCATTGTCAGGGCGCGGCAGGCAGTGGAGCTCATCCGGCCGGGCTCCGACTCCGCGCCGGAGACGTTCCTGCGCCTGGCGTTGAGCGCTGCCGGTCTGCCGGAACCGGAGCTGCAGCTCCGGATCGTGCCGGGCGACCCCTTTTCCCCCGCTGCTGATCTCGGCTACCGGAGGCATAAGGTCGCCATCCAGTACGACGGCGGCCACCACCGAACGCGCGAACAACAGTCCCGCGACAATCGCCGCGACGAATCCTTCAACGCGGCCGGGTGGCGTTATTTCAAGTTCAACGCCGACGATCTGGCAGAGGACTTCCGCGGCGCTTGCCGACGGGTCCGGTTCGCCCTCCACAACCGTTAAACGCCGGTTGCCCTATCACTTGAGGCGGTCAAACCGAGGGTTTGAGCACCGGAAGTGATAGGGCAACCGGAGGAAGGGGAGGGCTTGTTAGCGCTCCAGGTCGCCGCGGATGAAAGCCTCAACCTTTTCGCGGGCGAGGTCATCGTTGAACTGCTCCGGCGGGGACTTCATGAAGTAGCTCGACGCGGAGAGCAGCGGGCCGCCGATACCGCGGTCCAGGCCGATCTTGGCGGCGCGGATGGCGTCGATGATCACACCGGCGGAGTTGGGCGAGTCCCAGACCTCCAGCTTGTATTCCAGCGACACCGGGGCGTCGCCGAAGTTGCGGCCCTCGAGGCGCACGAAGGCCCATTTGCGGTCGTCGAGCCACTGGACGTAGTCCGACGGGCCGATGTGGACGTCGCGCGGCGCGAGGTCGGCTTCCACGTTGGACGTGACGGCCTGCGTCTTGGAGATCTTCTTGGATTCGAGGCGGTCGCGCTCCAGCATGTTCTTAAAGTCCATGTTGCCGCCGACGTTCAGCTGGTAGGTGCGGTCCAGGGTGACGCCGCGGTCCTCGAACAGCTTGGCCATGACGCGGTGCGTGATGGTGGCACCGATCTGGCTCTTGATGTCATCGCCCACGATCGGGACACCGGCGGCGGTGAACTTGTCCGCCCAGGCTTTGGTGCCGGCGATGAAGACCGGCAGGGCGTTGACGAAGCCAACGCCGGCGTCGATCGCGCACTGGGCGTAGAACTCGGCGGCTTCCTGCGACCCGACGGGCAGGTAGCACACCATCACGTCGACATTGGCGTCCTTGAGGGCCTGGACGACGTCGACCGGCTCCTCCGTGGACTGCTCAATCGTCTCGAGGTAGTACTTGCCGAGTCCGTCGAGGGTGGGGCCGCGCTGGACGGTGACACCGGTCGGCGGGACGTCGGCGATCTTGATGGTGTTGTTTTCGCTGGCCAGGATGGCCTCGGACAGATCCAGGCCCACCTTCTTGCCGTCAACGTCGAACGCGGCAACGAACTGAACGTCATTGACGTGGTACTTGCCGAACTCCACGTGCATCAGCCCCGGGATCGTTGCGGCGGGGTCGGCATTGCGGTAGTACTCAACGCCCTGGACCAGCGAGGTGGCGCAGTTACCTACGCCGACGATTGCAACACGAATCGGATGTGAAGACACGGAACTCCTTTGAGAACAACTTCATGTGCCCGGCGCGGAAGCACTCTTGATGCACGACGGCGGCAGCGGGCACGGCGCCATACGGCACCCTTAGCATTGTAGTCAACGGCGCGGCGGCCCAAGTTGTTCCCGGCCGCCGCACCGTTTGTATGACTGCAGGCTGCCCGGAGGCGACGCTGGCTACTTCTGGGCCCACAGATTGATGTCGGACTCGACGGCGAACTCGTCGATCGCCGTCAGCTCCGCGGGGGTGAAGTCCAGGTTCTCAACAGCCGACAGGGTGTCTTCGAGCTGCCGGACGCTGGACGCGCCGACGAGCGCGGACGTCACGGAGGAGCCCTTGCCCTGTTCGCGCAGGATCCAGGCGATCGCCATCTGCGCGAGGGTCTGGCCGCGGCCCTCGGCGATCTTCTGCAGGCCACGCACCCGGTCCAGCTTGTCGTCTGTGATGGTGCCCTCATCCAGGGATTTCGCTTGAGCGGCGCGGGAATCGGCGGGAATCCCGTTCAAGTAGCGGTCGGTGAGCATGCCCTGGGCGAGCGGCGAAAACGCGATCGACCCGGCCCCTGCCTGCTCCAGCGCCTCGTACAGGTTGGGGCTGCCGTTTTCGGTCCAGCGGTTCAGCATGGAGTAGCTCGGCTGGTGGATCAGCAGCGGGGTGCCGAGTTCCTTGAGGATCCGGGCGGCCTCGAGGGTCTGCTCCGGCGTGTACGAGGAGATGCCCGCGTACAAGGCTTTCCCGGAGCGGACGGCCTGGTCCAGGGCGCCCATGGTCTCTTCCATCGGCGTCTCCGGATCGGGCCGGTGGCTGTAGAAAATATCGACGTAGTCCAGGCCCATGCGGTCCAGGGACTGGTCCAGGCTCGCGAGCAGGTATTTTCGGGATCCCCACTCACCGAACGGGCCCGGCCACATGTTGTAGCCGGCTTTGGTGGAGATGATCAGCTCGTCCCGGTAGGGCGCGAAGTCGTCCCTGAGGTGGCGGCCGAAGTTGGTTTCGGCCGAACCGGCGGCCGGGCCGTAGTTGTTGGCGAGGTCAAAGTGGTTGACGCCAAGGTCGAAGGCCCGGCGCAGGATGGCGCGCTGGATTTCGAAGGGCTTGTCGTCGCCGAAGTTATGCCACAGGCCCAGTGAGATGGCGGGGAGCTTCAGCCCGCTGCGGCCGACGCGGCGGTACGGCATGGAGTCATAACGGGTTTCTGCTGCAACATACGTCATCAGTTCTGTCCTGTCCTATTTCGAGATGATGGCGGCACTGTGTCCGGGCAGGTCGAGCTGGCCGTCTGAGAGGCACGCGGCGTCGTCGGTGGCCAGTGCGATCGAGGATCCGGCGACGGCGAGCCGCCGCGGTTCCACGAAGAAGTTCATGGCGACCTCCACGCTGCCGCGGCGCAGGCGAAGCCAGCCGTCGGTCTCGCTGAAGGCAACCGCGGTGTCCTCGAAGCCGAGGCCGGCGAGTTCCGGCGTCGAGCGCCGGAGCGCGATCAGGTTCCGGTACAACGTCAGCAGGCGGGCGTGGTCGCCGTCGGCGGCTTCAGCCCAGTTGAGCTTGGAGCGGGTGAACGTCTCCGGGTCCTGCGGGTCGGGCACGACGGCCGGGTCCCAGCCCATCCGCTCGAACTCCTTGATCCGGCCCTCCGCGGTGGCCTTGCCGAGTTCCGGTTCCGGGTGCGAGGTAAAGAACTGCCAGGGCGTGGTGGCACCGTATTCTTCCCCCATGAACAGCATGGGGGTGAAGGGTGAGCTCAGGGTCGCGACGGCGGCCAGCGCCAGCTGCCCGTAGCCCAGTGTCTGGGACAACCGGTCGCCGGTGGCCCGGTTGCCGATCTGGTCGTGGTTCTGGTTGCAGACCACCAGCGCTGCCGGGTGGACCACGCCGGTGTTGATGGGCCGGCCGTGGTGCCGGCCGCGGAAGCTGGAATAGCTGCCGTCGTGGAAGAACCCGTCCACCAGGACCTTGGCCAAAGCCTCCAGGGATTCGAAGTCGGCGTAGTAGCCCTCGGCCTCGCCGCTGACGTTGACGTGGACCGCGTGGTGGAAGTCATCGCTCCACTGCCCGGCCAGGCCGTAGCCGTTGACGTCCCGCGGGTACAGCAGCCGCGGATCGTTAAGATCCGACTCGGCGATCATGGTGGCGGGCCGTCCGGTTTCTGCCGCGACAGTGTCCGCGAGGGCACCGAATTCCTCCAGCAGGTGGACCGCCCGTTCGTCCTTGAAGGCGTGCACGGCGTCGAGCCGAAGCCCGTCCACGTGGTAGTCCCGCAGCCACATGGCGGCGTTCTCAAGGACGTAGGCACGCACGACGTCGGATCCGGCGCCGTCGAGGTTCACCGAGTCACCCCAGGTGTTGCCCTCCCCCGACTTCAGGTACGGACCGAAGCGCGGAAGATAGTTGCCGCTGGGCCCCAGGTGGTTGTAAACCACGTCCTGGATGACGCCCAGCCCGGCAGCATGGGCGGCATCCACGAAGCGCTGGTAGGCGGCCGGGCCGCCGTAGCCCTCGTGCACGGCGTACCAGAGGACACCGTCGTAGCCCCAGTTATGGGTGCCGTTGAAACCGTTGACCGGCAGCAGCTCCACGAAGTCGACGCCGAGGTCCACCAGGTAGTCGAGTTTCCCGGCCGCAGCATCCAGCGTGCCTTCAGGGGTGAAGGTGCCGATGTGCAGCTCGTAGATCACGGCGCCCTGCAGCGCCCGGCCCTGCCAGGCCCCGTCCGCCCACTCGTGGCTGCCGGCGTCGAAGGTCCGGGAGAGCGAATGGACGCCGTCGGGCTGCCGCCGTGACCGGGGATCCGGCAGCGGTGTGGTGTCCCCGTCCAGCAGGTAGCCATAATCCACCTCGCCCGCGGCCGGGGCATCCAACGCCGTCCACCAGCCGCTCCCCTCTGAGCCGCCGACGGCACCGCTGACTGCCCGCGGCGTCATCGGGTACTGCTGGCCGCCGGCGAGCAGTGTCACGGCGCCGGCCTCCGGCGCCCAGAGGTCGAAGCGTGCATTTGGATTGGCAGGCAAGGTCATTGACAACTTTCCGTTCGCGTTCGGTGGTTCAATCAGCGCTTTGCCGGGACGAGCAAGGCAACCGGGTAGCTGCCAAAAACCTCGGCGAGCAGCACGGGACCCGGCCCGAAGGTGGCGCCTGTCAGTTCATCGGTCATGGCATCGGCCAGGTCGATGGCGGCATCCCGCCAGCCGCCCTGCTGCTCCAGACCGCGGGGCAGCCGGGTAGCCAGCGTCACAGCGCCGGCCCCTGCTGCGCTGCCCCGGTCGAAGCCGACCAGGTGTCCGGCCGCCGCCCCGGTGGCCGTGAGGGCGCGGTAGCCCGTGAACAGCTCGGGCCGGTCCCGCCGCAGACGCAGGGCCCGCGAAGTGACGAGGAGTTTTGCCGTCTCATCCCGGTACGACGCCGGACGCTCACCGGCGTCGAGCGCTGCCAGGGCCGCGCGCCGCGCACCGTAGTCGAACGGGCGCCGGTTGTCCGGATCGGTCAGCGAGCGGTCCCAGAATTCGGTGCCCTGGTACACGTCCGGCACCCCGGGCATGGTGAGCTGCACCAGCTTGGCGCTGAGGGAGTTAACCGCCCCGTACGGGGATAAGAGCTCCGCCAGGGATTCCAGTTCCGCCCTGACCTCAGGGTTGTCGAAGGCCGCGTCAACTGCGGCCGCCACCTTCTCCTCAAAGGCGGCGTCCGGGTCCAGCCAGTCGGTGGAGTTGCCGGCCTCACGGGCAGCCTTCTGCGCGTACGACTGCAGCCGTTCCCGGCCGGCAGGCCAGGCGCCGGCGATGGCCTGCCACAGCAGGTTGGCCAGCGGCCCGTCGGGCAGCGGCGCGAGTTCCTGCAGCCGGGCCAGCGCGGCCTGCCATTCCGGCGCCAGCTCCGCGAGCACAGAAATCCGGGCCCGGGTGTCCTCGCTGCGTTTGGTGTCGTGCGTGCTCAGCGTGGTCATGGACAGCGGGATGGTTGCCTGGCGGCGCGTCATCCGGCGGTGGAATTCCTCCGTCGACACCGAGAACTCGGTCGGGTCGGCCCCGACCTCCGTCAGGGTGCCGAGCCGGGTGTAGCGGAAGAAGGCGGTGTCCTCGACGCCCTTGGCCATCACCATGCCGGAGGTCTGCTGGAAGCGGCGTCCCAGTTCGGCACCGGCGTCCAGGAGCAGGGGCTGCAGGAGCCCGACGGCGTCCGCCAATTCGGGACGCCGGCGGACTGCGAGTCCGCAGGCCTCCTGCAGAACCTCCGCGCCCTCGGGGAGGTAGCTGCGGTAAACCGGGAACGCGGCGATGATCTCCGAAAGGGCATCGGCGGCACGTTCTGCGCCGAGACCCGTCCCGGCGGGCACCAGGCGGGCCAGCCGCTGCATCTCCGAATGCAGGATGCCGTCAGTGATCCGGCGCTTGGTGCCGCGGATCATGTCATCGTAATCCGCGACGACTCCGCCGCGCAGCTCCGTGTCGAGCGCATCGAGCGGTTCCTGCCCGGCGGGATCGACGAAGAGCCGGTCCACGTCCGCGAGGGCGTCATAACCGGTGGTTCCCTCGCAGTCGAAGCTGGACGGAAGCTCCTCCCCCGGCTCGAGGATCTTCTCGATCAGCAGGTAGCTGCCGCCGGTGACCTCGCGGAGCCGGTGCAGGTAGCCTTCCGGGTCGGCAAGGCCGTCCGGGTGGTCGATGCGGAGTCCGTCGACGAGGCCCTCGCTGAACCAGCGCACGATTTCGGCGTGGGCTTCGTCGAAGACCTCCGGGAGTTCGACCCGGATGCCGGCCAGGCTGTTGACGGCGAAGAACCGGCGGTAGTTCAGGTCGTTGTCGGCCCGGCGCCAGCCGACCAGCTCGTAGTGCTGCCGGTCGTGGACCTCGCGCGGATCATCACCTGCGGTATAGGTGCCCGCGGCCAGCGGGAAACGGTGGTCGTAGTACCGCAGCTCCCCGTCCTTGATTTCCAGGGCGGCGACGTCGGAGTCCTCCCCCAGGACAGGGATCCGGACCCTGCCGGCACCGAAGTCCCAGTCGACGTCGAACGCGGCAGCGTAGCGGGACTGCTGTCCCTCTTCGAGCAGGGACCACCACCACGGGTTCTGTACCGGCGTCGCCACGCCGACGTGGTTGGGCACGATGTCAACGAGCACACCCATGCCGGCGTCGTGGGCCGCCTTCGCGGCGGCGGCGAGGCCCTCCGCGCCGCCCCGGTCGGGGTCGATCGCGGAGGGGTCGGTGACGTCATAGCCGTGGTCCGATCCCTTTTCCGCGGTAAGGATCGGCGAGAGGTAGATCCAGTCCACGCCGAGTGATTTCAAGTACGGCACCGTCTCGGCAGCGTCCTGGAGGGTGAAGCCGGGCCGGATCTGCAGCCGGTAGGTGGAGACAGGCGTCCTCATTCGGCGGCTTCTTTCGCGGCGACGGTTGCGGCGGCCTCCTCCTGGGATTCCGCCATCTCCTCAAAGGCTTCCTCGTGCTCGGCCATGGAGGCCAGCGAAGCGGCAGCGGAGTAGTCAACCTCGATCTCGGGGCCGGAGTGGGCCCGCAGTACCACCATCGACTTGGCGGCCAGCTTGACCACCGAACCCGCCTTCAGCGGATTCTCGGTGTCAGCCTGGTCCGCGGTGTCCACCAGCACGTCCCAGAACCGGGAGTACTCGTCGGCCGGCAGGGCAAAGTCCACGTCGTCGTCGTGGGCGTTGAAGCACAGCAGGAAGCTGTCGTCGGTGATCCGGCGTCCGCGGGAGTCCTGCTCCTGGATGCCGTCTCCGTTGTAGAACACGCCGATGGTCCGGCCGAAGCCGCTGTCCCAGTCCTCCGGGAGCATTTCGGCGCCGTCCGTCTTGAGCCAGACGATGTCCGGCAGCTTCTCGCCCTCACCACGGCGCACGGGGCGGCCGTCGAAGAAGCGGCTGCGCCGGAACGTCGGGTGGTCGTGGCGGATCTTGGTGACCACGGCGGTGAATTCAACCAGCGGCTGATCCATCGCTTCCCAGTGGATCCAGCTCAGTTCCGAATCCTGGCAGTAGGTGTTGTTGTTGCCCTGCTGGGTGCGGCCCAGCTCGTCGCCGTGCAGCAGCATCGGCACGCCCTGCGAGAGCAGCAAAGTGGCGATGAAGTTGCGCTGCTGGCGGGCGCGGAGGGTCAGGACCTCGTCGTTGTCCGTGTCCCCCTCTTCGCCGCAGTTCCAGGAGCGGTTGTGGGATTCGCCGTCGTTGTTGCCTTCGCCGTTGGCGTCGTTGTGCTTCTCGTTGTAGGAAACGAGGTCGCGCATGGTGAAGCCGTCGTGGGCGGTGACGAAGTTGATCGAGGCCACCGGGCGCCGGGCGGAGCTTTCGTACAGGTCAGCCGAGCCGGTCAGGCGGGACGCGAATTCGCCCAGGGTGGAGGCCTCGCCGCGCCAGAAATCACGGACGGTGTCGCGGTACTTGCCGTTCCATTCGGTCCACTGCGGCGGGAAGTTGCCCACCTGGTAGCCGCCCGGGCCGATGTCCCATGGCTCGGCGATGAGCTTGACCTGGGAAACAATCGGGTCCTGCTGGATGAGTTCGAAGAACGTGGACAACTTGTCGACGTCGTAAAACTCGCGGGCGAGGGTGGAGGCGAGGTCGAAGCGGAAACCGTCGACGTGCATTTCCGTCACCCAGTAGCGCAGGGAATCCATCAGCAGCTGGAGGGAGTGCGGGTGCCGGACGTTGAGCGAGTTTCCGGTTCCGGTGTAATCCATGTAGTGCTTCTGGTCGTCGTCCACCAGCCGGTAGTACGCCTGGTTGTCGATACCCTTGAAGGACAGCGTGGGGCCGAGGTGGTTGCCCTCCGCGGTGTGGTTGTAGACCACGTCCAGGATCACCTCGATGCCGGCCCGGTGCAGGTCGCGGACCATGGCCTTGAATTCCTGGACCTGGTGCCCGACGTCGCCGGAGGAGCTGTAGGTGTTCTGCGGCGCGAAGAAGCCAATGGTGTTGTAGCCCCAGTAGTTGTTGAGGCCCTTCTCCTCGAGCGTGCCGTCGTTGACGAACTGGTGCACCGGCATGAGTTCGATCGCGGTGACGCCGAGCTTCTTCAGGTGATCAATGACTGCCGGGTACGCGACGCCGGCGTAGGTGCCGCGCTGCTCCTCGGGGATCTCGGGGTGGAGCTCGGTCAGGCCCTTGACGTGCGCCTCGTAGATGACCGACTGGTGGTACGGGATGCGCAGCTGGCGGTCGCCGTCCCACTCGAAGAAGGGGTTGATGACCACGCCGTGCATGGTGTGCGGCGCCGAATCGGCGTCGTTACGGGAGTCGGGGTCGCCGAATTCGTAGGTGAAAAGCGCGGGATCCCAGTCAATCTGCCCCTGTACTGCCTTGGCGTAGGGGTCCATGAGGAGCTTGTTCGGGTTGAAGCGATTGCCGTTTTCGGGTTCGTACGGGCCATGGACACGGTAGCCGTACTTTTGCCCGGGCTGGACGTGCGGCAGGTAGCAGTGCCACACATAACCGTCCACTTCGGTCAGCTCGATCCGGGTTTCCGTCAGGTCGTCGGCGAGGATGCACAGCTCCACCCGCTCGGCGCGTTCGCTGAACAGCGCAAAATTGGTGCCGGTGCCGTCAAAGGTGGCTCCCAGCGGGTAAGCCGTTCCGGGCCAGACTTCCATGTGTACTCCTCGTGCGTGGCGATATTTCTCTAGACAGACTACTGGTAAGTAGGATTACTACTTACCTCGGCGCACTGGGGTGCGGCATTGTTACAGCGTTTTCATGACCTCCCCAACGGATGCGGCGACATCCGACGCCGTCACCGGGCCGCCGCCGGAAGCGTGGCTTCCAGCGCGGCCGTGGACGCTGGCGGCCAGGGCGGCGATGCCGGCCCACCGCTCGGCCGCAGGGATGCCCAGGGCGGCGAATGCGCCGGAGCTGCCGGCCAGTTGTGCCAGCAGGGACCCAAGCACACCCGCAAGGACGTCGCCGCTGCCCGCCGTGGCCAGCCAAGGGGTCGCCTCGGCCTGGCTGAAGACGGAGCCGGACGGCGCAGCGACCAGGGTGGCGGCACCTTTGAGCAGCACGGTCGCGCCGGTCAGGGCGCTGGCTTGCCGGGCGGCCGGGAGGGTGGCGTCCTCCACCTCGGCGCGGCCGGGTCCGGCGCCGTACCGGGCCAGCACGGCGGCAAGTTCGCCTGCGTGCGGGGTGAGTACGAAGTGCGGTGCCAGGTCCAGGGGCAGGGCCGGCAGCGCCCCGGCGTCGGCGACCACGGGCAGGCCGGTGGCGGCCGCCTCGCGGACCCGCTCCAGCTGGTCGCCGGCCTGGTCGTCCAGGCCCGGTCCCAGCAGCCAGGCCTGCACATGCGCATCAGCGACGCTGCCGGAACTGCACACCACTTCCGGGCAGGACTGCCGGACCAGGTCCGCCACCGCCGGCGGCCCGAAGTACCGGACCATGCCTGCCCCGGACGCCAGCGCACCACGGCAAGCCAGGACCGCGGCGCCGGGATAGCGCTGGGAACCGGCCACGACGCCCAGGACGCCGCGGGAGTACTTGTGCGCGCGCCTCTCGGGATGGGGCAGCAACGCCGCCAGGTCTCCGGCCTCCAGCCGGCGCACCGCCGGCACCGGCAACGCGGTCTCGATGCCGATGGGAACGACGTGGACACGGCCGGCGAAGTCGGCCCCGGGATCGGCCAGCAGGCCGGCCTTGGCGGCCCCGAACGTGACAGTCAGCTCTGCGCGGAGCACGGGGGCGTGGGCTGCTCCGGTATCGGCGTCCACGCCGCTGGGGACGTCGCAGGCTACCACCAGCCCGGACCGGGACTGCGCCAGCGCCTCGATCAGCGCCGCGGCAGGGCCCCGGAGTCCGCCCTGCGCGCCGGTGCCCAGCACGGCGTCCAGGACAACGCCGGACCTCGCGGCGTCAGCCGCCGCGGCAGCGGCGTTCTCCGCCCTCAGGCGTATCACCCGGCCTCCCGCCGCGGTGAAGGCTGCAAGTCCTTCCGGGTGGGCATCCCCGGCAGTGAGGACCGCCGTCGTCCGCATGCCGCGGCGGGCCAGCATCGCGGCGGCGAAAAGCCCGTCCCCGCCGTTGTTGCCTTTGCCTGCGAGCACGGTGACGCTGCCGCCGTTAAGGCGCCTGCCGCGGGCCCGGAGTTCGCGGACCACCGCGTTGGCCAGCCCGTAGGCGGCCCGCTGCATGAGAGCAGCGCCCAACCCGTCGTCCAGAAAGCGCTGCTCAGCCGCTCGTATCTGGGTTCCGGTGTAGGCGCTGATCATCGTTTCAATCCATTCGCGGTGCTGTCGCTGCGGAAAGTGAAGCTCTGGGCAGGGTCGCTGTCAGCCCTCGGCAATGACTGTCGCTGTAGCGATGCCGCCGTCGTGGCTCATCGACAGGTGCCAGCGTTTGACGCCTTTCGACGCCGCCACGGCCAGCACCGTGCCTTTGACCTGAACGGTGGGACCGTTTTGGTCCAGTCCGATCCAGCAGTCCTGCCAGTTCATGCCCGCCGGCGCGCCCAGGACTTTTGCCACGGCCTCCTTGGCCGCGAACCGGGCAGCCAGGGACCGGGTGTTCAATTCGCGCTCTGCGGGGACGAACAACCTGTCCCGCAGCCCGGGGGTGCGCTCCAGCTGCCGGCCGAACCGTTCAATGTCTACGACGTCTACTCCAATGCCAACAATCATGGCGCTATTCTACGGTCACGCTCTTGGCGAGGTTGCGCGGCTGGTCCACGTCATAACCCTTCGCGGAGGCCAGGGCCAGCGCGAAGATCTGCAGCGGAACCGTGCTGAGCAGCGGCGCAAGCAGGGTGGGGGTCTCCGGGATGTAGAAGACGTACTCGGCGTAGGCCTTGACCGCCTCGTCGCCTTCCTCCGCGATCACAATCGTCTTGGCGCCGCGCGCCCGGACTTCCTGGATGTTGGAGACGACCTTGGCGTGCAGCGAGTCGCGGCCGCGGGGCGAGGGAACCACCACAAACACCGGCTGGCCTTCCTCGATCAGCGCAATGGGGCCGTGCTTGAGTTCACCGGCAGCGAATCCCTCTGCGTGGATGTAGGCGAGCTCTTTGAGTTTGAGCGCCCCCTCCATGGCCACCGGGAAGCCGACGTGGCGGCCCAGGAACAACACGGACTTGGCCTGGGCCATGGACTGGCCGAGCTCCTTGATCTGCGCCTCGTTGTCCAGGATCTGCTGGATCTTGGCGGGGATCTTGTGCAGGTCCGCGAGGATGTCCTTAATCTCGCCCTGGAACTTGTTGCCGCGCAGCTGGGCCAGGTAGAGGCCCAGGAGGTAGGCGGCGGTGATCTGCGCCAGGAAAGCCTTGGTGGAGGCGACGGCGATTTCCGGCCCGGCGTGGGTGTACAGCACGGCGTCGGATTCGCGCGGGATGGTCGATCCGTTGGTGTTGCAGATGGACACTGTCTTGGCCCCCTGCTCCTTGGCGTAGCGGACTGCCATCAGGGTGTCCATGGTCTCGCCGGACTGGGAGATGGAAACGATGAGGGTGTTTTCGTCCACGATCGGGTCGCGGTAACGGAACTCATGGGAGAGCTCCACCTCGGTGGGAATCCGGCACCAGTGCTCAAGGGCGTACTTGGCCACCTGTCCGGCGTAAGCGGAGGTTCCGCAGGCCAGGACGATGATCTTATTGACGCTCTTCAGCAGCTCCGGATCAATCCTCAGCTCGTCCAGGGTCAGCTTGCCGTCAATGTCCGAGCGGCCCAGCAAGGTCTGCAGCACTGCGTCGGGCTGGTCATGGATTTCCTTCTCCATAAAGGAGGGGAAGCCGCCCTTTTCCGCGGCGGCCGGATCCCAGTTGACGTGGTATTCCTTGCCTTCGGCCGGGGCACCGTAGAAATCAGTGATTTCCACGGTGTCGGCGGTGATGGTGACGATCTGGTCCTGGCCGAGTTCGACGGCGCGGCGCGTGTAGTCGATGAAGCCGGAGACATCGGAGCCGAGGAAGTTCTCGCCGTCGCCGAGGCCCACAACGAGCGGGGAGTTGCGGCGGGCCGCCACGACAACGTCCGGCTGGTCTGCGTGCACGGCGAGGAGCGTGAAGGCGCCTTCGAGTCGCTGGCAGGCCAGCTGCATGGCTTTGGTGAGGCCGCCCTTGGCCGGGTCGCCTTGGAGCTGGTTCCGGTAGATGTCGCCCAGTAGCGCGGCGGCGACTTCGGTGTCAGTCTCGGAGAGGAATGTGACGCCCTTGCGCACCAGCTCCAGTTTGAGCTCGGCGAAGTTTTCAATGATGCCGTTGTGGATCAGAGCCAGCGCGCCTTCGTCGGCCAGGTGCGGGTGGGCGTTATGGTCCGTCGGTCCGCCGTGGGTGGCCCAGCGGGTGTGACCAATGCCGGTGAAGGACTCGGGCAGCGGGTTGGCTTCGAGTTCGGCAATCAGGTTGTTCAGTTTGCCCGACTTCTTACGGGACGAGATGGTGCCGTCGGCGACGACGGCGATACCGGCGGAGTCGTAGCCCCGGTACTCCAACCGCCGCAGCCCTTCAAGGACGACGTCCAAGGCATTGTGTCCAGCATTTACCCGGCCAGCGGAGTGGCCTACATATCCAACGATTCCACACATGGCCCCAAGCCTAGCGGGTTTCCTACACAGCCGACGGAGGATGAGCGTGCGCCACGCGCCTGCCCAGCCCGTGCCGGGCGGGTGTCGGGGCCCTCATTTCGCTCTCGGCCCGCCGGAGGGCAGAATCTCTATGGTGACTTTGCAACGCAATGAAGCGAACGGCGACGGTGCCTCCCCGTTCGTGGAGCTGGACCGGCAGACCTGGTCCCGGCTCGCTGCCCAGATGGAGCAGCCCCTTAACCAGGAGGATGTGCTGCGTCTCCGCGGCCTCGGCGATCCGTTGGACATGAAGGAAATCCGCGAGGTCTACCTTCCGCTGTCACGGCTGCTGCACCTGTACGTCGAGGCTGCCGGCCAGCTTCACGCGGCCACCACCACCTTCCTGGGCGAGCAGACCCAGCGCACGCCGTTCGTGATTGGCGTCGCCGGCTCGGTGGCTGTGGGCAAGTCCACCATCGCCCGCGTGCTCCGCGAGATGCTCCGCCGCTGGCCGGGCACCCCCAATGTTGAGCTCATCACCACAGACGGCTTCCTCTACCCGCTGGCGGAACTGAAGCGGCGTCAGTTGCTGGAACGCAAGGGATTCCCCGAATCCTATGACCGCCGGGCGCTGCTCCGCTTTGTGAGCGAGATCAAAGGCGGCGCCGAGGAAGTCCGGGCGCCATGGTACTCCCATGTGACGTACGACATTGTCCCCGGCAAGGAAGTGGTGGTGCGCCGCCCCGATGTGCTGATCGTCGAGGGACTGAACGTCCTGGCCCCGGCCCGGCCTCGGCAGGACGGACGGCAGGGCCTGGCTTTGAGTGACTTCTTCGATTTTTCGATCTATGTTGATGCCAAAACGTCTTACATAGAGGAGTGGTACGTGGACCGCTTCCGCAAGCTCCGGACCACCGCGTTTGCGCAGCCCGAGTCGTATTTCCACCGGTATGCCACGCTCTCGGACGCGGAGGCGGAGCAGACGGCCCGCGAGATTTGGAAACGCATCAACGAACCGAACCTGGAGGAGAACGTACTGCCAACCCGCGGCCGTGCGCAGCTGGTCTTGACCAAGGATGGCGACCATTCCATCCGCCGCATGCTGTTGCGCAAGGTGTAGCACGCGTGTGCCAGAACGACTCCGGGGGGCGTCGGCTTCCGCCGGAAAGCACCCCTGGCACACTGGGCAGGCGGGCCTTGACCCGCCTGCTGCTGGCTGGAACGTCCCTCGCAGCCGTGAGCGCCTGCACCCCGGAAGGCTCCAGGCCTGCGTTGTCCGCCCCGGCGCCGTTGCCAACGCCGGCCCAGGGAAGCACTACGGCTTCGTCGGCCGCCACCCCGTCCGCTGCGCCGGTGCCGGCCAGTCCTGCCGCATCGGCACCGGCAACGGGTCCGCCGTCGTCCGCCGCAACACCGCCTGCCCGGCACTCGCTCACCGATCCGGCGAGCCCATGGGTGGTGGTGAACAAGCACCGGCCGCTCACCCCGGCCACGTTTGTTCCGGCCGACCTGGTCCGGCCGAGCGTGCGTCTGGCCACCTCCGGGGAAGCCGCGCAGCTGAACAGCACGACGGCCGCGGCCGCGGAGGCGATGTTCGCCGCGGCCGCGGCCGCCGGCGTCGTTCTGACCCTCGCAAGCGGCTACCGTTCCTACACCACCCAGATCGCGACCTACAACAACTGGGTGGCCACGGAGGGCCGGGCCGCCGCGGACACGGCCTCAGCACGGCCCGGCTACTCGGAGCACCAGACGGGCTGGTCCTTCGACATCGGTGACGGCAGCGGCCGGGACAGTTTCACCCCGGCGTTCGCCAACCAGCCGGCAGCGGTCTGGGCGAAGGCCAACGCGCATCTGTTCGGCTTCATTGTGCGCTACCCGTGGATGTTCCACGAGATCACCGGCTATTACTACGAGCCCTGGCACTTGCGCTACGTGGGCGTGGAGGCCGCGGCGGAGATGCGCGGGCGCGGCGTGGCAACCCTTGAGGAGTACTTGGGCCTCGAAGCCGCGCCGGGCTACCCCTAGCGCCGCATCCCACGTTCCAGGTTGGTGCCAAGGGCGGCTCCTGTCCCCGGCGATTCGGGCAGTCCGCCCGGGTGGGTTAGTTTTGAGCATATGTTGACAGGATTTAAGAACTTCATTCTCAAAGGCAACGTGGTGGACCTTGCCGTCGCAGTCATCATTGGTGCCGCTTTCGGCGCCGTTGTCACGGCACTGGTCCAGAGCGTTTTCATGCCGTTCATCGCGGGCCTGACCGGCGCACCCAATTTCGACAGCTTTGCCGTCGTTACCCTGAACGGCAACGACATCAAGTTCGGCGTGCTGTTGACCGCGATCGTGAATTTCCTCCTGATCGCGGCCGCCATCTACTTCGTCGTCGTCGTGCCCATGAACCACATGATCGAGCGGCGCAACCGCCGGCTCGGCATAACTGCGGGCGTGAAGGAAGAGGCCGCGGAGGATCCGCAGATCGCCTTGCTCACCGAAATCAGGGACGCTCTCCGCTCGCAGCGAACTCTGTAGGCGTTCCGCGCACCGCCGGCGTCTTAGGGGCTGGAAGCCCGTCTTTCGCTCCCGGGGAGGCCATCCCGGTAAGCCGGGGAACTGCAGCCAGGAGGGTCAGTGGGATAAGGCCCACCAGTACCGGGGATGCCAGGACCATGGCGGGAGCCAGCAGCAGCGGCCACTGCTTGCGCGCACCAACCAGCACCAGAACCACCGCCAGCAGGCAACGCAACAGGAAGCTTACCCGGGTATCCGGAGTGCCATCCCTGTGATCGACCAGAAACTGCAGCCAGGCCTGCCATGCCGCCGGATCCAACGCGTAGAAGACGAGGACGGCCAGCGCGAAGCCGCCTACGCCCTGGCCGAGTAGGCGCCACTCGCCGCGCACCGCGAACCAGAGAAGGCCGACGCCCGCCGTGACTTTCGTCAGGATGGGAAAGGCCCACATGGCCGGCTTATGCAGACCCACAACAGCCGCCGCGGCCAGCAGTATGTAAATGTTTCCGACCACGATCTCAGGGAGGCAGAGCATAAAAGCGGGGACCGACCAGCGGCGCTGCAATGGCTTGAGAAGCCAGCAGAGGACCGCCGCTTCGAGGCAGATCCACAAGGCGAGAAAGAGGTGCCAAGGGAGCAAGGCCACGGGCCTCAACACCGTTACGAACGCGGGCGAGTACAGGTACGCGTCCCTTTCGCCAGGAGCCCTTCCGTAGACAAGTTCTCCCTGGGCTGCGAGCCAGTACGCGTGGGCGTCCTGTCCCAGTGCATCAGTGAGGACAGCCGCTTTGAGCGACATGTACGCCAATAGCAACCCCAGGGGCCAGATGAGGACAAGCGCCAGCTTCATAAACAGCGGGTACTTTGACGCGAAGTCAGGCCAGCTGCGTGGCAAACCGTCGATGACGTGTGCTCGCGTGCGTGAAAGTTTCCCCATCCCCAGATAGTGCCATGCTGCGGCCCCGCCGGCTTTGAAGCACCGCCTGCGGCCTCAGCGTGGCTTAGTCCGAGACGAGTGCGAGGGCCAGTTCCGTGCGGACTACCAGCGCAAGTTCCTCGGCGACAGCCTGGGCCGTTACTTGATCGGCTGCTTCCACCATGACCCGCACCACCTGTTCGGTTCCGGAGGGACGCAACAGGACCCGGCCGGTGTCGCCGAGTTGAGCTTCGGCGAGGGCCACCGCCGCCGCTACGACGTCGTCACCCTTCACCCGGGTGCGGTCCACGCCCCGGACGTTGATGAGGACCTGCGGAAGTTTTGTCATCACCGCGGCCAGGTCCTTCAGCGAACGGCCCGTGAGCGCCACCTGCGCTGCCAGTTGCAGGCCGGTAAGGACACCGTCGCCGGTGGTGGCGTGGTCGGCGAAGATGACATGCCCGGACTGTTCGCCGCCGAGGTTGAAACCGCCCTCGCGCATCCCTTCCAGGACGTACCGGTCCCCCACGCCCGTCTCGCGTAGGTTGATTCCGGCTTCGCGCAGGGCAATCTTGAGTCCGAGGTTGCTCATCACCGTCGCCACGAGGACATCGTCCTTGAGTTTGCCGGATGCTTTCAGCGCCACCGCGAGGATGGCCATGATTTCATCGCCGTCCACCTCGGAACCCTCGTGGTCCACGGCCAGGCAGCGGTCCGCGTCCCCGTCGTGCGCGATGCCGAGGTCTGCACCGTGTTCCAGGACCGCATGCTTCAAGGGACCCAGGTGGGTCGATCCGACGCCGTCGTTGATATTGAGGCCGTCCGGTTCGGCGCCGATGACGATGACCTCGGCGCCGGCGTCCTTGAATACCTGGGGCGAACAGCCGCTGGCGGCGCCGTGGGCGCAGTCCAGCACCACTTTGATCCCGTCCAGGCGGTGCGGGAGGGTGCCGAGCAGGTGGACGATGTAGCGGTCCTCCGCGTCGGAGAAGCGCTGGATCCGGCCCACCTCGCCACCGACCGGGCGGAAGGGCTCCTTGCTCATTTGTTGCTCGATCGCATCTTCGACGGCGTCGGGGAGTTTCTGGCCGCCGCGGGCGAAGAACTTGATGCCGTTGTCCGGCGCGGGGTTGTGCGAGGCGGAGATCATCACGCCGAAGTCCGCGTCCAGGTCGGCCACGAGATAGGCCGCAGCCGGAGTGGGCAGGACGCCGGCGTCATAGACGTCGATTCCGGAGCTGGACAGCCCTGCTTCCACGGCAGCCGCAATGAATTCGCCGCTGGCGCGGGGGTCGCGGGCCACCACGGCGCGCGGCCGGGTTCCGTTTATGTTGCGGGCATGGCCAAGAACGACTGCGGCGGCCTGGGCCAGCTGCATCGCCAACTCGGCCGTCAGCAGGCCGTTTGCCAAACCCCGGACACCATCTGTTCCAAATAATCTAGACATCGGCTCAAGTTTAGACGATGGGGCGGGCGACTCAGCCCCCGGGGCGCCCGACGGGCACCGTGGCGCCGCCGGAAAATGAATCTTTACTGGCTAAAACAACAAAAGCCCGCCCCGCCACAAGGGGCGGAACGGGCTTTCGAAAGCGGGATGAGCGCTTGGGGATCCGAGCGCTGAAAAGCGCTGCGGGTCCCAAGCTGTGGTCGACTCAGCGGCCACAGCTTGGGTAAGCGCTGTTTAGCGCTTGGAGTACTGCTGTGCCTTACGGGCCTTCTTGAGACCGGCCTTCTTGCGCTCGATGACGCGGGCGTCACGACGCAGGTAACCGGCCTTCTTGAGGGTGGCGCGGTTGTTCTCGGTGTCGATCTCGTTCAGTGAACGGGCGATGCCGAGGCGCAGGGCACCGGCCTGGCCGGAAATGCCGCCACCGTGGATGCGGGCAATGACGTCGTAGGCGCCGTCAAGATCGAGGATCTTGAAGGGCTCGTTGACGTCCTGCTGGTGCAGTTTGTTCGGGAAGTAGTTGGCCAGTTCGCGGCCGTTAATGGTCCACTTGCCGGTACCCGGCACAATGCGGACACGTGCAACGGCTTCCTTGCGACGGCCAACTGCTGCGCCGGCGACCGTGAGGGCCGGGCGTTCCTTCTTGGGCGCTTCTGCTTCCGCAGCACCGCTTTCCGAGGTGTAGCTGGTCAGGTTTTCCTCAGCCACAACGGCCTCGGTGGTCAGTTCTTCGTTCTGAGCCACGATTCTCCTTGATTAAAAGTTTGTTGGTGGCCAGGACTACTGGGCGACCTGGGTGATTTCGTACGTCTTGGGCTGCTGTGCGGCATGGGGGTGCTCGGCACCCTTGTACACCTTCAGCTTGCCCAGCTGCTGTGCAGCGAGGGAGTTCTTCGGGAGCATGCCCTTGATGGCCTTCTCCACGGCGCGGACCGGGTTGGATTCCAGCAGCTCCGCGTAGGTGACGGAGGTCAGGCCGCCCGGGTAGCCGGAGTGGCGGTATGCGCGCTTCTGCTCGAGCTTGGCGCCGGTGAGGGCGACCTTTTCAGCGTTGATGATGATGACGAAGTCGCCCATGTCCATGTGGGACGCAAAGGTGGCCTTGTGCTTGCCGCGCAGCAGGATTGCGGTCTGGCTGGCAAGACGACCAAGGACAACGTCGGTGGCGTCAATGACGTGCCACTGGCGGTTGATATCGCCGGGCTTCGGGGTGTACGTACGCACGGTGTTTGCCTCGTTCTTGTTCTGGCGTTCTTGTTTTAGGCGTCACTCGGGGGTGCACCTACTATCTATGCGCTACCGGAACAGAGGTGAGGGCTCTATGTAACCAGTCATCCCATGGTCTCGAATGTGCACGTTGGATAGTCATCCTGCAACCGGATTTCCAAGCGGGCACGCATCATCGAGAAGGACACGCACAACGACTACCAAGAATAGCCGATGACGTGTCGCTGGGTCAAAATGGGGTGTCCCCGTGCAGGGGGACGGTCCGGACGGGTACCTTCGGACCGTTTTCAGTCAAGGAGTTAATTTGTCGCCCTTAGGTATAGCAGCCGGCGCCGGGCCACTGCTTGCCCTGGCCGCGGGGTTGGCCGGCATCCTCGCCAGCAGACTTAGTGAGCGGATGATCGCCCGCTTGATCCCGCGCCTTGGGCCCTTACCGTCCAGAGGGACCAGAACGGCGACGGCGGCATTGTCGGGCCTCCTTTGTGCTGCTCTGGCGCTGCGGTTCGGCATGGACTGGGAGTTGCCGGCCTTCCTCGTGTTGGGCGTGCTCGCCGTTCAGTTGGCCCGCATTGACCTGGCCCTTCATCTCCTGCCGAACCCCCTGGTGGGTGCTCTGCTCTTTACCGGCTTGGGGCTCCTGGCGGTCAGCAGCGCCGGCTCCGCGGAATGGTCCCCTTTTCTCCGGGCAGCGGCCGGCGCCGCGATTCTCTTCGTCGTCTTCCTGCTCCTGGCCGTCATGTCACCGAACGGTATCGGCATGGGCGACGTGAAGCTCGCCGCTCCGGTGGGCTTGTACCTTGGGCACCTGGGCTGGGGCCAGCTCTTTTACGGCGGTGCCCTTGGGTTCGTGGTTGGCGGTATTTTTACCCTGATAATTGCCCAACGGGCCAAACCGGACAGACCTGCTGAAGTGGCTTTCGGCCCCGCGATGCTGGCGGCCGCCCTGGCTCTTGCCCTATTCGCGCCGTAGGGGCTGCCAAGGCCCTGCAACAACCCACTGCCAGTGCACCGCAGGCGCAGGAAACGGGCGGAAGGCAAGCCTTGGCGCAGGTTGTGCGCAGGCCGGGGCTAAAGCGCCGCAGCGAGCTCTACTGTGGCTTCAGAGCTGGCGCTGGGCCAGCCGATTTATTCTCCAGGGGTCCCAATGTTCGCTCGTCTGGCAGCAAGCCTGCACACACTCGGTTTCACTCTCCAGTCCCGCCTCCGCAACGACGAAAAGGGCGCCACCGCCGTCGAATACGGCCTCATGGTCGCGTTGATCGCCGTGGTGCTCGTTGTCGGCGTGGGCGCCTTCGGCGGCCAGTTGAACACCTTCTTCACCAACCTAAAGACCTCGCTAAAGTTCTAGTCGGATCTGACTAGCCAGCCGACCCTCACGGGAAAGTGCCGCGGGAGCCTTAGGCGACCGCGCCGCACCCGCAGCTCAAGAAAAGAAGCAATGGAACGATCAAAGTCCGAACGCGGCGCGGCCGCGGTCGAGTTTGCCTTGGTCGTTCCATTGCTTCTTTTGCTTCTTCTGGGGGTCATCGAGTTTGGCCGGGTCTTTAACGCCCAGCTTCAACTCAGCGCCGCCGCCCGGGAGTCGGTCCGCGTCATGGCCATCCAGAAAGACCCCGGTACCGCCATTGGCGCGGCAATTGCCGGGGCCCCGAACCTCAACCCCCTCCTCACTGCCGGAAACGTGCTGGTCACGCCAACCTCCTGCGGGTCCACCACGGATGTGACGGTCACCATCACCTACTCGGTGCAGCTGCTGTCGGGCCTCTTCGGTGCCACCGTTCCGCTCACCGGCCGGGCGGTCATGCGATGCGGCGGCTGAATACCGGCGAGGACGGTGCCGTGGCGGTCATTACTGCCTTGTTGATGGTGGTGCTGCTTGGCATCACCGCGATCGTGGTTGACGTTGGCATGATCTACGCCGAACGCTTCGAGTTGCAGAACGGGGCCGACGCCGCCGCGCTGGCCATCGCCCAGGACTGCGCCGTGGGCAACTGCGCCAACGCCGGCGCCACTGCCACGCGGTTGGCGGGTAAGAACTCCCACGACGGCGTTTCCGCGGCCACGGCAATCATCGCCGGAAATTCCGTCACAGTCCGGGCCAGCACCGCCACCCCGGACGGGGGCACCGCCATCCAACACTGGTTCGCCCCAATCCTGGGCATCAATTCCACCACCGTGGAAGCCGTCGCAAAAGCGTCCTGGGGCAGCCCGTCGAAGGCGTCGGTCTTTCCCTTCACGGCCCCCCGCTGCATGTTCAACTCGGCTCCCACAGATGTTGAGCTGTGGATCACCAGCACATCCACCTGCACCGGAGCAGGCGGAAAAACCCTGCCCGGAGCCTTCGGCTGGCTGGATGAAGACGAGAAAAAGAGTTGCAGGGCATCCGTTGACGTGGACCAGATCATCGGCGGGGAACCCGGCAAGAGCGGCCCGCAAAACTGCGATATCGATGGCAAGGTCATCTTGTTGCCGGTGTACGAAAGCGCATCGGGTCAGGGCAACAACGTCTCCTACGTCATCGACGGTTTTGCCGCCTTTAAAGTCTCTGCACACAGCTGGCCAAGCGAGCAGAGATCGGAGCCGGGTTGCGTCCACTGCACCGGCATCAAAGGAACCTTCATCACGCTGGTCTCCCTCGCGGATCTCCAGTCGTTCGGCGTTGAAGAGCTCGGCGGAGAGTCACTCAACGCCTTTTTCGTCGCACTAAGCCTTTAGGAGCAATCACCGTGAAGAGCCGAGTCCTGGCGTTGGTAGCCGCCGCCGTGCTGGCCATCGCTGGAAGCTTCTTGCTGATCGCCTACACGAACGGGGCAGAGCAGCGTGCCTTGGCGGGCGTCCAAACCGTCGACGTGCTGATCGTCAGCGCGGCAGTGCCCGCCGGCACTCCGGCCGACGTCGTGCTGCAAAGCGCCACCACGCAGGAAGTGCCGGCGAAAGCCCGGCCCGCGGACGCCGTTACTGATCCGGCTGCCCTCGGCGGACTGGTCACCACTGTTGATTTAGTCCCCGGCGAGCAGCTCCTGAGCACCCGGTTCCGGGACCCGGCAACAACGCAGGAGCCAGGGAGCATCACCGTTCCGGCCGGGATGCAGGAAGTATCGATTCTCCTGGAGCCGCAGCGCTCGGTCGGTGGGCTGCTGCAGGCCGGCGACACGGTAGGGGTGTTTATTTCCCTGGCAGCCCCGCCGGAAACCACCCACCTCACGCTGCACAAGGTCCTTGTCACGGCCGTGCAGGGAGCTGCCGCGGCGGCTACGAAAGACCCGGCCACCGGAGCCGGCACAGGCGCCGCATCCAAGTCAGTGATGGTCACCCTTGCCCTGACCGCCGCCAACGCCGAGAAACTGGTCTACGGGCAGGAATTCGGGACCATCTGGCTTTCCGACGAACCCGCAACCGCTGGGGAAGACGGCACGCGCGAGCTGACCCGTGAAGGGGTCTACAAGTGAGCCGGTATGTCGTAGTGACAGATGACGCTGCCCTGCCCGGCCGGCTCCGGCGTGCCGCCACCGGCCCGCTGGACGGCGTGGTCCACCAGTGGCAAGGTGCCAGATTGCCGGTCTGGCCGGCCGATATTCGCAACGAGCTGGCGGAACCCGGGGACCTCGACGTCGTGGTTTTGGGCCCGGGGATGCCGCTGGACC
Organism: Micrococcaceae bacterium Sec5.8; assembly: GCA_039636775.1. Classification (NCBI taxonomy): domain Bacteria; kingdom Bacillati; phylum Actinomycetota; class Actinomycetes; order Micrococcales; family Micrococcaceae; species Micrococcaceae bacterium Sec5.8. The sequence goes on from CP143429.1 coordinate 3,014,062, forward strand.
TGGCGTTGGCGCTGACAACAAAATTTGAAACCGAATCCCCGGACGTGGCGGTGCTGCTGGCAGCGCCGGCGGACCCCGGCGTCGTGCTCTCCGCGTTGCGTGCCGGAGCCCGCGACCTGCTGGAGCCGGACGCCGACGCACCCGCCATCACCGCCCTGCTTCACCGCGCTGTGGGCAGCGCCGGCCGCCGCCGAAGCGCACCGTCGGACCAAACCGCTACAGGGGGAAGGGCGGGACGGGTCATCGCCGTGGTCTCCCCCAAGGGTGGCGTCGGGAAAACGACAGTCGCGAGCAATCTGGCAATAGGCCTCGCCAAATCGGCGCCCCACGGCACCGTGTTGGTGGACCTGGACCTGCAGTTTGGCGATGTGGGCAGCGCGCTGGCAATCACGCCCGAGCATTCGGTGTACGACGCCGTACACGGGCCCGCGCGACGGGACACCATGGTGCTGAAAACGTTTCTGAGCGCCCATCCCAGCGGCCTTTACGCCCTTTGCTCGCCGGACTCCCCCGCCGCAGCAGCGGAATTGACCGGAGATGATGTCACCCATCTGCTGGAACAGCTGGCCAGCCAGTACCGCTACGTGGTGGTGGACACCGCACCGGGCCTCTCGGACCACACCCTTGCGGCCCTGGACAAGGCAACAGACTTCGTTTTTGTCAGCGGGCCGGATGTTCCGGGCGTCCGCGGGATGCGCAAGGAATTGGACGTACTCGCCGAGCTGGGGATGCACCCGCTCAAACGGCATATGGTGCTCAACAGCGCGGACTTCAAGGCAGGCATAACACTGCGCGATGTCGAATCAGCCCTCGGAACCAGCATCGATGTGGTGATACCGCACTCCCGTGCCGTTGCCCTCTCCACCAACCAGGGCTCTCCGCTGCTCTACGGGGCTGCCCGGGGACCGGCAACCAAGGCTTTTCAAAAACTACTCGCCCGCTTCGTTGCCCCGGTCGCCTCGCCGCGGCGGTACGGGCCACGCCACCGGATAGGTGCCTGATGAACCTCGCCGAACGACTGCAGGCTGCCCGCGGTGCGGCCGAGCCTGCCACCGCCGCGCCAGTCCGGCAGGCTCCTGCGACGCCGGCCAGCAGCGCCCCGGACGCCCGCTCCACCCGGGCGCCCGGGAAGCAGCAAGCGTCAGCCCCCCAGGCTGCCGGTAGTGCCCGCAAACCCGCCGTGGCGGAAGCGCCCCCGGCGCGGGACGCCCTGGCCAAGTTGAAGGACCGCGCCGGCTCCATCTTGTTCGAACGGCTGGGTACCCGGCTGATTGATACCTCCCTCACGGAGGACCAGCTCCATGCCCTGGTGCAGCAGGAACTGATCGAAGTGGTCGAGGCCGAGGAAGTGCCGCTGACCAAGGATGAGAGGCAACGGCTGATTAAGGGCGTGAGCGATGACGTCCTCGGCTACGGGCCGCTCCAGCGGCTGCTCGACGACGAGAGTATCACCGAGATTATGGTCAACGGCCCGGACATGATCTATGTCGAGCAGCACGGTAAGCTCGCCCGCAGCAGGGTCCGCTTCGCCTCCGAACCACACCTCCGCAAAGTCATCGAACGGATCGTGGCACGCGTGGGCCGCAGAATCGATGAGTCCTCACCGCTGGTCGATGCACGCTTGGCCGATGGATCCAGGGTCAACGCCGTCATACCGCCCCTGGCCGTCAACGGATCGTCACTGACAATCCGTAAATTTGCCACCGACCCCTTCCAGGTCCACGATCTCATCGGTTTCGGCACGCTCTCCCCGGAAATGGCGGAGTTGCTTAACGCCTGCGTCAAAGCCCGGCTCAACATCATCGTCTCAGGCGGCACGGGAACGGGTAAGACAACCCTGCTCAACGTGTTGTCCTCTTTCATCCCCGAGGGCGAACGCATCGTCACTATTGAAGATGCCGTGGAACTGCAGCTGCAGCAGGACCACGTGGTACGGCTCGAGAGCAGGCCCAGCAACATCGAAGGCAAAGGTGAGATCACCATCCGCGATCTGGTCCGCAATTCCCTCCGCATGCGGCCCGACCGGATCGTCGTCGGTGAAGTTCGCGGCGGCGAGACCCTGGACATGCTCCAAGCCATGAACACCGGCCACGACGGTTCACTTTCCACCGTGCACTCAAACTCCCCCCGTGACGCCATCGCACGCCTCGAAACCCTCGTCCTGATGGCCGGGATGGACCTTCCCTTGCGGGCAGTCCGGGAACAGATTGCCTCCGCCGTGGATGTCATCGTGCAACTGACCAGACTTCGGGACGGCACGCGCCGCGTCACCCACGTTACCGAGGTGCAAGGCATGGAAGGAGAAGTTGTGACCCTCCAGGACGCATTTGTGTTCGATTACAGCGCGGGACTGGATCTGCAGGGCCGCTTCCTGGGCAAGCCCATGCCCACCGGGGTCCGGCCCAAATTCACAGACCGGTTCAAGGACCTCGGTATCGAACTTTCGCCCGAGGTCTTCAACCCTGTTCCCGCAGCGGCCCGGGCACGATGAAGAGGGCATCCCCATGGCACTGATCCTGGGATTCCTGTTGTGTTACACCGCGCTGGGCATCATCGTCCTGTTCGTCGTAGCTCCGCGCAGGCCCGAAACCCTGCTGAACCGGCGGACGGCAGCCGCCGCCGGCCACAACACGCTGGGCGGGGGCATCGGTGCTCGGGCCACCGCCGCCGCCGAATCCCTGCTGAAGCGGCGCAACTACACCGCCGCGATGGCGGGAGCACTGGAACAAGCCGGCCTCGGCATCAGGGCGCCCGAGTTTGTCGTCCTCGCACTGGCGGCGGCGGCCGCGATCGGAGCAGGCGTCCTGGCCACGGTCGGACCGTTTCCGGCGCTGTTGTTCCTGCTTCTCTCACCCCTTGGCGCGCGCTTCCTCTTGCGGTTCCTCGCTTCGCGGCGGCGTGCCCAGTTCTCCGACCAGCTCGATGAGACCCTGCAGCTTTTGGCTGGAGGCCTTCGTGCCGGACACAGCCTGCTGCGGGCCATTGATGCGGTGGCAGGGGAAGCTGAGGCCCCGACCACGGAAGAGTTTTCCCGGATCATCAACGAAACAAGGCTTGGGCGTGATCTGGGTGAGGCGCTGGACGATGCCGCCTCGCGGATGCGGTCGGAAGATTTTTCCTGGGTGGCGCAGGCCATCGCCATCCACCGCGAGGTGGGCGGCAACCTCGCGGACGTTCTGGACCAGGTTGGCCAAACCATCCGGGAGCGGAGCCAGATCCGGGGTCAGGTGAAGGCGCTCAGCGCCGAAGGAAAAATTTCGGCGCTCGTGCTCATGCTGCTTCCTTTAGTGATAACCGTCGCGTTGATGCTCATGAGCCCGGGCTACATGGACCCGATGGTACGGACGCCCTTAGGGCTGATGATGATCGGTGTGGCCGCCCTCCTCTTCACCGCCGGCGGATTTTGGCTGCGTAAAGTCGTCCAATTCAAGTTCTAGGTTAGGCCCGAAAGGAGGAACGTTTGCATGTCAGCTATTCCCATCACAGCTATTGGCTTACTCCTGGCCGCTTTTGTCCTGGCGTTCTGGGCCGTCCTTCGAACCCGCGTTCCCGGGAAGGACTCCATCCGGGAGAACCTGTCCCGCGGCCTCATTGCCACGAAAAAGCCTGCCAAAACCAAGGGCTCCCTGTTGGAAGCCTATGCCGGCCGCTTCACACCGAGGCGTTTAGTGGCCAACCTGGACCGGCAACTGGCCCTGGCGGGCCGCCCTGCCGCCTGGCCACTCAAACGACTGATGGCAGCGAAGGTTGCCGGGGCCATCATTGCCATCGTCCTCGGACTCCTGCTGATCAAGAGTGATCCAAGCGCCAAGACAATGTGGCTCTCGTTTGCGGTGTCCGTCCTCGGCTATTTCATTCCCGACCTCCTGATTTACAGCAGGGGGGTCGAGCGCCAGGCAGCTATTGGACTGGAGCTGCCCGACACCCTTGACCAAATGACCATCGCGGTGGAAGCCGGCCTTGGTTTCGACGCAGCGATGTCCCGGACCGGTCAAAACGGAAAAGGACCGCTGGCCGCCGAGCTCGTCCGGACCCTTCAGGACATGCAGATCGGAATGTCGCGCCGCGAAGCCTACCTGGCCCTTGCCGACCGGACCGGCGCCCAGGATCTGCGTCGCTTCGTCAACGCCATCCTGCAGGCGGACCGGTACGGAATCTCCATTTCAGCCGTCCTCCGGACCCAGGCCAGCGAAATGCGGAGGAAGCGAAGGCAGCGGGCCGAGGAGCAGGCCATGAAAATTCCGGTTAAGGTCCTTTTTCCACTGATGCTGTGCATCCTGCCGGTCCTCTTCATTGCCTTGCTCGGCCCAGCGGCTATCAACGTCGTGGATACGTTGAGCGGGCAGTGAAGGCGGATCAAAACGGCGCCGGGGCTGCACCGTGTCCTGGTGGCTCTCCGGCCCGCCTGCGCGCTTCCCACGGAACTACCCCCTGGGCGTCCTTCCTCCGGTCGTCCTTGCCCTTCACCTGCACTCCGGGTTTTCCCAAGGTCCGAAAGTAGCCTTGAACTATGTCCATTCCGGCGTCGCGCGAGGGCGACTGCAGCACCAACGGCGTCTGCCTTTCCGCAGCCCCGGACTCCCGGCCCGGCGAACGGGTGACTCCGGGGGCCGGACTGCCGCTGCTGGACTTGCAGGTGCTCCGGCACCTGGAAGTCGAGATGGGCGATCCAGCCGTGGCCCGGTCCTTCGCGCAGGACTACCTCCGGATCTGGGAGAAGCGGATCCAATTACTTATCCGGTCCGTTGCAAACAAAGACCCCTATGCGGCCATGGACGCAGTCCTCAGCCTGAAGAACTCCGCCCTCATGGTGGGAGCCTCCAGGCTGTCCGCCCTGGCCTTGGAACTTGAAGAGATCATCCCGACGAAAGACTTCTCCTCAGCGCCAGCAAGGGTGGCCGTCATCGCCGAGGTCGGCCAGGCCACGAATCAAGCCCTGCAGCGGTGTTATCTAGCGCAGAAGAACTAACTTCCGGCGTGGTGTTGGATTACTCCGCGCGCTTCGGCGCACGCCGGTACCCTAATCCGCGGACAGTAATCAGCCAACGGGGGTCTTGCGGATCTTCGCCGAGCTTGCGGCGAAGATTTCCGATATGCACTTCGACAGCCCGTTCATCGGCGCCGCTGATGTAGGTGTCGTCCCGGAAGTGCTCGCCCCGCACCACACGTACCAGGTCGGAGCGGGTTCGAACCGCGCCGGTCCCCCGCAGCAACTCGTGCAGAAGGTCGAATTCGCTGCGCGTGAGCACCAAGTCCTTGCCGCGCGAAACCACTGTCCGGCTGGCTGTGTTCAGGGAGAGCCCGTTGTGGCGCAGCACCTCGCCGTATCCGGCCTGCCCGGCGTCGTCACCATCGGCATCAGGGTGGTGCACAGCGCCCATGGCTGATGCGACCGCCCCACCCGAGGCATCCCTGCCCGGGCCGATCCCGGTTCCGGCGCCGGCCGCCACCGCGGCCTGCCGGGGGCGGCGCATCATGGCTGTGATACGGGCCCGGAGCTCCCGGGGGCGGAAGGGTTTCACCAAGTAGTCATCTGCTCCGCCCTGCAAGGCAGAAATCGTGTCCAGCTCCTCATCCCGGCCGGAAATCATGACCACATAGGCGTCGCTGAACTGCCTGATCCGACGCAGCACTTCGAAGCCATCGATATCGGGGAGCCCGACATCCAGAGTAATGACGCTGGCCTGGCGATGTTTGGCCAACGCCACGCCGTCGCTGCCGGTCGCCGCTGAGTGCACCTCGAAGCCCGACTGCCGGAGGACAGCGTCGAGGAGGCCACGCACGTCGTCATCATCTTCAATTACTACGGCTATACCAAGATCACTCACTACTGTCCCTGTCCCTCTATCCGACAATGTTTCCCTACAGCCCGGCGCCAGTGCAGAAACACTTCCAGACAACCCACGCTACAACGTCGGCGGGCTGGACCCTTTCAATTCGCCGGATCAGTTTATGAGCCGCCACCCGCCGCGTCACTTGTCCCATTGCTGCTGCCGCCCCGTGCATAATGGTCTTCATGCCACGGTCAATGCACTTGCGGTCAAGGAAACCAACAGCGCCGGCCAGATAGGGACACAATATTGCGTGAGCAGTTACTGGTCAGCCACACGGACCGTTTCTTTCGACGACTAAGGCCCCGGCTTCAGGTCGCCCTGTGCCAGCTGCCGTTGACGGTCCTGCTGGCCGGGCTGGCCGCGGCGGCGCCCGCGGTCTGGCCCACCCTCCTGGACAGTTGGATCTTCCTTGCCTCCATTGTCCTCATGGCAGGACTCTTCGTGGCGTGTTTCCTGGTTCCGTGGGAGAGGCTGCCGGCCAATGCATACCTTGCTATTCCGATTGTTGATTTCCTCGTCATCGGGCTCGCCCGCAACGGCGCTCTTCCAGCAGTCGCCGGCCTCGGTATTCTGGCCATATTTCCCGTTCTTTGGCTTTCGATCTCCGCCGGTTTTGCCCGTACCACCGTTTTACTCAGCTTCGTTTGCACCCTGTTGATCACGCTGCCGTCAGCAGTGCAAGAGTTTCCCAACATTTCACCCGCCGACATGACAACTGCAATTCTGCTGCCTTTGATGATGCTCGCGGTTTCTTTGGCGATCCGGTTCGCCAGTGCCAACGTCCGGGTCCAACGCCAAAGGCTGGAACAAAAAGATAAGGAAATGCGTGAACTGCTGGTGGACAGCAGGAGGCGTGAACGGCTCCTGAAGACAGTTCTGGACACGATCGACGTCGGGATTGTTGCTCTCGACGCCGACGGCCGGACCACGCTGGTCAACGACCAGCAGGAAGTCTTCCACCGAGCCGCCAGCCCCGATGCCCCGGGCGCCCCGGCCGAGGAGTCCCGGCAGCTCATCTTCAGCCAGGATCGTGTGACGCCCCTTCCCGAGGACAAACGGCCGATTCACCGGGCCTTGGCGGGCGAGACGTTCGCGGACTATCTCGTCTGGATCGGCGAGGCCGCGGAACAGCGGGCCATCTCGACGGCGGCACGGATCATTCGGAACGAGGACGGCGGCTTTAGCGGGGCAGTCATCGTCTACAGCGATGTGACTGGTCTCGTGGAAGCCCTGGCGGCCCGGGAAGACCTCATCTCAAACGTCTCGCACGAATTCCGGAGTCCCCTGATGTCGGTCCTGGGAAACGTGGACCTGGTGCTCGGCGAGGTGGACGGCCACTCTCCCGTTGCCGTCCGGAGACTCGAAGTGGTCCAGCGCAACGCCGAGAGGCTGCTGTCCCTCGTCTCCGACTTGCTCGTGTCCGCGTCCGCGGTCCTGTCCGTCCATCCACGACGGACGGACCTCGCCGGGCTGGTCGAGACCACCCTGGGATCGGCCCAGGCGCAAGCCGACGCCACCAGCGTTTCGCTTTCCATGGATGTGCCGGAGCCGCTGTGGGTCCACGTGGATCCGCTGCGGATCAGCCAGGTCCTGGACAACCTCATCTCCAACGCCATCAAGTACTCACCGGGCGGCGGCACCGTACTTGTCACTGCCGGAGTCCGGGACGGCCAGGTGCTGCTGGAAGTGAAGGACAACGGCATGGGCATGACGGCGGCCGACGCGGACAAGGTTTTTACCCGCTTTTATCGGAGTCCCGCCGTCCGGGAGGGATCCATTCCCGGCGTCGGGCTGGGTCTTTCGATTACCAGGGCAATCATTGAGCGCCACGGCGGCACCATATCCTGCACTACCCTCCCCGGGTACGGCAGTACTTTTTCAGTCGCGCTCCCGGCGGATGCTGAGCAGCACTCTCTCGAGCAGGACCTTACTGGCGCAGCGCCCGGGTTAACTCGGCCCTAGCCAGCAGCCCGCTCGCTGAGGGGTAGGAGACTTCCTCCAGGACCAAGGGATGCGGAGCCGCCAGCACGGACTTGGCGTCCCGCTGGCGGGCCTGCAGCCGCTCATGCAGCCACCCGGGCTCCTCGACGCCGGCGCCGACGAACAGCGCGGACCCTACCAGCGAGCGGACCATGTTGTGGCAGAACGCATCCGCCTGGACGGTGGCCACCAGCACCCCGTCGGCGCCGCGGGAAAACTCGAAGCGCTGCAACTCCCGAATGGTGGTTGCCCCTTCCCGGGGCTTGCAGTACGACCGGAAATCCTGCAGTCCCAGCAGCTGGGAGGCCCCGTCATTCATCAGCCCCACGTCGAGCTCTTCCCGGTGCCACAGCGTGGAGGTCCTGCCCAGCGGGTCCCACAGGGCAGGGCCGTCGGCAATCCGGTAGCTGTACCGGCGCCAGAGCGCGGAAAAGCGGGCATCGAAACCCTCGGGAGCGGCCGTAACCTTGTGGACTTCGATAGCGCCGGTGAGATCGCCGAGGCCACGGCTGAGGGAACCCCGGATCCGGCGGAGAAGCGCGACGGCGGGGTCCAGTTCCGCGCCGCGGTTCAGGCCAATCCATTCCGCCTCGGTGAGGTCGACGTGGACAACCTGACCGCGGGCGTGCACGCCGGCATCGGTACGCCCGGCGACCGTGACCCTGACGGGCCGGCGGATGAGCATCGCGATGGCATCTTCGAGGGTCCCCTGGACGGTGCGCCGTCCAGGCTGCACGGCCCACCCGCTGAAGGGTCCGCCGTCATACGCAAGATCCAGCCGGATACGCAGAAACCCGTTGCCCCCTCTCAAGGGGGCAACGGGTTTCTGGTGGCTCATAGACTTAAGTCTATGCGAAGGAATCAGTGAATTACTTCGCGTCCTTTTCGGACTTGGTGGCTGCAGTCTCGACGACGTCAGCTTCCGGTGCTTCTTCTGTGGCTGCTGCTTCGGTCTCAACGACGTCAGCTTCCGGGGCCTCTTCGGTCTCGGCAGCTTCGGTCTCAACAACCGGGGCGGCTTCAGCCTTGTCGGCGTCCTTCTTGGCAGCGTCGCGCTGAGCAGCGGAGGTAGCCTCGGCTACCACTGCCTGCTTCGCGGAAACCGGCTCGAGAACCAGTTCGATGACAGCCATGGGAGCGTTATCGCCCTTGCGGTTGCCGATCTTGGTGATGCGGGTGTAGCCACCGTTGCGGTTCTCCACTGCCTGGGCAATGTCGGTGAACAGCTCGTGGACGATGCCCTTGTCGCTGATCAAGCCGAGTACTCGGCGGCGGGAAGCCAGGTCGCCACGCTTGGCGAAGGTCACCAGGCGCTCGGCGTACGGCTTCAGTCGCTTGGCCTTGGTCACCGTAGTGGTGATCCGCTTGTGCTCGAACAGTGCGGCGGACAGGTTCGCGAGCATAAGACGCTCGTGAGCCGCTCCGCCTCCGAGGCGCGGACCCTTAGCGGGGGTAGGCATAATAGTTTCTCCTCATATGGAAGCCGTTGGGCTGCGCACACCATGGTGCATCCAGCCGGCAGGCCAAGATCTGTTTGTTAGAGCTCGTCGTCGCTGAAAGCGGCGTCGTCCTCTTCAATTGCTGCGGCGCGTGCTGCGAGGTCAAAACCGGGAGGCGAGTCCTTGAGGGACAGGCCCAGTTCAACCAGCTTTGCCTTGACCTCATCGATGGACTTCGCACCGAAGTTACGGATGTCCATGAGGTCGGCCTCGGAGCGGGCCACAAGTTCACCCACGGTGTGGATGCCCTCACGCTTGAGGCAGTTGTAGGAACGGACGGTGAGGTCCAGATCCTCGATCGGCAGAGCCATGTCCGCTGCCAGGGCAGCGTCCGTCGGCGACGGGCCAATCTCGATACCTTCAGCTGCGGTGTTCAGCTCGCGGGCAAGACCGAACAGTTCCACCAGGGTGGTACCTGCGGAAGCCACAGCATCGCGCGGGGCGATGGCCTGCTTGGTCTCGACGTCGACAATGAGCTTGTCGAAGTCAGTGCGCTGCTCAACACGGGTAGCTTCCACGCGGAAAGTAACCTTCAGGACCGGCGAGTAGATCGAGTCGACCGGAATGCGGCCGATCTCGGAGTCACCGGACTTGTTCTGAGCTGCCGAAACGTAGCCGCGGCCGCGCTCGATGGTCAGTTCGAGTTCGAACTTGCCCTTCGAGTTCAGCGTGGCAATGTGCAGATCCGGGTTGTGGAATTCGACGCCGGCCGGCGGAGCGATGTCCGCGGCGGTGACGACTCCCGGGCCCTGCTTGCGCAGGTAGGCAACAACCGGCTCATCGTGCTCGGAGGAGACCGACAGGTTCTTGATGTTCAGGATGATCTCAGTGACATCTTCCTTGACACCCGGGACCGTGGTGAACTCGTGCAGCACGCCATCGATCCGGATGCTCGTGACAGAGGCACCGGGGATGGAGGAGAGCAGGGTACGGCGGAGGGAGTTTCCGAGGGTGTATCCGAAGCCGGGCTCCAACGGTTCAATGATGAAACGGGAGCGGTTGTCGGAGACGACCTCTTCGGAGAGGGTGGGGCGCTGTGCAATGAGCACTTAGGTTTCCTTTCGGCGAGCATCCGCTATATGACGCAACACAGGTGGTGGAAAGATCGGTCTGAGGACTTAACGCCGCCGGGCTTGCCCGGACCATCGGAGGTCCGGGCAAGCACCGGTGCGTTGGAAAGCCTTAGACGCGGCGGCGCTTCGGCGGACGGCAACCGTTGTGGGCGCTGGGGGTTACATCCTGGATGGATCCAACCTCAAGGCCAGCGGCCTGCAGTGAACGGATAGCCGTTTCGCGACCCGAACCCGGGCCCTTCACGAATACGTCAACCTTGCGCATGCCGTGCTCCTGCGCACGCTTTGCGGCGGCTTCGGCGGCCATCTGGGCTGCGAACGGGGTGGACTTACGTGAGCCCTTGAAGCCAACCTCACCGGATGAAGCCCAGGAGATGACAGCACCGTTCGGATCCGTGATGGAAACGATGGTGTTGTTAAAGGTGCTCTTGATGTGCGCCTGGCCCAGCGCGATATTCTTCTTGTCCTTCTTACGCGGCTTGCGAACCGCGCCACGAGTCTTCGGGGGCATTATTTCTCCTACAGAAAGTTATCGGGGGAAAGATCCGCTGTTCCCTCATTTGCCGGATCCCCTGAAACCGCGCCAGCGATTTTAGGGGGCAAATGGGATTTAGCGGGTCTTCTTCTTGCCTGCGACGGTGCGCTTCGGGCCCTTGCGGGTGCGTGCGTTCGTCTTCGTACGCTGACCGCGTACTGGCAGGCCCTTACGGTGGCGAATACCTTCGTAGCTGCCGATTTCAACCTTGCGGCGGATATCTGCTGCTACTTCGCGGCGAAGGTCACCCTCAACCTTGTAGTTGCCTTCAATGTAATCACGCAGCTGGACGAGCTCGGCGTCGGACAGGTCCTTGACCCGAACGTCCGCACTGATGCCCGTGGCAGCCAGGGTTTCGTGTGCACGGGTCTTGCCCACGCCGTAGATGTAAGTAAGCGCAATTTCCAACCGCTTTTCGCGGGGAATGTCTACGCCAGCGAGACGAGCCATAGAGGCAGTGCTCCTTGAATAAACCGGAGGTCGTAGGCAGTACACCCGCACGATCCGTGCGGCCCCAGCCTCCGACCGGGGGTTAGCTGTCCGGACTCGTTATAACTCAGTGTCCCAGATCAGCTTGTGCTGCCTTTTATTTACTTGCGTGGGTTAGCAACCCAGGATTTCCCGAAGGGGAAATTAGCCCTGGCGCTGCTTGTGGCGCGGGTTCTCGCAGATCACCATGACCCGGCCATTACGGCGGATCACTTTGCACTTTTCGCAGATCTGCTTGACGCTCGGCTTGACCTTCATGGCGTTCCTTTGCGTGTTGCAGTGGTCAGCTGGACCGGCCTTCGGCTATTGCCTCGGCCGCCCAGTGTTTACTTGTAGCGGTAGACGATACGACCACGTGTCAGGTCGTACGGGCTCAGCTCCACCACTACCCGGTCCTCAGGGAGAATCCTGATGTAGTGCTGGCGCATCTTTCCTGAGATGTGTGCCAGAACGATGTGCTTGTTGGTGAGCTCAACGCGAAACATCGCGTTAGGCAGCGCCTCAGTCACAACGCCCTCGATCTCAATGACCCCGTCCTTCTTGGCCATACCCTCCGCTAACTGTCGTTTGCCGCAGCCCTTCGGCTTGCACCGGAGATCACCGCGGACGTTTTTGATTGATTGGCTGATGCCTCCCGGCCACAAAAGGGCACAACAGGGCAGACAACCAACAGACAACATTACGGCATCCGGGCCTGAATGTTAAATCCAGCAATCGTAGCGCACTCAGGGCCGGTACGCACCAAAACGGCCAGCCGGCGTGCTCACAGCCTGGGCACAGGCGATGCCGTCCAGGATTGCCAGGCTCACGGCGTCGGCTGCCGCGCTCTGCAGCGTGATCAATCCCGACTGCCGCGCCGACTCGCTGCTGCGGTCCAGCGCGATTGCGCCCGTAGCGAGGCAGAAGACAGTGTCACCGTCGGCCAGGGTATGGCTGGGGTTCAACGCCCGGGCCAGGCCCGCGTGGGCTGCCGAGGCGGTGCGCTTGCACTCGGCTTTGTCAAGGATCGCGTTGGTGGCAACCACCACCAGTGTCGTGTTCAGCGGCAGGGGCGGCTGATCCGAAGCGCCGGCGCTGCCGTCCCCGACCTTGCCCCCAGCAGTAGGTAGCCCGAGTGAGTTAACTACCGCGAGGGCGCCGACCACCACGCCATTGTCCAAAGTGAGGGAGGCGGTTCCAACCCCGCCTTTGAACTGGCCCCGGCCAATTGCTGCGCCGGTGCCGGCGCCGGCGTTGCCGCGTTCGACGTCGTGGCCGTTCTCGCGGGCAGCGGCGTCCACAGCGGCCGTGTAACCCATGGCGTCGTCCGGGCGGGCAGTGAAGTCTCCGCCGCGGCCGAGGTCAAAGATCGCTGCCGCGGGCACGATGGGGACCACACCGCCCGGAACCGGAAAGCCCCTGCCGTTCTCCTCGCACCAGCGCTGGGTACCGTGGGCCGCGGCGAGACCGAAAGCGCTTCCCCCGGCAAGCACGACCGCGTCGACCGTGCGGGTCAGTGTCGTCGGGTCGAGGGCGTCGGTCTCATGGGTTCCGGGGCCGCCGCCCCGGACATCAACCGAACCCACCGTCCCACCCGGCGGCAGCACCACAGTTACCCCGCTGAGCCAGCCTGCGCCCGTCCTGCCGGCATGGCCCACCCGGATACCCGGCACATCCGTGATCGAAGTCATGAATCCATTCTCCGCCCCGGGTGCGCGCCCACTGCCCGCCGGCGGGATAAATTGCGCCGGAAGAATCGCACCGGGAAGTCTGCGGTCCGGCCAAACCTTGTGCAATACTGCAGGCAACACAGAGTTAACGGGCGACGAAGCCTTGGACAACAACGCTCTTCCGGGGTCTTGTACGGGGTTCAGCCCACCAACCATGTGGTGGAGTAATAGCTAGGTATCCCCGCCCACCCGTCTGCTACCGGCAGGCACGGACCCGTTAGAGACCTGAATGACCCGACAATTAACTGACCGCCCCCGCGCCGCCACCAAAGCCCCACCGGCGGCAGCACCGCGTCCCCGCTGGTCCTCAAGAACGCGCAAGGACTTCTTCGTCTTCCTGGCGCTGGCCTTGCCCAACCTCCTGCTCATCGCGGTATTCACCTATCTCCCGCTCTTCAACAACATTTACTACTCCACCCTGGACTGGACGCTGGGCTCCGCCTCGGCAACGGTGGTGGGCCTGGACAACTACGTCACCTTCTTCACCAGCTCGGACGCCACCAAGGTGCTGGGCACCACGGCAGTGTTCACGCTCATCACCGTGGGCGGCTCCATGGTCCTCGGCCTGTTGGTGGCACTCGCGCTGAATTCCAAGATCCGGGGCACCACTTTTGCCCGCTCAGCAGTGTTCGCCCCGTACGTGCTCAGCGGTGTCGGCGTCGGGCTCGTCTGGTTGTTCATCTTCGATCCCGGCTACGGGGTCCTGGCCTGGTTGCTGCGCGGGCTTGGCCAGCAGAGTCCCCAGTGGATCAACGACCCACAGCTCTCCTTGGTCATGGTCATCATCGTTTACATCTGGAAGAACCTGGGGTACTGCGCCGTCGTCTACCTGGCCGGGCTGCAGTCGCTCCCGCAGGACGTCATGGAGGCCGCGTCGCTCGACGGCGCCAACGGGTTCAGGCGCTTCATCAGCATGGCTCTGCCGCTGCTCTCCCCCACCACGTTCTTCCTGCTCATCACCACCATGCTGAGCTCACTGCAGGCCTTCGACCTCATCCGGATCATGACCCCGCTGGGCAACGGCACCAGCACCCTGATCTACGAAGCCTATTTGCAGGCCTTCGGCGCCTTTAACCGGGCCGGGTATTCGGCTTCCATCTCCGTGGTCCTGTTTGCCATCCTGCTCATCATCACCGTGCTGCAGCTGCGGTTCGTCGAACGGAAGGTGCACTACTCGTGAGCCTGAACTCCCCGGTCAATCCCGACCCCGCCGCCAACGCCGGACCGGCCATCGCCCCCGACGCCGGTGCCGGTGCCGGTGCCGGTGCCGAAATTCCACGGCAACGCCATGGTCCGTTTTCCCGGGCCAACTTGGCCCAGACGATTGTGGGCGGCTATCTTCCCTTGCTCCTCACCACCTTGGTGGTCTTCTTACCCCTGCTGTGGATGGTCCTCAGCTCGTTCAAACAGCCGGGCGAAATCATCACCATGGATTTGAAGCTCCTGCCGGAGAGCGTGAACCTGGAGAACTACAACGTCGCCATGACCACGGTGCCGTTCGCCCAGTTCTTCATGAACAGCCTGATCGTCACCAGCGTGGGCGCCACAGTCAAGGTTTTCCTGGCCATCATGACCGCTTACGCCCTGGTGTTCGTCCGCTTCCCGTACAAGAACGTCATCTTTGTGCTGATTCTCGTGGCCCTGATGGTTCCGCCGCAGGTATCCATCCTGCCCAACTACATCCTGATTGCCGGGATGGGCGGCAAGAACACCCTCTGGGGGATCATTCTCCCGGGCCTTGGCACCGCCTTCGGCACATTCCTGCTGCGCCAGCACTTCCTGACGCTGCCGGCCTCCATCCTGGAATCGGCGGAGATCGACGGCGCCGGACACTGGCGCCGGCTCTGGCAGATCGTCGCTCCGGTATCCGGTCCGTCGATCGCCACAGTGGCCCTGGTCGTCGTCGTGAGTGAATGGAACGATTACATCTGGCCGCTCATTATTACCGACCGCCCCGAAACGATGACCCTTCCGGTAGGCCTGACGCTGCTGCAGAACTCCGAGGGCAACGGCTCCGGCTGGGGCATTCTGATGGCCGGTGCGGTCCTGGTGATCGTGCCCATCCTGTTGGTCTTCGCCGCGCTGCAGCGCTACATCGTGGCAGGCCTGACCCAGGGCAGCGTCACCGGGTGACGCCGCCCCTGAATCTCACCCCCAGCACAGCCAGCTTCACCAACAAGTCAGCATCATCGAGAGGATCCACCATGGCGTTTAACTTGGACCGCAGGCATTTTTTGGGACTGGCCGGTGCCGGGGCAGGCGCAGCAGCGCTCTCTGCCTGCGGAGGCCCGTCCACCTCCGGGAGCGCCGCCGCAACCACGGCCGCGGACATCGACTTCAACGGCGTCAAGCCCGCTGCTTCCTTTGATTTCTGGTCCAACCACCCGGGCAAGTCCCAGGACGTGGAAAAGGCGATCATCGAGAAGTTCCAGGCCAAATTCCCCGAGATCAAGGTAAACCTGGTCACCGCCGGGGCCAACTATGAGGAAATCGCCCAGAAATTCCAGACCTCACAGGCCGCAAAGTCAGGCCTGCCGGGTCTGGTGGTCCTCTCCGACGTCTGGTGGTTCCGGTATTACTCCAACGGCAACATCATCGCTTTGGACAGCCTGGTAAAGCAGCTGGACATTAAGCTCGATGACTTCCAGACGTCCCTTGTCGCCGACTACCAGTACGAGGACAAGCAGTGGGCCCTCCCCTACGGCCGCTCCACGCCGCTGTTCTACTACAACAAGGACCATTTCAAAGCCGCCGGGCTCCCGGACCGCGCCCCCAAGACGTGGCAGGAGTTCGGCGAATGGGCGCCCAAGCTCATGGCCAGTTCAGGAGCCCAGTACGCCTACATCTACCCCGCGTTGGCCGGGTACGCGGGCTGGACGCTGCAGAACAATCTCTGGGGCTGGGGCGGCAGCTGGTCCAATGAGTGGACCATGAACTGCGATTCGGCGGAATCGGTGGCGGCCCTGCAGTGGGCACAGGACTCCATTTTCAAGGACAAGTGGGCCGGTGTGTCCTCCAAGGAAGCCGCCGACGACTTCGCCGCAGGCATCACGTCCTCGACGATCTCCTCGACCGGGTCCCTGCTGGGCGTGCTGAAGTCCGCCAAATTCAACGTGGGGGTCGGGTACTTGCCGGGCGGGCCCAAGAGCGAAAGCCCGGTCTGCCCCACCGGCGGCGCCGGCCTGGGCATTCCCAGCGGCGTCAGCAAGGAAGTGCAGCTCGCGGCGGCGACATTCCTGAAGTTCATGACCGAACCCGAAAACACGGCGGAATTCTCTGCGGCGACCGGCTACATGCCGGTCCGCAAGTCCTCGGATATGACGGCTGTCCTGGCCGCCACCCCGCAGATCAAGACCGCCATGGACCAGCTTGCGGTCACCAGGGTGCAGGACAACGCCCGTGTATTCCTGCCCGGCGCGGACCAGGAGATGGCCAAGTCGGCCGCGGCCATCCTCACCCAGCAAGGCGACGTCAAGGCCACTATGACAGCGCTTAAGTCGACGCTGGAGGGCATCTACACCAAGGACGTCAAGCCCAAGCTCAAGAACTGACGCTGCTCGAACTCCCTTCCGGGACGACGAATCCCTGGCGAGGCTGGTATTCCAGCTTCGCCAGGGATTCCTCGTATCTCAAGCGAAGACCCGTATCCTCTTCTGAGGTTCCCGCCGCAGGGTCCGGGTCCGGGTCAGGGGATCGGGACGGGCACGACGCCGAGGGGCGCCAGCTCTGCGGCTCCCCCGTCGGGCGCGGAGAGCACCCAGATGCCCTTCTCGTGGACAGCCACGGAGTGCTCCCACTGGCAGGACCGTTTGCCGTCCGTGGTGACGACTGTCCAGTCGTCCTCCAGAACGGCCGTATCGATGCTGCCGCGGACCAGCATCGGTTCAATGGCCAGGCACAGGCCCGGGCGGATCTTCGGCCCCCGGTGGTTGGTGCGATAGTTCGGTACGTCCGGGGCCATGTGCATCGCGGAGCCGATGCCGTGGCCCACGTAGTCCTCCAGGATGCCCAGCGATTTGCCGGGCACGGAGGTGACATAGTCATCCACGGCGTTCCCGATGTCGCCCACGAACTTGCCGGCGGCCAGGGCGGCAATCCCGTGCCACATGGCCGCCTCGGTGACGTCGGAGAGCCGCTGGTCTTCCGGGTCGGCGGTTCCGACGATTACGGTGCGGGCGGAGTCCGAGTGCCAGCCATCCAGGATGGCGCCGCCGTCGATGGAGAGGATGTCTCCGTCCTGCAGGACGCGTTCACCCGGGATGCCGTGCACCACCTCCTCGTTGACCGAGGTGCAGATGGTGGCAGGAAAGCCGTGGTAGCCCAGGAAATTGGACGTGGCGCCGGCAGCCTGGAGGACCGCCGCGAACACGGCGTCGAGGTCCTTGGTGGTCTTCCCCGGGACGGCGGCCGCGACCGCGGCATCGAGGGCCCGGCTCAGGACGAGTCCGGCAGCGTGCATGGACCGCATTTGGGCGTTGGTTTTGTATTCGATGCGTGGCTGGCCGAATGCCATCCGCGGTGTCCTTTCACTGGGGCTGTGCCGCCCGGGGAGACGGACGGCTAAATGGCTGAGGCCCCTCCCGGTCGTCCGGGAGGAGCCTCGAGTCCTACGGGCCGATCAGGCCGACTGGGCCTCTTTGATGGCCTGCATGACGCGGTCGGTGACCTCGTCCATGCCGCCAATGCCGTCCACACGGGTCAGGATGCCGCGGTCGGCGTACTTGGCCACCACAGCCTCCGTCTGGCCGTGGTACAGGTCCAGGCGGTGCCGGATGACGGCTTCGTTGTCGTCGGTGCGCCCGGTTTCCTTGGCACGGCCCAGCAGGCGGGTGACGAGTTCCTCATCGTCGGCCGTGAGCTGCAGGACGACGTCGAGCAACTGGCCCCCGTCGGCGAGGATCGAGTCGAGGTAATCAACCTGGGCGGTGGTGCGCGGGTAGCCGTCGAGGAGGAAGCCGTTATCGACGTCGTCCTCACCCAAACGGTCACGGACCATCTTGTTGGTCACACTGTCCGGAACGAAGTCACCCGCGTCCATGTACTTTTTGGCTTCGATGCCGAGCGGCGTCTCACCCTTGACGTTGGCGCGGAAGATGTCGCCCGTGGAGATCGCAATAACGCCGAGGCGCTCTGAAATGCGTTCCGCCTGCGTTCCCTTGCCGGACCCGGGAGGTCCGATAATCAACATTCTCGTCATCGCAAAAGCCCTTCGTAGTGACGCTGCTGTAGCTGCGCATCAATCTGCTTGACGGTCTCCAAACCTACGCCCACCATGATCAGGATCGAGGTGCCACCAAACGGGAAGTTCTGGTTGGCGTTGATCAGGACCAGGGCGACCAGCGGGATCAGTGCCACAAACGCCAGGTAAATGGCGCCGGGAAGCGTGATCCTTGACAGCACGTACTGCAGGTAGTCTGCGGTCGGCTTGCCGGCACGGATACCCGGAATGAAGCCGCCGTACTTCTTCATGTTCTCAGATACTTCTTCAGGGTTGAAAGTGATCGCAACATAGAAGTACGTGAAGAACACAATCATGACGAAGTAGAGCAGCATGTAGATCGGGTGGTCGCCCCGGACCAGGTTGTTGTTGATCCACTCCACCCAGGGCGCGACAGGCTCGCCGGGCTTAGGCTGGTTGAACTGCGAGATCAGACCCGGCAGGTACAGCATCGAGGACGCGAAGATGACGGGTACGACGCCGGCCATGTTCACCTTGATGGGGATGTACGTGCTGGTGCCGCCCACGGTGCGCCGGCCAATCATGCGCTTGGCGTACTGCACCGGGATGCGGCGCTGGGATTGTTCCACGAAGACCACTGCGGCCACGGTCAGCAGGCCGATCACCAGGACCAGGAAGAACGTGCCGGGGCCCTTGGAGGTCCAGATGGCACCGAGCGAGCCGGGGAAGCTGGAAACGATCGAGGTGAAGATGAGCAGCGACATGCCGTTGCCCACGCCCTTCTCGGTCACGAGCTCGCCCATCCACATGATGAGGCCGGTTCCTGCCGTCAGCGTGATGATAATCAGGATGGTCGTGATGATGGATGTATCAGGGATGATCGGGAGCTGGCAGTTCGGCAGCAACTGGCCGGAGCGGGCCAGGGACACCAGCGTCGTGGCGTTCAACAGGCCCAGGGCGATAGTGAGATACCGCGTGTACTGCGTCAGCTTCGACTGGCCCGAGGCACCTTCCTCGTAGAGCATCTGGAACCGGGGAATGACCACCCGGAGCAGCTGGACGATGATGCTGGCCGTGATGTACGGCATGATGCCCAGGGCGAAGACGGACACCTGAAGCAGTGCACCGCCGCTGAACAGGTTGACGAGCTGGTAAATACCGCCCGAGGTCTGACCGTTCTGCAAGCATTGCTGGACATTCTGGTAGCTCACACCAGGCGAGGGGATGAACGCACCCAAGCGGAAGATTGTGATGATTCCCAGCGTGAACAACAACTTGCGTCGCAGATCAGGCGTGCGAAAGGCCCGGCCAAATGCGCTAAGCAAGCGTCCTCCTGAGTAATAAGTAAAGTTGTGTGAGATAGGTCAAATAAACCCAACAACCGAGTCTAACGGGTGGACGCGCCCTGCGAACAATCGCCGGGCCCGGAAAACAGAAAAACTCCCGGTACCCGGGGCCGGAGCCCCGGGTGCCGGGAGTTTACGCAACGGGCAACTGCCCCGCCGCCCCGTTAGAGGGCAGTGGTGGTTCCGCCTGCTGCAGCAATCTTCTCTGCGGCGCTGGCCGAGAATGCGTGGACCGTGACGTCAACCTTGACGGTGATGTCGCCGGTGCCCAGCACCTTGACGGGCTGGTTCTTGCGAACGGCACCCTTCTCGACCAGGTTCTCCACGGTGACAGCGCCACCTTCCGGGAACAGCTCATTGAGCTTGTCCAGGTTTACAACCTGGAACTCAACCCGGAACGGGTTCTTGAAGCCGCGCAGCTTCGGCAGGCGCATGTGCAGCGGCAGCTGGCCGCCGGCAAAGCCAGCCTTGATCTGGTAGCGGGCCTTCGTACCCTTGGTACCGCGACCGGCAGTCTTACCCTTGGAACCTTCACCACGACCAACACGGGTCTTGGCGGTTTTGGCACCCGGGGCGGGACGCAGGTGGTGAACCTTCAGTGCGTTCTGCTTCTCAGCAGCGGCGCCCTGTGCCTTTTCGGCGGTTTTCTTCTCTGCCATTTACTTCGCCTCCTCTACCTTTACCAGGTGCGGAACCGTGTTGAGCATTCCAAC
The DNA here is from genome assembly GCA_039636775.1 of Micrococcaceae bacterium Sec5.8. Classification (NCBI taxonomy): domain Bacteria; kingdom Bacillati; phylum Actinomycetota; class Actinomycetes; order Micrococcales; family Micrococcaceae; species Micrococcaceae bacterium Sec5.8. The sequence goes on from CP143429.1 coordinate 3,034,419, forward strand.
GGTCACGGCGTCGGCGGTGCGGACAACGGTGTGCCCGATCCGCTTCAGGCCGAGGGACCGCAGGGTGTCGCGCTGGTTCTGCTTGCCGCCAATGGCGGACTTGATCTGAGTGATCTCCAACTGGGCGTCGGAGATGAGCACGTTCTTAGCCATGACTCAGACACCTGCCTTCTGGTTCAAAAGCGCCTTCACCATTGCCGGCGGAGCGATCTCGTCGAGCGGGAGGCCGCGGCGTGCTGCCACTGCTGCCGGCTCTTCGAGGCGCTTCAGCGCGTCAACAGTCGCGTGCACGATGTTGATGGCGTTGGAAGATCCGAGCGACTTGGAGAGGATGTCGTGGATGCCCACGCACTCCAGTACTGCGCGGACCGGACCACCGGCGATAACACCGGTACCGGCGGAAGCCGGACGCAGCATGACGACGCCTGCGGCGGCCTCACCCTGTACGCGGTGCGGGATGGTGCTGCCAATGCGGGGAACGCGGAAGAAGGACTTTTTGGCTTCCTCGACGCCCTTCGCGATGGCGGCAGGAACTTCCTTAGCCTTGCCGTAGCCAACGCCGACCATGCCGTTGCCGTCACCGACGACGACGAGGGCGGTGAAGCTGAAGCGACGACCACCCTTGACGACCTTGGAAACACGGTTGATGGTTACGACGCGCTCTACGAACTGGCTCTTTTCGGCTTCGCGGCCACCATCGCGGCCACCACGGCCACCACGGTCGCCACGGCCCTGGCCGCGGTCGCCACGCTCGCCACGACGAGCGCCACCACGGGCACTGTCAGTGGTAGCAGGCGCAGCGGTCTCAGTTGCCGGAGCAGCTACAGCTTCAGTCACCTGGTTGTCCTTTTCGTTATTTTCGGTCACAGTGACAGCCCACCTTCACGTGCGCCGTCAGCGACGGCGGCGATCCGGCCGTGGTACTTGTTACCACCGCGGTCGAAGACAACTGCTTCGATACCGGCAGCCTTGGCACGCTCGGCGACGAGCTCGCCAACGCGCTTGGCCTTGGCAGTCTTGTCACCGTCGAATGCACGAAGGTCGGCTTCCAGAGTGGAGGCGCTCGCTACGGTCAGGCCCTTGCTGTCATCGACAACCTGGACGAATACGTGGCGTGCGGAGCGGTTGACGACCAGACGAGGACGTACAGCCGTTCCGGAGATGCGCTTGCGGATACGAAGCTGGCGGCGGCTGCGCTGGGCAGACTTGCTCTTGTTCGTACGCTTCTTGTTAATTGCGATCGCCATGGTTACTTACCAGCCTTTCCGACCTTGCGGCGGATGACTTCGCCTGCGTAACGGATGCCCTTGCCCTTGTAGGGGTCCGGCTTCCGCAGCTTGCGAATGTTGGCAGCAACCTCGCCGACCTGCTGCTTGGAGATGCCTGAAACAGAGAGCTTGGTCGGGGTCTCTACTGCAAAGGTGATGCCGTTCGGTGCCGTGATGTTAACCGGGTGGCTGTAGCCCAGAGCGAACTCCAGGTCAGTACCCCGTGCCTGAACGCGGTAACCGGTACCGACAATTTCAAGCTTCTTCTCGTAGCCTGCGGTGACACCCTGGATCATGTTGGCGATCAGGGTGCGGGTCAGGCCGTGCAGCGAACGTGAGGCGCGCTCGTCGTTCGGGCGGGCGACAGTCAGGGTGCCATCTTCCAGGGAAACCTCGATCGGGCTGGGCACAGTGTGGCTCAGCTCGCCTTTGGAACCCTTGACGCTGACGACAGAGCCGTCAACCTTGACCTCAACGCCGGCAGGAACGGTGATGGGGAGACGTCCAATACGTGACATTATTCTCTTCCTTTCCCGTTACCAGACGTAAGCGAGGACTTCGCCGCCCACGCCCTTCTTGCCGGCCTGCTTGTCAGTCAAGAGGCCGGAAGAGGTGGACAGGATTGCGACACCCAGGCCACCGAGCACGTGCGGCAGGTTGGTGGACTTTGCGTAAACGCGCAGTCCCGGCTTGGAAATACGACGAACGCCAGCGATTGAACGCTCGCGGTTCGGACCGAACTTGAGCTCGAGGGTCAGCTTCTTGCCAACCTCAGCGTCTTCTTCTTTCCAGGAGGCAATGTAACCTTCAGCCTTCAGGATGTCGGCAACGCGTGCCTTGAGCTTGCTGTACGGCATAGACACTGATTCGTGGTATGCCGAGTTTGCATTGCGCAGACGCGTGAGCATGTCTGCGACGGGATCTGTCATTGTCATGGTGGGCTCGTGCCCTTCCTCATAACGGTTTCCGCCGTGCAGGGTCTCCGAACAAAGTTCGGTACCGGCGCGGGCGGACCTTTTACGTAGCTAGATTAATCTTCGGTCTTGAACGGGAAGCCAAGCGCCTTGAGCAGCGCGCGGCCTTCGTCGTCGGTCTTGGCAGTGGTCACGACGGTGATGTCCATGCCGCGGACGCGGTCGATGGAATCCTGGTCGATCTCGTGGAACATAACCTGCTCGGTCAGACCGAAGGTGTAGTTGCCGTTGCCGTCGAACTGCTTGCCGCTGAGGCCCCGGAAGTCACGGATACGCGGCAGAGCCAGCGTGACCAGACGGTCCAGGAATTCCCACATGCGGTCCCCACGCAGAGTTGCGTGTGCACCGATCGGCATGCCTTCGCGCAGCTTGAACTGTGCGATCGACTTGCGGGCCTTGGTTACCTGCGGCTTCTGGCCGGTGATCAGGGTCAGATCGCGGACAGCGCCGTCGATCAGCTTGGAGTCCTTGGCGGCATCTCCAACACCCATGTTCACAACGACCTTCACCAGGCGGGGAACCTGGTTGACGTTCTCGTACTTGAATTCCTCAACGAGCGTGCTCTTGATGGAATCCGCGTACTTGGTCTTCAGACGAGGAACGATCTTGCTTGCCGGAGTCTCGAGAGTCTCAGTCATTAGATGTCCTTCCCTGAGCTCTTGGCCACGCGGACACGCACTTCGCGCTTCACGCCATCGCGCTCAACGGTCTCGGTGCGGAAACCGACGCGGGTGGGCTTCTTGGTGGAGGGGTCAACCAGAGCCACGTTGGAGATGTGGACCGAAGCCTCGACGACTTCAATGCCACCGGTCTTGGTGCCGCGCTGCGACTGACCGACCTTGGTGTGCTTGGTTACGCGGTTGATGCCTTCGACCAGCACGCGGTTGGTCTCGGGAAAGACGCGCAGAACCTTGCCCTGCTTGCCCTTGTCGCCGCCGCGCTCAGCCTTGGCGCCAGTGATGACCTGAACCAGGTCGCCCTTTTTGATTTTCGCCATGGACTAAAGCACCTCCGGAGCCAGAGAAACGATCTTCATGAACTTCTTATCGCGAAGTTCACGACCAACCGGTCCGAAGATGCGGGTACCGCGGGGGTCACCGTCAGCTTTCAGGATCACAGCTGCGTTCTCGTCAAACTTGATGTAGGAACCATCCGCACGGCGGCGTTCCTTCTTGGTACGGACGATGACAGCCTTGACGACGTCGCCCTTCTTTACGTTGCCGCCCGGAATTGCGTCCTTGACGGTAGCGACGATTACGTCGCCAATGCCTGCGTAGCGACGGCCAGATCCACCGAGAACGCGAATGGTAAGGATTTCCTTAGCACCCGTGTTGTCGGCGACCTTGAGTCGCGACTCCTGCTGAATCACTATTTACTCCTTGCGTCGCGCGGGTTCTCAGACCGAAAGTCTTCCTACGGAATGAGCCTTGCGGAACGGTTGATCGGGGTGTCTCTTGACCTGCCTGGATTTTGCCAGACCAGGCCTAAACGCCCGTGCCAAAAACATTTGCTTCCCAGACGGATTCCGACGGATCGGGGCGCAAGGGGGCACTATGCCGTGGCACGCTTGTTTACGAGGTTAATGACGGCGCACAGAGGGCGCCATACAAACTCAAATCTTACCATGTATCGGCCGCCAGTCAGAATCGGCCAGCACCGCAGACGACGGCGTTCTGCACGGCAAGCTTTCGTCCCGCCGGCCGCCGCGCTCCCCCGCAAACCCGGCCCGCCGGCGTCGTCCGCCCGCCCGAAAGTTGCCGGGCGCGACGTGCCCTTCGAGACCGGCCCGCGCAAGCACAGGAAAACCCCCGTTCCCAAAGGGAACGGGGGTTTCGTGGCAGCGGGGCTGCAGATGTTACTTGGCCTTCTCGAGGATCTCCACCAGACGCCACCGCTTGGTGGCGGAGAGCGGGCGGGTCTCGGCGAGGAGAACGAGGTCGCCGATGCCGGCGCTGTTCTCTTCGTCGTGAGCCTTGATCTTCGTGTTGCGGCGAAGCACCTTGCCGTAGAGGGCGTGCTTTACGCGGTCCTCGACCTGGACAGTGATGGTCTTTTCCATCTTGTCCGAGACGACATAGCCGCGCTTCGTCTTACGGTAACCGCGCTCGTCAGCCTTGGCTGCAGCGGAAACAGTTTCCGTCACGTTCTCGTCCTTTTCACTCACTTGGCATCCTCCTCGGTCTCAACCTTTTCAGCCTTGTCGGCCTTCTTGGTTGCAGCCTTCTTGGACTTCTTCTCTTCCTTGGCTTCCACAACCGGTGCGGCAACCTCGGCACGAATGCCCAGCTCGCGCTCACGCAGAACGGTGTAGATGCGGGCGATGTCCTTCTTTACCGCGCGCAGCCGGCCGTGGTTCTCCAGCTGGCCGGTGGCGGACTGGAAACGCAGGTTGAACAGCTCTTCCTTGGCCTTACGGAGTTCCTCAACGAGTCGCTCGTTGTCGAAACCGTCCAGCTGTGCGGATGCAAGTTCCTTGGATCCTACTGACATTTCTATTCACCACCTTCGCGACGCAGAATGCGTGCTTTCAACGGGAGCTTGTGGATCGCCAGGCGCAGTGCCTCGCGAGCGACAGATTCCTCGACACCGGAGATCTCGAAGAGAACCCGGCCCGGCTTGACGTTTGAAACCCACCATTCCGGAGAACCCTTACCGGAACCCATGCGGGTTTCGGCCGGCTTCTTCGTCAGCGGACGGTCCGGGTAGATGTTGATCCAGACCTTGCCGCCACGCTTGATGTGGCGGGTCATCGCGATACGGGCAGACTCGATCTGACGGTTGGTGACGTATGCCGGGCTCAGAGCCTGGATACCCCACTCACCGAAGGAGACCTTGGTGCCGCCCGTAGCAGCGCCGGAACGACCCGGGTGGTGCTGCTTACGGTGCTTGACTCGACGTGGGATAAGCATTTAAGCCTGTCCTCCTTCTGCAGCAGCAGGTGCTGCCTCAGTTGCCGGAGCTTCAGCAGCAACAGGTGCAGCCTCGGCCGGGCGGTCGTTACGACGACGGCGGTCACCACGGTCAGCGCCACCCGGGCGGCCCGGGCGGTCGCTGGCACCACGGCCGCGGGACGGAGCAGCAGCTGCCTGCTGAGCCAGTTCCTTGGCGGTGACGTCACCCTTGTAGATCCAGACCTTCACGCCGATGCGGCCGAAGGTGGTCTTGGCTTCGTAGAAGCCGTAGTCGATGTTCGCACGGAGGGTGTGCAGGGGCACACGGCCTTCGCGGTAGAACTCCGAGCGGGACATTTCTGCGCCGCCCAGTCGACCCGAGCAAGCGATGCGGATGCCCTTGGCACCTGCACGCTGTGCGGACTGCATGGCCTTCTTCATCGCGCGGCGGAAAGCCACGCGGGAAGTCAGCTGCTCAGCAACACCCTGGGCAACAAGCTGAGCTTCCATCTCGGGGTTCTTGACCTCGAGGATGTTCAGCTGAACCTGCTTGCCCGTGAGCTTTTCGAGCTCGCCGCGGATGCGGTCTGCTTCTGCGCCGCGGCGGCCGATGACGATGCCCGGACGTGCGGTGTGGATATCCACTCGGACACGGTCGCGGGTGCGCTCGATTTCAACCTTGGCGATACCGGCGCGCTCCATGCCCGTGGACATGAGCTGGCGGATGCGGATGTCTTCGCGAACGAAGTCCTTGTACCGCTGGCCGGCCTTCGTGCTGTCAGCAAACCAGTGCGATACGTGATCGGTGGTGATGCCGAGTCGGAACCCGTGCGGGTTAACTTTCTGTCCCACTTAGCGAGCCTCCTCTTTCTCCGGGGTAGCGACTACCACGGTGATGTGGCTCGTGCGCTTCTTGATTTGAAATGCACGACCCTGGGCTCGCGGCTGGAACCGCTTCATGGTCGGGCCTTCATCAACAAACGCTTCGCTGATGATGAGGTCACCTTCGTCAAACGCCACGCCGTCGCGGTCCGCGAGGACCCGGGCGTTGGAGATTGCCGACTGAACTACCTTGAATACCGGCTCTGAAGCTGCCTGCGGGGCAAACTTCAGAATTGCCAGAGCCTCATTCGCTTGCTTACCACGAACAAGGTTGACGACGCGCCGGGCCTTCATAGGCGTTACGCGGATGTGACGCGCAATTGCCTTGGCTTCCATTGCTTTCCTTCTCTCGTCTTTGACGTAAGTGCAGGCGCCTAGCGGCGCTTGCCCTTACGGTCGTCCTTGACATGGCCGCGGAATGTCCGCGTGGGAGCGAATTCGCCGAGCTTGTGCCCGACCATCGACTCAGTGACAAACACCGGAATGTGCTTGCGTCCGTCGTGTACGGCGATCGTGTGGCCGAGCATGTCGGGGACGATCATCGAACGGCGGGACCAGGTCTTGATGACGTTCTTGGTGCCCTTTTCGTTTTCCCTGGCTACCTTTACAAAGAGGTGCTGGTCAACGAAAGGACCTTTTTTCAGGCTGCGTGGCATGTGTCCAGGCTCCTATCGCTTGTTCTTGCCAGTACGACGGCGACGAACAATAAGCTTGTCGCTCTCTTTGTTGGGACGGCGGGTGCGGCCTTCGCGCTTACCGTTCGGGTTGACGGGGTGACGTCCACCGGACGTCTTACCCTCGCCACCACCGTGGGGGTGGTCAACCGGGTTCATGGCGACACCGCGGACGGTCGGGCGAACGCCCTTCCAGCGCATACGGCCGGCCTTACCCCAGTTGATGTTCGACTGCTCGGCGTTGCCGACCTCGCCGACGGTTGCGCGGCAGCGCACGTCAACGTTGCGGATTTCGCCGGAAGGCAGCCGCAGCTGGGCGAAGCGGCCTTCCTTTGCCACGAGCTGGATCGATGCGCCGGCGGAGCGGCCCATCTTGGCGCCGCCACCCGGACGCAGTTCAACTGCGTGGATTACGGTACCGACCGGGATGTTACGCAGCGGAAGGTTGTTGCCGGGCTTGATGTCAGCCTCGGCACCTGCCTCTACGGTGTCACCCTGGGACAGCTTGTTCGGGGCGATGATGTAACGCTTGGTGCCATCAACGTAGTGGAGGAGAGCGATGCGAGCCGTGCGGTTCGGATCGTACTCGATTTCGGCAACGCGGGCGTTGACGCCGTCTTTGTCGTGGCGACGGAAGTCGATCAGACGGTACTGGCGCTTGTGGCCACCACCCTTGTGACGGGTCGTGATCTTACCGGTGTTGTTACGGCCGCCCTTTTTCGGGAGGGGACGTACCAACGACTTTTCCGGCGTCGACCGCGTGATTTCAGTGAAGTCCGCTACGCTCGAGCCGCGACGGCCCGGGGTAGTCGGCTTGTATTTACGGATTCCCATAATTTATTTCCTCGTTAAAGTGGTCTCCGCTACGAGAGCGGACCGCCGAAGATGTCGATTGTGCCTTCTTTGAGGCTCACAATTGCACGCTTGGTGTTCTTGCGGGTACCCCATCCGAATTTGGTCCGCTTGCGCTTACCGGCACGGTTGATGGTGTTGATCGAATCGACCTTGACCTTGAAGATTTTCTCCACGGCCAGCTTGATCTCGGTCTTGTTCGAGCGGGGGTCCACCAGGAAGGTGTACTTACCCTCATCGATCAAGCCGTAGCTCTTTTCCGAAACGACGGGTGCAAGCACGACGTCGCGCGGGTCCTTTAGGGTGGCTGCACTCACTTGGCATCCTCCTCGTTCTTTGCCACTGCCTTGGAAGCAACGAATGCTTCATAAGCAGCCTTGGTGAAGACAACGTCATCGGAAACGAGAACGTCGTAGGTATTCAGCTGGTCTGCGTACAGAACGTGAACATCCGTGAGGTTGCGCACGGAGAGTGCGGCAACATCGTTGGCGCGCTCGATGACAACGAGCAGGTTCTTGCGCTCGGAGACACCTCGCAGAGTTGCCTGTGCAGCGCTGGAGGACGGCTTGGTGCCGGGAACCAGTTCAGCAACGACGTGGATGCGGCCGTTACGGGCGCGGTCCGAGAGAGCGCCGCGCAGTGCAGCAGCAATCATCTTCTTGGGGGTGCGCTGGCTGTAGTCACGCGGCGTGGGGCCGTGGACAACGCCACCACCGGTCATGTGAGGAGCACGGATTGAACCCTGACGGGCGCGGCCGGTGCCCTTCTGCTTGAACGGCTTGCGACCTGCACCGGAAACCTCGGCGCGGGTCTTGGTCTTGTGGGTACCCTGGCGAGCAGCAGCGAGCTGGGCAACGACGACCTGGTGCAACAGCGGCACGTTGGTCTGTACGTCGAAGATCTCTGCGGGCAGGTCAACCTTGACAGTGCTAGTCATTGAACTAGGCTCCCTTCACGGCGGTGCGTACGAGTACGACCTGGCCGCGGGCGCCGGGAACGGCACCCTTGATCAGGAGCAGCGACTTCTCGACGTCAACCGCGTGGACCGTGAGGTTCAGCGTGGTGTGACGAACGGCGCCCATGCGGCCGGCCATTTTCATGCCCTTGAAGACGCGGCTCGGGGTGGATGCGCCACCGATGGAACCGGGCTTACGGTGGTTCTTGTGTGCACCGTGGGAAGCTCCAACGCCGTGGAAGCCGTGACGCTTCATAACACCGGCGAAGCCCTTACCCTTGGTGGTGCCAACGACGTCGATCTTCTGGCCGGCTTCGAAGAGCTCTACAGAGAGCTCCTGGCCCAGCTCGTAAGAGTCAGCATCTGCGGTGCGCAGTTCCACGACGTGGCGGCGAGGCGTGACGCCTGCCTTGTCAAAGTGACCAGCCAGCGGCTTGGTGACCTTGCGGGGATCGATCTGGCCGTAGCCGATCTGAACGGCGACATAGCCATCAGTGTCTGCATTGCGCAGCTGCGTGATGACGTTTGAGTCAGCCTGGACCACAGTGACGGGGATGAGCTTGTTGTTCTCGTCCCAGACCTGGGTCATGCCGAGCTTCGTGCCCAGCAGGCCCTTTACGTTACGGGTTGCGGTCATAGTCTCTCAGCACCTCCCTACAGCTTGATTTCGATGTTCACGTCGGCCGGCAGGTCGAGACGCATGAGCGAATCAACAGCCTTGGGCGTGGGATCGATGATGTCGATAAGACGCTTGTGCGTGCGCATTTCAAAGTGCTCGCGGCTGTCCTTGTACTTGTGCGGAGAGCGGATGACGCAGTAGATGTTCTTCTCCGTCGGCAGCGGCACAGGGCCAACTACCGTGGCGCCTGCGCGCGTGACCGTCTCAACGATCTTCCGGGCTGAAACGTCAATGACCTCGTGGTCATATGACTTCAGCCGGATGCGGATTTTTTGTCCCGCCATGTCGCCTGACTCTCTTTCAGTTAGTGCTGCTCCGGTTAGGGCTGCTCTGTTCACTTGCCTGTTGCATGTGGCTGCCGAAGCAATCAAAGTCGTAACTACCACCCGCCGCACAAGCTGAATCCGGAAGAATCCGGGTTCCTCAACCTGCCGGCGTAACCGACCCCCGCGGTCGGGCGTGTCGCGCTTTTCACGCGTACTCATCCGCAGTTCCATGGGGTGTGGGTTATGTTTGGTCTCCCACTTGGACCCTGACACCCGGCATTATCCGGATCGGGACGCGAAGGAGCGCTTGAACAACTCATCTAGTATGCCGGATTTACCGGGCATAAGCGAATCGACGCCGCGCACGGCGGGGGTGGAACCGGGGCGGATGCCGTGTCATTGCCTTAGCCCGGCACCGTAGGGATGATAGGGGGATGACTGTCCAGGATTCCGTCGCAGTCCAGGCCCTCGCCGCGCGCCTGAGCCCGGGTTTCCAACTGGGGGTGGCCTCGGCGGCCTTCCAGATCGAGGGATCCCTTGCTTCTGGCGGCCGCGGCCCTTCCGGCTGGGACGCGTTCGTCCAGAAACCCGGCAGTATCCAGGACGGCCACTCCCCCGCCGTAGCCTGCGACCACTACAACCGCGCCCCGGAGGACGTGGAGTTGATGCGCACGCTCGGCATCGACTCCTACCGCTTCTCCATCTCCTGGCCGCGGATCCAGCCGGAGGGCACGGGAGCGTTCAACAGCGAAGGTCTCGACTTCTACGACCGGCTCATCGACCAATTGCTCGAGGCCGGCATTTCGCCGATGGCCACCCTGTATCACTGGGACACCCCGCTGCCCCTGGAACACCGCGGAGGATGGCTGAACCGCACCACCGCCGAACGGTTCGCAGAGTACAGTGCGGCAGCCGGCCGGCGCTTCGGGGACCGCGTGGCCCAGTGGGTGACGCTCAACGAGCCAGTATCTGTCACCCTCAACGGTTACGCCCTGGGCGTCCACGCCCCGGGCCACGACCTGCTCTTCGACGCCCTTCCGGCGGTCCACCACCAACTCCTGGGACATGGCCTGGCGGTGCAGGCACTGCGTGCCGAGGGGGTTACGGGCGCGGTAGGCGTCACCAACCTGCATTCACCGGTGCGGCCTGCGGGCCGGTCAGTGACCGACCGGATGCTGGCCGACATCTTCGACCTGGTACTGAACCGGGTCTACGCGGATCCGATCCTCCTGGGCCGCTATCCGAAGGTCCCGTTGCTCGCCAAGCCCTGGTTCCGGTCACTGGGAAGAATTTCCGACGCAGACCTCCGCACTATCCACCAGCCCCTCGATTTCTACGGATTGAACTATTACTACCCCGTAAAGGTGGCGACAGGGCGCGGGCGCGGCGAGAGCCCGGCAGGCACCGCGGACGCCATGTTGAAGATGCCGTTCCATCTGGTGGAGTTCCCGGAGTATCCCACCACCGGATTCGGCTGGCCGGTGGCGCCGGACCATCTCGGTCTGTTGCTCAGGGAGCTGAAAGACAGGTACGGGGCGTCATTGCCCCCGCTTTACATCACCGAAAGCGGGGCCAGCTTTCCCGAACCGGACCACGTTTCCGGACCCCTCGCGGATACGGACCGGATCAGCTACATCGCATCCCACCTGGGGCATGCCCTGGACGCTACGGCGCCCGGCGGCATTGCCGAGGACGTGGAGTTGCTCGGCTATTACGTCTGGACCCTGATGGACAACTTCGAATGGGCGGCCGGCTATTCTCAGCGTTTCGGGCTGGTCCACGTGGACTTCGACACGCAGGAACGCACGCCGAAGGATTCGTATTACTGGTACCAGGCGCTCAGCAGGGCCCGCAAAACGTAGCCCACGGGCGTCCGGCGGCCGCTATCCCGCGGGCCCCTACTTGTCGCCGTTGGCCCGGTTGATGCGCTTGGCCCGCTCAATTTCAGCGCGGAAATGATTCTTCGCCCAGAAGACACCGGCGATGACGGCGGCCGCCAGTATGAGAAAAATGATCCAGCCCATGGTGTGTTCCCTTCGTAGGGAAATAAGAATATCAGCGTCTGATCGACGCTATCCGTGGTCCGCCGGTTCCGGCTGCGGTGCCGGCTCGGCCACGGCCGGTTTGCTGCGGTTCAGCCGCCAGACCGCGATTCCGATCAACGCCACGGCCACGAGAGCCAGCAAAGCGAACGTGTACTGGCGCAGCGCCCACAGAATGCACAGCGCCACCCCCGCCGCCCCCCACCAGACAAACAACCGCTCGCCGGCGGTCAGCCCCGCCACGAGCAGGACGGCCAGGACCGCCAGCACCCACAGTTGTTGCGAGGGGTCCCCGCCAAAAATAATGCCCAGTCCGGACAACGAGAGCAGGCCGGCACCGGCGGCCCACTCCGCCCGGGCAACCGGGCGGTTCCCGGCGGCGAGGCGCAGCGCACCAAGCACCGCGGCAAGGACCACGTACCACTGCAGGACCCAGAACCAGCCGGGCCAGCCGGGGCTTGCATCGGGTCCGCTGAACAGCACTGCGCGCTGCACGGCCGCGGTTGTGGCCAAGGCGCCCAGCTCCGCGGCTACCCGGCGGCCCCCGACGGGGGCTTCAATGCAGCACACCAGGGCCGCGAGGGCCGCCAGGACGGCACCGGTCCAGGCGGTCGCGTCCCACCTCAGCCCGGCGGCTGCCGTGAGGGCCAGGCCCAAAAACCCGCCGGAGGCCAGGGCCCAGCGTTGGAGAGGATCCGCGGCCAGCGGCCACCGGCGCAACCAGCGCACCGCGTACAGCCCTGCCCCGGCCGGGGCGCACCCTGCCAGCCACGGCAGGTAGCTGCTCCACACGCCCGATACCTGCCCGGTGAATTCCGCGGCTGCCAGCGTGGCGCCGACCAGCACGGCAGCAACGGCCGGCGGGTAGCAGACGGACCACCGTTCAACGTGGGAGGCTGTGAACAGGACCGCGGCGCAGGCCAGGACCGCGGCCGCGACCAACCAGCCGGAGGCACCCTGCGCCAGCGCCAGGCCGGCTCCGGCGAACCCGCCGGCGCCAACAAGCCAAAGCCAGCGCTCAACGTCATCCCGCCGCTTCCGGCGCAGCAGCGCACCAGCCCCGGCCGCAGCCGCGGCCAGCACGAGCAGTACCTCCACCACCCCGTCGTAATCCAACAAGGGCCGGTCCAGGACGCCGCCGGCGGATGCTCCGGCGGCAAACTGCAGGCCGGGCCCCAGCGCCACCGTGCCGAACACGGCCGCGTAGACCATAAGGTAGGCCGCTCCCCGCGCCAGAAACACGCGGCTTGCCACAGCTGCGGAAACCAGCAGGAGAACCACCAGCAGCAGGACCACCCAGCGGCCGCCGTCGTCCGGTGCTGCCACCAGGTACCCCGCGGGAAGCACCGCCTGGCCAGCGAGCGTAATCCATACCGCAGCCTGCTGGAAGGGCACCGCCTGCAGCAGGGACCGCATGAACCAACGGATCCCATGCTGGGCTGCGAGGGCCAGCCCGCCTACCAGGGACACGGCCGTGACGGAAGCGGCCGCGTCGTAGCTGAGCACTAGCGCCAAAGCCAGAGTCAGTACCCGGGCGGCAGCGAAGTAACTCCCCTTGGCCGTGCGCTGGGCGGCGGCCACCACCATCATGGCGCTGAATACTGAAAAGACACCCAAAACAAGCTCGACGTCGAGCGCAGAACCGGTCCGCGCCAGCAACAGCCCCGCCAGCGCCGCGGGGGCGAAGACCGCAGCCGGCGGCCGGGTGCGCAACACGAACCCGGCTGCCGCAGCACTGAGGGCGATAAGGACGACAACGCCGGTCACCTGCCAGGACCCCACGTCGTGCGGCCGGGCGGACCTCAGGACAGCAAGGCCTGCGCCCTGCAGCACCAGCACGACGGCGGTGTCAGCGAGCACGCCGCGCGGGGCCCGGCCCCGGGCAGCTGCAAGCAGCGGGAACGTCAGCTGCAAGCCAAGAACCACCACGGCGACGGCGGCGCTGGCGAGTTCCTCGCCGCCGACCAACACCGGGCCCGTAGCCCGCCGGAGCTGGTGGTATCCCGTCAGGACCAGGAGCGTGCCGACCCCCCGCGCCAGCCACCAGTAGCACCAGCGCTGGCGCAGCGATCCGCGCCGCAGCGCCGTCATGATCAGATAGAGGAGCGTCAGGGCCAGACTGATGTTGCCGGCCGTGACTGAGACACCGGTGAATGCCATGCCGGAAAGCACTGCCGCCATCCCGACGGGCAGCAGCTCTGGAACGCCGGGCCGCCACGGCGAACGAGCCGCTGCACCCGGCAGTGCCAGGCCGATGCCGAGGCCGACGAGGAGCTGAAGCACGATGGCTGCGCCGGTGTACGCCCTCCCCTGCGTCGTATCGGTGAGGGCCACCGCTGCGAGAGTGGGGACAGCCGCGAGCGTAAACGCTGCCAGCGTGATGTTGGGACCCGGCGCGGCCACGCCCGTCCGGACGAGGACGGCCGTGGTCAGCTGCTGCGCCAGGAGCCCGAGCAGGAAGGCGGACACTACCGGCAGCGCCGCGGGGGACGCACTGGTGACCGCCGCGGCGACTGCCGGAAAAGCAAGCGACACGGCAATGCGGGCCGCGAGAACGAAGTGCAGACGCAAGGGTTGGGCCGCCGGCCGCGATCTGACGGTCCAGAACACCGCGGCTGAGATCAGAAACCCGGCCGGGGCCCAGCCGCCCGCCGTGTCCATACCGGCCGCGGAGACGACGAGGGCGGCCGGCGGCCCCCATTCCGCCACTCCGCTCAGCCGGACAGCCAGGACCATGCCGGTCAGCAGAGCCAGCAGCGGCGGCACCCAGAGCGGAACGCCGGCACCGGCGGGGGCGCCGGCTGCGGCTTCGAACCAGGCCGCTGCACCCCACACCAGGGTTAACAGCAATTGCAGCCCGAACGTGCCGAGGGCATCCGTGCGCCGGCGGCCGGCCGGTCCCAGCAGCGCAGGGGCAACCACATCCCGTCCGGAAGCCACCAGCACTGCCTGGAACGCCGCCAGCAGCACAGCGGCCAGGATCATCCACTGCACCCCGCCCGTCGCCGCCCAGGCAGCGGCGGCCGCCGCCACGGTGAGGCTGACCCGTGCCCCGTAGTAGTGGGCGACGCGGAAACGGCTTTGCGGCAGTGCGGCGATCAAGGCGAAATACGCTCCGGACAGCAACATGACGAACGCATATTCACCGCTGCTCAGAAGTGCGGGCAGGAACGTTCCCGCCGCGGCAACCGCCTGGACCACGAAGGGGTGCAGGTCCTTGAGCGGTTTCAGATACACCGATGGAACCCATCCCGGACGGGTCAGCGCCAGCAGCGTCAGCAGCAGCGCGACGGCGATCAGCACCACGAAGTACCAAACGAGCGCACCGCCCAGGACGGCGATTCCGGACCAGGTCGTAGAAACCACGAACGTCAGGGACAGGTACGCGAGGACCTTGCTGTCCATCCGGACTGCGGCGCTGACATATGCCGCTGTGCCGACCACCGAGCTGATCAGCCAGGCCGCTGGTCCGTTGTGCAAGGTGAGGTTGAACATGGCCAGGCCGGCCAGCGGGATCAGCGCGAGGCCGGTGCCCGCGAAGGCGACGGCGGCGGGACGGAGCCGGGGAGCCTGCGCGTGCAGGATGAGGCCGGCGGCATAAAAGAGAGCGGTGATGACCGCGACGCCGGCGAATCGGAGTGCTGCTGGAAGCGCGGCACCGATGAAAAGGGCGCCGGCAGCCACCAGCAGCAGGCTCGCGACGTAGAGGGTGATATTGATGTTCTGCCGATCCCGCTTCTCCTTGCGGGCGGCCCGGTCCGCGGCGTGGTCCTTAGCGGGCAGAAGCGGAGGCACCAACGGACGCCGGGGCGCCGGCAGCGGTGGACGCTGTTCCCGGGAGACCGGGCGCGACTGTGGGAACGGGGGCACTCCGGGCCGGAGGGCTGGAACCGGCCGGTCGACGGGCGGTTGCCGGCGTGGCGGGACGGGAGCCGCCGCGGATACGGGAGCCGGCGCGGATACGGGAGCCGGCGCGGATACGGGAGCCGGCGCTCCGGGAGTTTCTGCCGCACGGCTGTCGGCCCACCCCTGGACGTGGCCGGCGCGGTAGCCGGCGGCGAAGGAGCTGCTGGTAGCTGCTCCGGACCGGGTCTTTTCCCGCTCCTCCCCCCAGCGCCTGCCCAACAGGAGCGCTCCCGCCAGCAACAAAAGCACCAGCAGGAGAGAGACAGCGGTCGACATAGTGGTCCTTCGTAGTTCCGGCTGTCCGTACCCGCCCAGCCTTAGTATCTCCAATGACTAGATAAAATATAGCACCGGGCAGGGGCTCCGTGGTCCCGGCACCAAAAAGAACAGCCCCGCTGCGAGTGCAGCGGGGCTGTTCCTTGCGTTCCGGCGACCGTCAGACGGCCGTTCCGGTCAGCAGCAAACTCTGATCAGCAAGAACTACTTGATGATCTTGGTGACGCGTCCTGAACCAACGGTGCGGCCGCCTTCGCGGATAGCAAAGCCGAGGCCGTCTTCCATGGCGATCGGCTGGATGAGCGCAACGGTCATCTCAGTGTTGTCGCCGGGCATAACCATTTCCGTGCCTTCCGGCAGGGTGATAACGCCGGTTACGTCCGTGGTGCGGAAGTAGAACTGCGGGCGGTAGTTGGAGTAGAACGGGTTGTGACGTCCGCCTTCGTCCTTTGAGAGGATGTAGACGTTAGCCTCGAAGTCGGTGTGCGGGGTAATGGAACCCGGCTTGACGACAACCTGGCCGCGCTCAACATCGTCACGCTTCAGACCGCGAAGCAGCAGGCCACAGTTCTCGCCGGCCCATGCTTCGTCGAGCTGCTTGTGGAACATCTCGATACCGGTCACCGTGGTCTTCTGGACCGGGCGGATGCCGACGATCTCGACCTCGGAGTTGATGGCGAGAGTTCCACGCTCGGCGCGGCCCGTAACAACGGTGCCACGGCCGGTGATCGTGAAGACATCTTCGATCGGCATCAGGAACGGCTTGTCGCGGTCACGAACCGGGTCCGGAACGGACTCGTCGACGGCAGCCATCAGGTCCTCAACGGACTTGACCCACTCCGGGTCGCCTTCGAGTGCCTTCAGGCCAGAAACGCGGACAACCGGTGCTTCGTCGCCATCGAAGCCCTGTGAGCTCAGGAGCTCACGAACTTCCATTTCAACGAGGTCGAGGAGTTCCTCGTCATCGACCATGTCAGCCTTGTTCAGGGCCACCAGCAGGTAGGGAACACCAACCTGGCGGGCGAGCAGAACGTGCTCACGGGTCTGAGCCATCGGACCGTCAGTAGCGGCAACCACGAGGATCGCGCCGTCCATCTGAGCAGCACCGGTGATCATGTTCTTGATGTAGTCAGCGTGACCGGGGGCGTCTACGTGTGCGTAGTGGCGCTTCTCGGTCTGGTACTCAACGTGGGAGATGTTGATGGTGATGCCGCGCTGACGCTCTTCGGGAGCAGAGTCAATGGACGCGAAGTCACGCTTCTCGTTGAGAGTCGGGTACTTGTCGTACAGCACCTTGGAAATCGCGGCCGTCAGCGTCGTCTTACCGTGGTCAACGTGACCAATGGTGCCGATGTTGACGTGCGGCTTAGTCCGCTCGAACTTTGCCTTTGCCACAGGTTCCTCCTAGAACGTTTTCAAATGACTTACTCTTCGACCGCGCTTGTCGCGGCGAAACCTCAGTAAGTCTACTTGGGGGGCTTTGGATTGATGAAATTGCAGATTCAGGAACTAATACTAGTCCCTCGAGTCTGTCGGTGCAGGCAGCCGGCCCGGCGGACCGGAGCCGGCCGTCTGCACCAGGCGGATTTCCGTCACCGGAAAAGCGCCGAGTCTGTTGCTGCGGAAGCCCTGGGGACTACTCGCCGCGGTTCTTCTGGATGATCTCGTCGGCAAATGCCTTCGGGACCTCCGCGTAGCTGTGGAACGTCATGGAGTACACAGCGCGGCCCTGGGTCTTCGAGCGCAGGTCGCCGATGTAGCCGAACATGCCGGACAGCGGAACGTGCGCGCGGATGACCTTGACGCCCTGGGCATCTTCCATGGACTGCATCTGGCCACGGCGGGAGTTGAGGTCACCGATAACTTCACCCATGTATTCCTCAGGGGTGCGGACCTCGACATCCATCAGCGGTTCGAGCAGGACAGGATTCGCCTTGCGTGCAGCTTCCTTGAAAGCCATACGGCCGGCGATCTTGAACGCCATTTCCGAGGAGTCGACATCGTGGTACGCGCCGTCAATCAGCGTCGCCTTAATGCCGACCACCGGGTAACCGGCCAGGACGCCGTCGTTCAGCGCACTCTGGATGCCGGCATCAACCGACGGGATGTATTCACGCGGAATACGGCCACCGGTGACCTTGTTCGAGAACTCGTACATCTCACCATCGGACGTGTCCAGCGGCTCGATCGCGATCTGGATCTTCGCGAACTGGCCTGAACCACCGGTCTGCTTCTTGTGCGTGTAGTCATGACGCTCAACCGCGCGCTTGATGGTTTCGCGGTAGGCAACCTGGGGCTTGCCCACGTTGGCCTCGACCTTGAATTCGCGGCGCATGCGGTCCACCAGGATGTCCAGGTGGAGCTCGCCCATGCCGGCGATGATGGTCTGACCGGTGTCTTCGTTGAGGGAGACCTGGAAGGTCGGGTCCTCAGCGGAGAGCTTCTGAATGGCGGTGGAGAGCTTCTCCTGGTCACCCTTGGTGTTTGGCTCGATCGCAACAGAGATCACAGGCTCCGGGAAGCTCATGGACTCCAGGACGATCTGGTTGCTGGAGTCGCACAGGGTGTCGCCCGTGGTGGTGTCCTTCAACCCGATTGCTGCGTAGATGTGGCCAGCGGTGGCGCCGTCAACCGGCATTTCCTTGTTGGCGTGCATCTGGAACAGCTTGCCGATGCGCTCTTTCTTGCCCTTGGTGGAGTTGACCACCTGGGAGCCTGCTTCAACGTGACCGGAGTACACGCGGATGAAGGTGAGCTGACCGAAGAACGGGTGCGTAGCGATCTTGAACGCCAGAGCCGAGAACGGCTCTTCCGAGGACGGCTTGCGCGTCAGTTCCTTCTCTTCGTCGCGGGGATCGTGACCGATCATCGGCGGGACGTCGAGCGGGTTCGGCAGGTAATCGACAACAGCATCAAGCATCGGCTGGACGCCGCGGTTCTTGAAGGCCGAGCCGCAGAAGACCGGGTACAGTTCGGAGTTGATCGTCATCTTGCGGATGCCGGCCTTGAGCTCGTCTTCGGTGATTTCTTCACCCTCGAGATACTTGTCCATGAGCTCTTCGGAGGACTCTGCGACGGTCTCAACGAGCGTTGCGCGGTACTCTTCGGCCTTTTCCTTGAGGTCAGCCGGGATCTCCTGGATCTCGTACTTCGCACCCATGGTGACGTCACCCTTGGAGTCGCCGGGCCAGACCAGTGCACGCATGTACAGGAGGTCGACGACGCCGACGAAGTCGTTCTCGGCGCCGATAGGCAGCTGCATGACCAGGGGCTTGGCTCCGAGGCGGCTGATGATGGTGTCGACGGTGAAGTAGAAGTCAGCGCCGAGCTTGTCCATCTTGTTGACGAAGCAGATGCGCGGGACGTTGTACTTGTCAGCCTGGCGCCAGACAGTCTCAGACTGCGGCTCCACGCCTTCCTTGCCATCGAACACGGCAACTGCGCCGTCGAGGACGCGCAAGGAGCGCTCAACCTCAACCGTGAAGTCCACGTGGCCGGGGGTGTCAATGATGTTGATCTGGTTGTTTTCCCAGAAGCAGGTCACGGCGGCAGACGTGATGGTGATGCCGCGTTCCTTTTCCTGTTCCATCCAGTCGGTCGTCGAAGCGCCGTCGTGCGTTTCGCCGATTTTGTGGTTCACACCCGTGTAGAACAGGATGCGCTCGGTAGTAGTGGTCTTGCCGGCATCGATGTGGGCCATGATGCCGATATTTCGGACCTTGCTAAGGTCGGTAAGCACGTCCTGTGCCACGGTGTCTCCCTTTCGGATGGACTGCACGTCCGCCGCCGGCTCGGTTGAGCCGGCGGCGTGCGGGAAGTATTACCAGCGGTAGTGTGCGAAGGCCTTGTTGGACTCGGCCATCTTGTGGGTGTCTTCGCGGCGCTTCACAGCGGCACCGAGACCGTTCGAGGCATCCAGGATCTCGTTCTGGAGGCGCTCGGTCATGGTCTTCTCGCGGCGGGCCTTGGAGTAGCCGACCAGCCAGCGGAGTGCGAGGGCGGTGGAGCGGCCCGGCTTGACCTCAACCGGAACCTGGTAGGTTGCGCCACCGACGCGGCGGGAGCGGACCTCGAGGGAAGGCTTGACGTTCTCCATGGCCTTCTTGAGGGCCGCAACGGGGTCGCCGCCGGACTTGGCCCGAGCACCTTCGAGGGCACCGTAAACGATGCGCTCCGCGGTGGACTTCTTGCCGTCAACGAGGACCTTGTTGATGAGCTGGGTGACCAGCGGGGAACCGTAAACGGGATCTAGAACTAGCGGCCGCTTGGGGGCCGGACCCTTGCGAGGCATATTACTTCTTCTCCATCTTTGCGCCGTAGCGGCTACGAGCCTGCTTACGGTTCTTGACACCCTGGGTATCGAGGGCACCACGGACAATCTTGTAACGGACAC
Organism: Micrococcaceae bacterium Sec5.8; assembly: GCA_039636775.1. Taxonomy (NCBI): domain Bacteria; kingdom Bacillati; phylum Actinomycetota; class Actinomycetes; order Micrococcales; family Micrococcaceae; species Micrococcaceae bacterium Sec5.8. The sequence goes on from CP143429.1 coordinate 3,054,477, forward strand.
CCGGGAGGTCCTTAACGCGACCACCGCGGACGAGCACAATGGAGTGCTCCTGCAGGTTGTGGCCTACACCGGGGATGTACGCGGTCACTTCAACGCCGCCGTTGAGGCGAACACGCGCAACCTTACGCAGAGCCGAGTTCGGCTTCTTCGGGGTCGTCGTGTACACGCGGGTGCAAACACCGCGGCGCATCGGGCTGCCGTTAAGCGCGGGGGCCTTGGTCTTTTTGACCTTCGGCGTGCGGCCCTTGCGGACCAGCTGGTTAATCGTAGGCACTCTCGTGTTCTCCGTTTTATCCGGAGCGGCCGTTGGCAGCCGCTCTCTCGTCGCTGCGCCCCGCCGCTCGAGCGTTGAAGATCTCCAGAGCAGCTGGGCGAAGCCTTAATAGTCGGGCCGCACGCCGGGGTCCGTGGATTGCTCCCCGGATTGCCCCTAGGCATGCGAAAATGTGGCATACGCTGCACAAGAACCGTGCAAACCGGAAACGTCGTCCTGGTTCAGCCTTTCAGCTGCACCGGCGCACTCATCCACTGCCACAATAACAATTAGTACCAAGCCTACCACGGGCAAGTCCCAGCCCTTAATCGGCGGGGTCCAGGACCGGAAAAGCCCCGCCCCCACCGAGGTGGGAACGGGGCCTTTCAGTCACTCAGCGGCCGGTAAAGGCAGGGCGGCCGGGTTCCTGCGTGGTGCGGAACGCAACACGTCAGGGAACGCCCTGCCCGCTAGCGGAAGTCGCTGCCCAGGTCGTAGTCATCCAGCGGAATGGCGTGGAACTCAGGAGCTCCGTCGCCGCCCAGGGAATCGTAGGAGAAGTCACTGAACGCGCTGGGGCCGGTGAACAGGTTGGCCTTCGCTTCTTCAGTCGGTTCCACTGTGACCTCGGTGTAGCGCGGGAGACCCGTGCCGGCCGGGATGAGCTTACCGATGATGACGTTTTCCTTGAGGCCGAGCAGCGGATCGCTCTTGCCTTCCATGGCCGCCTGCGTCAGGACGCGGGTGGTTTCCTGGAAGGAAGCTGCGGACAGCCAGGACTCGGTCGCCAGGGAGGCCTTGGTGATGCCCATGAGCTCGGGACGGCCGGAAGCCGGCGTCTTGCCCTCGGACACAACGCGGCGGTTGGCATCTTCGAAGCGGCTGCGCTCGGCGAGCTCGCCGGGCAGCAGGTCCGATTCGCCGGACTCGATGACCGTGACGCGGCGCAGCATCTGGCGGACGATAACCTCGACGTGCTTGTCGTGGATACCGATGCCCTGGCTGCGGTACACGCCCTGGACTTCGTCGACGAGGAACTTCTGCGCGGCACGGGGGCCCATGATGCGCAGCACCTGCTTGGGGTCGACCGGACCGTTGATGAGCTTCTGGCCGACACTGACGTGGTCGCCGTCTTCAATGAGAAGACGTGAACGGCGCAGCACCGGGTAGGCAATCTCTTCAGATCCGTCATCCGGGGTGATGACCAGGCGCATCTGGCGCTCGGACTCTTCGATGGTGATGCGGCCGGCTGCTTCAGCAATCGGCGCAACACCCTTCGGAGTACGGGCTTCGAAGAGCTCCTGGATACGGGGCAGACCCTGGGTGATATCGTCGCCGCCGCTGGAGGAAACAGCACCACCGGTGTGGAACGTACGCATGGTCAGCTGGGTACCCGGCTCACCGATGGACTGTGCGGCGATGATACCGACGGCCTCACCGATGTCCACAGTCTTACCCGTGGCAAGCGAACGGCCGTAGCACAGGGCGCAGGTGCCGACGCTGGACTCACAGGTGAGTACGGAGCGGACCTTGACCTCGGTGATACCGGCAGCGAACAGTTCGGCAATGACGACGTCGCCGCAGTCGGTGCCGCCGGCTGCCAGAACCTTGCCCTTGGAGTCAACGACATCCACGGCCAGGGTCCGGGCGTACGCACTGTTCTCGACGTTCTCGTCCAAAACCAGCTCACCGTTGGCGTCGGCCACGGCGATCGCGGTCATGAGGCCGCGTTCGGTGCCGCAGTCCTCTTCCCGGACGATAACATCCTGCGATACGTCGACCAGACGGCGGGTCAGGTAACCCGAGTTGGCGGTACGAAGCGCGGTGTCAGCCAGTCCCTTACGGGCACCGTGCGTGGCGATGAAGTATTCCAGCACCGACAGGCCCTCGCGGTAGGAGGACTTGATCGGACGCGGGATGATCTCGCCCTTAGGGTTGGCCACCAGGCCACGGATACCCGCGATCTGGCGGACCTGCATCCAGTTACCACGTGCACCGGAGGAGACCATGCGGTTGATGGTGTTCATCGGCGACAGGCTGTCACGCATCGCCTGGGCGATCTCGTTCGTTGCCTTGTTCCAGATCTCGATCAGTTCCTGGCGACGCTCGTCGTCGTCGATCAGGCCCTTGTCGTACTGGCCCTGGATCTTGGCGGCCATGGTTTCGTAACCGGCGAGGATCCGCGGCTTGTCCTTGGGAACCTCAATGTCCGAAATCGCGACGGTGACGCCGGAGCGGGTGGCCCAGTAGAAACCGGCATCCTTGAGGTTATCCAGCGTCGCCGCCGTGATGACCTTCGGGTAGCGCTCGGCGAGATCGTTGACGATCGTGGACAGTTCGCCCTTGTCAGCAACGTTCTCGACCCACGGGTAGTCCGCCGGCAGGGTCTCGTTGAAGAGAACCTGGCCCAGGGAGGTCTGGACGAGTACGGTCTGACCCGGCTCGTAGCCTTCCGGAGCTTCCCAGCCGGCGTAAGGCACGAAGCCTTCGAGCCGGATCTTGACCTGGGAGTTCAGGTGCAGCTCATGCAGGTCGTACGCCATGATGGCTTCCGACACCGAGGAGAAGATCCTGCCTTCGCCAGCTGAACCGACACGCTTGGTGGTCAGGTGGTAAAGGCCGATGATCATATCCTGCGACGGCAGGGTCACCGGGCGGCCGTCGGACGGCTTCAGGATGTTGTTCGAGGACAGCATCAGGATCCGGGCTTCCGCCTGGGCTTCGGGGCTCAGCGGCAGGTGAACTGCCATCTGGTCGCCGTCGAAGTCCGCGTTGAAGGCGCCGCAAACCAGCGGGTGAAGCTGGATTGCCTTGCCTTCGACCAGCTGCGGTTCGAACGCCTGGATACCGAGACGGTGCAGGGTGGGTGCACGGTTCAGCAGCACAGGGTGCTCGGTGATGATCTCTTCCAGGACATCCCAGACCTGCGGGCGGTAGCGCTCAACCATCCGCTTGGCTGACTTGATGTTCTGCGCGTGGTTGAGGTCAACCAGGCGCTTCATCACGAACGGTTTGAAGAGCTCAAGAGCCATCTGCTTCGGCAGACCACACTGGTGCAGCTTCAACTGCGGGCCAACGACGATAACCGAACGGCCGGAGTAGTCGACGCGCTTACCCAGGAGGTTCTGGCGGAAACGGCCTTGCTTGCCCTTGAGCATGTCGGACAGGGACTTCAGCGGACGGTTGCCCGGTCCGGTGACCGGACGGCCGCGGCGGCCGTTGTCAAAGAGGCTGTCAACGGCTTCCTGAAGCATGCGCTTCTCGTTGTTGACGATGATCTCCGGAGCACCCAGATCAAGCAGGCGCTTGAGCCGGTTGTTGCGGTTGATCACACGGCGGTAGAGGTCGTTGAGGTCGGAGGTCGCAAAGCGGCCACCGTCCAGCTGGACCATCGGGCGCAGTTCCGGCGGGATGACCGGGACGGCGTCCAGCACCATGCCCAGCGGGCTGTTGTTGGTGGTCAGGAACGCGTTGACCACCTTGAGCCGCTTCAGGGCACGGGTTTTACGCTGGCCCTTGCCATTGGCAATGATGTCCCGGAGCATGTCCGACTCGGCCTGCATGTCGAAGTTCTCAAGACGCTTCTTGATGGCTTCGGCACCCATGGAGCCTTCGAAGTACATGCCGTAGCGGTCGCGCAGTTCCCGGTACAGGCCTTCGTCACCTTCGAGATCGGCAACCTTGAGGTTCTTGAAGCGGTCCCAGACCTGCTCGAGCCGTTCGATCTCAGCATCCGCACGCTTGCGGACGTTGGCCATCTGGCGGTCAGCGGAGTCGCGGGCCTTCTTCTTGTCCGCAGCCTTGGCGCCTTCGCCTTCGAGACGGGCAAGCTCGTTCTCAAGGTCGCGGGCGATCGTGGCGATGTCCGAGTCGCGGTTGTCGATCAGCTGCTTCTTTTCGATGTCGTGCTCAACCTGGAGGTTGGGCAGTTCTTCGTGGCGGCTGTCGGCGTCGACGCTCGTGATCATGTAGGCAGCGAAGTAGATGACCTTTTCGAGGTCCTTCGGCGCCAGGTCAAGGAGGTAGCCCAGACGGGACGGGACACCCTTGAAGTACCAGATGTGCGTGACCGGGGCGGCCAGTTCGATGTGGCCCATGCGCTCACGGCGGACCTTTGCGCGGGTGACCTCAACGCCACACCGCTCGCAGATGATGCCCTTGAAGCGCACGCGCTTGTACTTGCCGCAGTAGCATTCCCAGTCGCGGGACGGGCCGAAGATCTTCTCGCAGAAGAGGCCGTCCTTCTCAGGCTTGAGCGTGCGGTAGTTGATGGTTTCCGGCTTCTTAACCTCGCCGTAAGACCAGCCACGGATGTCTTCCGCGGTGGCGAGGCCGATCTGCATGAGGCCGAAGGAGGATTCGCTGGACATATGGTCCCTGTTCTCTCTTGTTCTCTAAATTCTGAAGTCTTGGGTTACGGGAAGAGGGAGGAACCCGGGAAAGGCAGCGCGGCGGGCGCATCTGCCTTTCCCGGACGCCTGCTAAACCTCTTCTACGGAACTGGGCTCTGCACGAGACAGATCGATGCCCAGTTCTTCCGCAGCCGTGAAGACTGCGTCATCAGAGTCACGCATTTCAATTGTGGTTCCGTCCGTGGAAAGCACTTCCACGTTCAGGCACAGCGACTGCATTTCCTTGATCAAGACCTTGAAGGACTCAGGAACGCCCGGCTCGGGGATGTTCTCGCCCTTGACGATGGCTTCGTAGACCTTCACGCGGCCGTGGATATCATCGGACTTGATCGTGAGGAGCTCCTGAAGCGTGTAGGCGGCGCCGTAAGCTTCGAGCGCCCACACTTCCATTTCACCGAAGCGCTGGCCACCGAACTGTGCCTTACCACCCAGCGGCTGCTGCGTGATCATGGAGTACGGGCCGGTGGAGCGGGCGTGGATCTTGTCGTCCACCAGGTGGTGGAGCTTCAGGATGTACATGTAGCCGACCGAGATCGGATCCGGGAACGGCTCGCCGGAGCGGCCGTCAAACAGACGGGTCTTGCCTGAGGAGTTGATCAGGCGGACGCCGTCGCGGGTGACGTTGGTGGAATCGAGGAGACCAGTGATTTCCTCTTCGCGCGCACCATCGAAGACCGGCGTTGCAACAGTGGTCGAACCACTCTCGCGCGGCAGGTTCGGCAGCTGCTTGACCCACTCGGGCTCGCCTTCGATCTTCCAACCGGTCTTGGCAACCCAGCCGAGGTGGGTTTCCAGGACCTGGCCGACGTTCATACGGCCCGGAACACCCAGCGGGTTCAGAACGATATCAACGGGGGTGCCGTCGGCAAGGAAGGGCATGTCCTCGATCGGAAGGATCTTGGAGATGACGCCCTTGTTGCCGTGACGGCCGGCCAGCTTGTCGCCGTCGGTGATCTTGCGCTTGGCAGCGACGTAGACGCGGACCAGCTGGTTGACGCCCGGGGGCAGCTCGTCGTCGTTGTCGCGGTCGAAGACGCGGACACCGATGACGGTGCCGGACTCGCCGTGCGGAACCTTCAGGGAGGTGTCGCGCACTTCGCGGGACTTCTCACCGAAGATGGCGCGCAGCAGACGCTCTTCCGGGGTCAGCTCAGTCTCGCCCTTGGGCGTGACCTTGCCGACCAGGATGTCGCCGGCTTCGACTTCGGCACCGATGTGGATGATGCCGCGCTCGTCCAGGCCCGCCAGGACTTCCTCGGACACGTTCGGGATGTCACGGGTGATTTCCTCGGCACCAAGCTTGGTGTCGCGGGCATCGATCTCGTGCTCCTCGATGTGGATGGAGGAAAGAACGTCCTCAGCCACAATCCGCTGGGACAGGATGATGGCATCCTCGAAGTTATGGCCTTCCCATGACATGAACGCCACGAGCAGGTTCTTACCGAGGGCCAGTTCGCCCTGGTCCGTTGCCGGGCCGTCGGCAATGATGCCGCCGACTTCCAGGCGCTGGCCTTCGTTCACCAGAACGCGGTTGTTGTAGCAGTTGCCCTGGTTGGAGCGGGCGAACTTGTTGATGCGGTAGTTGGTTTCCGTACCGTCATCGTTGAGCACGATCACGAGCTCGGCTGAGACCTCGGTCACCACACCGGCCTTCTTCGCGATGGTGACGTCACCGGCGTCGACTGCAGCGGCGCGCTCCATGCCGGTGCCGACGAACGGCGCCTCGGAACGAACCAGCGGCACGGCCTGGCGCTGCATGTTGGCACCCATGAGTGCGCGGTTTGCGTCGTCATGCTCGAGGAACGGGATCAGGGCCGTAGCCACAGACACCATCTGGCGCGGGGAGACGTCCATGAACTCGACGTCGGCGGCGGGAACCAGAACCGGCTCGCCTCCACCGCCGCGGGCACGGACAAGGACGGTCTCTTCGGCGAACTTCTTGTTCTCATCAAGCGGAGCGTTGGCCTGGGCAATCAGGACCTCTGCTTCGTCGTCGGCCGTGAGGTACTGGACCTCGTCGGAGACGACACCCTCGGCGACGAGCCGGTACGGGGTCTCGATGAATCCGAACGGGTTGATGCGTCCGTAGGATGCCAGCGAACCGATCAGGCCAATGTTCGGGCCTTCAGGAGTTTCGATGGGGCACATACGGCCGTAGTGCGACGGGTGGACGTCGCGGACTTCCATGCCTGCACGGTCACGGGACAGACCGCCCGGGCCAAGCGCCGACAGGCGGCGCTTGTGGGTCAAACCCGACAGCGGGTTGTTCTGGTCCATGAACTGGGACAGCTGGGACGTTCCGAAGAACTCCTTGATCGCTGCCACAACAGGGCGGATGTTGATCAGGGTCTGCGGCGTGATGGCCTCGACGTCCTGGGTGGTCATCCGCTCGCGGACAACGCGCTCCATCCGGGACAGGCCGGTGCGGACCTGGTTCTCGATGAGCTCGCCGACGGCGCGGATGCGGCGGTTGCCGAAGTGGTCGATGTCATCGATCTCGACGCGCAGCTCGTGGTCCTGGCCGTCGCGCTTTCCGGTGAGGGTCTTCTCACCGGCGTGCAGGGCAACGAGGAACTTGATCATGGCGACGATGTCTTCAACGTGCAGGACAGACGCTTCCTTGTCACCAAGGGAGCGGTCGATGCCGAGCTTGCGGTTGATCTTGTAACGGCCAACCTTGGCCAGATCGTAGCGCTTGGAGTTGAAGTACAGGTTGTCCAGCAGGGACTGGGCAGCCTCGACCGTGGGCGGCTCGCCCGGTCGCAGCTTCCGGTAGATATCCAGCAAGGCGTCTTCGCGGGTCTCGGTGGCGTCCTTCTCCAGCGTGGCGCGCATGGAGTCGTACTGGCCGAACTCTTCGAGAATCTGGCCTTCGGTCCAGCCGAGGGCCTTCAGCAGCACCGTGACGGACTGCTTGCGCTTCCGGTCGAGGCGGACGCCGACCTGGTCGCGCTTGTCGATTTCGAGTTCGAACCAGGCGCCGCGGGACGGGATGATCTTCGCGGTGAAGATGTCCTTGTCGCTGGTCTTGTCGGCGGTGCGCTCGAAATAGGCGCCCGGGGAGCGGACCAACTGTGAGACGACGACACGCTCGGTGCCGTTGACCACGAACGTGCCCTTCTCGGTCATCAGCGGGAAGTCACCCATGAACACGGTCTGCTGCTTGATTTCGCCCGTGTTGTTGTTCATGAATTCGGCCTTGACGTACAGCGGAGCCGAGTACGTAGCGTCCCGGTCCTTGCACTCAGCCATGGTGTACTTCGGATCAGCGAACTCCGGCTCCGAGAAGCTCAGGGACATGGTGCCCTGGAAATCCTCGATCGGGGAGATCTCTTCGAAGATGTCGGACAGACCCGAGGAGGTGGCGACGCTGAGGTCGCCTTCTTCGACGGCCTTGGCTACGCGGGCCTGCCAGCGTTCGTTTCCGACCAGCCAGTCAAAGCTGTCCGTTTGCAGGGCAAGCAGATTCGGAACGTCAAGAGGTTCGTGAATCTTTGCGAATGAGAGCCGGCGGGTTGCACCGTCGGTGCTGTCGGCGTTGATAGCGGTTGCAGCGTTGTTTACATTAGAGGTGCTCGAGGCGACCAAGAGGGATCCTTCCACAGACCTTCAGGCGTTGTCAGATCTCCCCCGTTATGCACCCTGCGGAGTGACTCCGCAGTGCTACCAATCCGGTTCCGCTATATGACCCGGGACCCGCGCTGGCCATGGGTGGTGCACGTTGTAGACGGCACATTGATGGCGCAGCTGCCAGGCTAAGCCCACCGCTATATGAAGGCTGAAGGTAAACAGGGAAGACGCAAATATCTACGATACGGCAAAGCAACCTACTTGTCTACCCCACTTCGCGCGGGATTGCAAGCACACTCCCCCGCCCCCGATCCCCGCCCCATTCCGGCCGCGGCCCGGCTGCGGCTCTCTGCCGGCAACAGGACAATGGCCCGGCCACTGGCATCGCGATAGCCTTGCTGTACATCGTTCACGATTGGAAGAGAAAACCATGAGCAACTCTGCAGACAACAATGATGTTGTCATCCTCGCCGCCGCACGCACTCCCCAGGGACGCCTCAACGGTCAGCTTGCGAGCTTCACCGCCGTGGAACTCGGCTCCCACGCGATTCGAGCGGCCCTGGCTGCAGGTGGAGTGAAGGCCGAGCAGGTGGACTCGGTGATCATGGGCCAGGTGCTGCAGGCCGGCGCCGGCCAGAATCCCGCCCGCCAGAGCGCCATCGGCGCCGGGATCGGCTGGAACGTCCCGACGCTGACCATCAACAAGGTCTGCCTGTCCGGCTTGACCGCCGTGATCGATGCGGCCCGCATGATCCGCAGCGGTGATGCCACCGTCGTGGTCGCCGGCGGCCAGGAATCCATGACCCGAGCTCCGCACCTCCTCCCTGGATCACGGCAGGGCTGGACCTACGGGTCCATCCAGGCCCTCGACGCCGCCGCCCACGACGGACTGACCGACGCCTTCGACGGGCAGTCCATGGGCCTGTCCACCGAGGCAAAGAACCTGACGCTGGGCATTGACCGGACCTCCCAGGACGAGGTGGCAGCAGCGTCCCACCAGCGCGCCGCCCGGGCCGCCAAGGACGGCGTTTTCGACGGCGAAATTGCTCCGATCAGCGTGAAGCAGCGCAAAGGCGAGCCCATTGTGCTGTCCGCGGATGAGGGCATCAGGCCGGACACGACCGTGAACTCGTTGGCGGGCCTGCGGGCGGCGTTCGTCACGGACGGCACCATCACCGCCGGCAATTCCTCTCCCCTGTCCGACGGCGCCTCCGCCCTGGTGCTGTCCTCCCGGAAATTCGCCGAGGACAACGGCCTTGAGTACCTGGCCGTCGTCGGCAAGCCCGGGCAGGTGGCCGGCCCGGACAACTCCCTGCACTCCCAGCCCTCCAACGCCATCAAGAGCGCCCTGGACAAAGCCGGCTGGTCCGCCACGGATCTGGACTTCATCGAAATCAACGAGGCCTTTGGGTCCGTCGCCGTGCAGTCACTCAAGGACCTCGCCTACCCGCTTGAGCAGTGCAACATCCACGGCGGCGCCATCGCCATGGGCCACCCGATCGGCGCCTCCGGTGCCCGGCTGGCCCTGCATGCAGCGCACGAACTGAAACGGCGCGGCGCTGGCAAGGCTGCTGTGTCCCTTTGCGGCGGCGGCGGCCAAGGCGAAGCGCTCCTGCTGTTCCGCGACTGATCCCCATGACGGGCCCCGCCGTGCCTGACGGTGCCGTTCCGGACGGTGCCGTGGCTGACCACGCAGGGGCGGCCAGCGGTCCCGGCGGCTCCGGCCGGGAACGGCCGGGAACGGTTTCTGGCGGACGCCGCTGCCCGCGGCGTGGACGTTCAGCTCGTGGAGCGTCCCGCCGCCAGCAGCCTCGTGGAAGCGGCCCGGATACTCGGAATCCGAGAGGAAGATATCGTGAAGTCCCTTGTGGTCAAGCGCAAGGACGGCAGGTTCCTCTTCGCCCTCATCCCGGGCGGCCGGCAGATTTCCTGGCCCAAGCTCCGTGCCCTGGTCGGCGTGAACAAGCTGTCACTTCCGGCGGCGGAGGTCGCCCTGGAAGCGACCGGCTACGAGCGCGGCTCCATCACACCGCTTGGAAGTACCGGTGCCTGGCCGGTTTACGCGGACCGGAGCATCGCCGGGCGCAGGATCTCCCTGGGCGCGGGCGACCACGGTTACAGCGCCTTCGTGGACGCAGACGCCCTGACCGCCGCCCTCGACGCCGTCGTCGCGGACATCTCCGAACCGGGCTAGACGGGACTTAGCCCGGCCGGGTTAAATCCCGCTACGGGGTGATGGTGAGGGCCGCTCCGTTGACCGTGAGCCGCCAGTTGGCCTGGCTAAAGACGGCCACATCCAGTGTGCCGCGGTCCACAACGAAGTCGATGATCCGCTGCCGGATTTCCTGCTGGCTGTTGGAGAGCACCGGAGCCGTCTTCACGGCCGGGAAGTTGCCGCCGCCGCTCTGCCGGTAGTTGTTGATGGCCAGGGCGAATTCCTGGTCCATCCGGAGGGCCCCGGTGCCGTAGGTCAGCCCGGTGATGCGCTGCCCCACTGGCTTAGCGAGGTCGATCTCGTAGTTCAACGGTGCGTCGAGGCCGTAGACGACGTCGTAGTTGTAATCCGGTGTCCCTCCCGGTGCTGCGGCGGTGACCGCGTTGGTGACATCAGCAGCGCGGGCCGTTGTGGTGGTGACCGGTTGGAAGAACTGCGCGGACCATTCCAGGTAATCCTTGACCTGGGCGCCAGTGACCTTGATGGAGAGCAACGTGTTGTCGAAAATATACAGTCCGGCGACGTCCCGTATGGTCAGCGGCCCGGCCTTGACGTCCACGGAGCGGGAAAAGGCCGCAGCAATGGAGAGCACCGGGAGGTCGGCGGCCGGCCCGTTGGCAAGCTCGGCCTTGATGGTGATCGCCTGGACATAGTTAATCGCGTCGATGGCCGCGGAGTCCTCCCAACAGGCCGTAGCCGTAGTGAGCGGAGCAGTGGACGTTCCGATGACCTCGTTGACGTACTTCACGGTGGCCTCGTGGCCGGACCGGACGGCACGCACGACGGCGGGGTCAGCATCGACCGTTTTGGCGTCCAGCAGGTGCGAGTGTGCCGCGGTCACCGTCCACTGCCCCTTGTCCTTGGCTAGCTCCAAATCCATGACAGAGACCCGCATGCCCCACTTGAGCGGTTCGGTCAGGAGGACCTGCTTGCCGGAGGATTTGTTGGTGACGAAGCGTTCCGGGATCTCCAGATGGGCGTGGCCGACCAGGATGGCATCGATGCCGGGAACCTCTTCAGCGAGCTGCGTGGAGGCGTTCTCCGGGAACGGCAGGGCATCCCCGTACGAGGAGCCCGGAGTTGCGCCCGAGTGGCTCGTGACAATGACGACGTCGGCGCCCGCCGCCTTAAGCTGCGGGATAACGGTCCTGGCCTCCTCCACGATGCCGTTGAAGTCCAGCTTTCCCTGGACATTGTCACGGTCCCAGAGCGCGCACCCGGGGGTAACGAAGCCGACCAAGCCCACGGTCAGCCAGCCGTTGTCCGTCTTCACGCGTTTGAGGACGTAGGGCGTGAAAGCACGCTGGCCGGTGCCGGCGTCGTGGACATTGGCGGCCAGCAGCGGGAAGTCGAGCTGCCGTTCCCAGGTCCGCAGCAGCGGGATGCCATAGTTGAATTCGTGGTTGCCGAGGCCGGCGGCGTCGTAGCCCACGGCGTTCATGGCCAGGGCCATGGGGTGCGTCACCGTCGCGGAAATGGGGCGGATTTTGGCGAAGTAGTAGGCCAGGGGCGTTCCCTGGATGGTGTCGCCGGCGTCGATGGTGAGTGTTTTCGCGGCTCCACGTTCGGTCCGCATCGCTTTGATCAGGGTGGATGCCTGCGCAATGCCGATCTTGTTTCCCGCGGTATCGGCGTACGGCAGGTTCTTGAAGTAATCCCAGTTGAAGACATTATTGTGCAGGTCGGTGGTGCCCAGCACGGTCAGCGTGAACCGCTTCCGGGCTGATGCAGGGCCGGCTTGGGCGGCCGGGGCTCCGGCCAGCGTCGCGGCGGCAGTGCCGCCACCCACGAGGGCCGCGGCAAGCATGGCGCGGCGGGAGAGCGAGGGGTTGGCGTCGGTCATTTGTGTGAGCTCCTCAACGGTGGCGGCCTGTCGGCACGAAGCCTCAGTCTAGGCGCGCGCCTGCGCGGGAGAACAGAGAGCCAACGGTCTTTTCTAGAATTTCATGTGCCGTTGGTTCGCCCGAAACGCAGGAAACCCCGCCCACCGGAGTGGACGGGGTTTCCCGGAGCGGAACGGGAACTGAAGGTTCCCGGACAGTTCCGGAAGCGGTGAGTTACTTGAGGGTAACGCGTGCGCCGGCTTCTTCGAGCTGTGCAACAGCCTTCTCGGCAGCTTCCTTGGTGACACCTTCGAGGACGGCCTTCGGAGCGCTGTCAACAACGTCCTTAGCTTCCTTCAGACCCAGGGAAGTGATGGCACGAACTTCCTTGATGACTGCAATCTTCTTGTCGCCCGGGTGCTCCAGGATGACGTCGAATGCGGTCTGCTCTTCTTCTTCTGCAGCGGCACCGGCAGCGGGGCCAGCAACAGCAACAGCAGCAGCAGTAACTTCGAAGGTCTCTTCGAAGAGCTTTACGAACTCAGAGAGTTCGATGATGGTCAGTTCCTTGAAAGCTTCAATGAGCTCTTCGTTGGTGAGCTTCGCCATGGTGTGGCGTCCTTCCTATAGTGGTGCTCGGCGGCCGGAGCCGTGCCCTCGCACCGGAGTCTGGTTTAGAGAGTTAGTTCTCTTCGGGGGCTGCGGCGTCAGCCGGAGCTTCAACTGCTGCATCGGCGGCCGGGGCTTCTTCAGCGGCGGGCGCTTCGGCTTCAGCCGGTGCGCCGTTCTCTTCTTCAAGCTTGAGGCGCAGTGCGTCGATGATGCGAACAGCGGCGGCAGCAGGAGCCTTGAGGATGCCTGCAACCTTGGCGAGCTGCAGCTCGCGGGACTCGAGTGCTGCCAGGGCAGCAACTTCGCTGGCGTTCAGAGCCTTGCCCTCGAAGTAACCGGTCTTGATAACCAGCTGCTTGTTGGTCTTGGCAAAATCCGTCAGGCTCTTGGCAGCGGCAACTGCGTCACCCTTGATGAACGCGATTGCAGTGGGGCCGGCGAGCTGGCCGTCGAATGCTTCGACACCAGCTTCCTTGGCTGCAATGGCGGTCAGGGTGTTCTTGACGACCGAGAACTTGGTGTCCTGGCCGAGCGAGACACGCAGCTGCTTGAGCTGTGCAACGGTGAGCCCACGGTATTCGGTCAGGACAGCGGCGTTCGATTCCTTGAAATCGTTAGTGATCTCAGCTACTGCTGAAACCTTGCTAGGCGTTGCCATAACCCTCCTTCCGGGGATAGTGCCGGTGAGTCCCGGTCCCCGCTCAAAAGAGCTAAAAACTAAAAACGCCCCGCGCAGATGCACGGGGCTTGTCTCGACGCAGTCCATGACTGCGGAGCTTTGCTTCGTTCACCTGCGCCGGCCGCCCTCTGTTCAGGGTCCTTCGTCTGGAGATCCACTGGCCCTCCCGGCGCGACTGCAGAAGTGAGCCTTGCCTGGGAGAGTGAATTTCCAACAACCGACGGTCTTTGGTTCACCCAGCCTACGCGAATCGGGGCGGGTGTTCCAAATCGGACCCCGGGTGCCCCGTTCAGCTGGTGCTGGGCCCGAAGTCCGGGAGTTCCTTTTGCCAGAGGCCCGTGACTCCGGCTGTGGTGAACCCCAGCTGCTGGTTGACCTTGAGCAGGTACCGGTTTTCCGGCGCATTCCAGGTGTAGAGGACCCGGGCGCCCGGGAACTGCTCGGCTAGCCGTTCCATGTTTGCGACCTTGATCAGCAGGCCCAGCTTGTTCCCCCGGTGCTGGCGCAGGACCACGGTGTCATCCTGGAAGACGACATCGGGCCTGAGGGCGAGGACGCTGATCGTCGTCAGTCCAACGAGCTCGCCGGTGGCGATCTCCTCGACGGCGGTGACCACCGTCCGGCGGCCCTGCGCGATGGCGACCTCTTCCGCCTCGCGGAGTATGCCGCCGTCGAACACCATATCCGTGTCATCGGCCCCCGGCACGCCGTCTTCGCCCGCACTGTTTTCGAGCTTCACGACGGCCTCAAGCCATTGATCCGGGCACTGATCTGTCCAGTGGTGCAGGCGGTAGCGGCCTGCGTTGGCTTCCTGGGCCTCGGTGTGCAGCTCCTCCACGAGCACGCTGTCCAGGGGCAGAGTGCAGGCACTGAATTGTTCGATGTGCTGAAGGGTATAGCCGCTGTGGCGGGCGAATTCGACCTCCCGGCTGTTCATTGGCACGAAGCCCAGGCCGGCGCCGGGAACCAGCTGCCCGGCGCCGCTCTCACCCAGGGAGGCGCGCGAATGGTTCGTGTCAATCAGGATGGTGTGCCTGCCTTCGCCCCGGGCGAAGTGCTCGGCAGCCTCCAGCAGTCGCCTGCCCACGCCCCGCCCTTGGAATTCCGGCAGAATATCCAGGGCGAACTCCGCGAGGTCCAGGTTGTCCGCCAGAGGCAAGGCAATGTCGACGGTTCCGACGATGTCCCCGTCCACCCTGGCCACCAGAATGACCTGGCGCTCGTAAGGGTCAGCCATCTCGAGCAACTTCTCCTGCGGCGCGTACGCGAGGTCGTCACTCCCCCACGTCTGCATCCGCACCCTGCGTCCGACTTCGACCGCGGTTATGAAGTCGGCAGCGTCCGCGCCGTCCAGCGAATCGGGAATCCACAGCTGTTCTATCCGTACGTCATTTGCCATCACGGGCATCATCCCCAGCTGTTCTGCCATCCATGGGCGCCGGAAACCCGGCGAAAACCGGGCTACCACCGCCAGCATATGCCGGTTTGGGCTGCCGTTCCATCAGCATGTTCGACAAAATTTGTTCCGCCAAAAATGGGCGGCGCAACCTTTTTTGCGCTCCAGGCGGCGCTGACGGTCCACTGCCAGTCCCTGTCCCGGCCGGCGGCCCGGACGTCCAGGGCAACACTGATGGCGGGCATGTGCCCGTTTTCCGCTGCCCCGGTGCCGGGCGGCTGCCACGAGGGACGCCAAGCCGGCGCGCTGCCGGGTGTCCTCGATATGGCGCACCCGTGCTACATCACATTGCTCCGGATCGTGGCTGAGGCCGCCCGTGGGGGCATCCGCGCTCATCGGGGACATCAGCACGGGGAGCTGTCCGGCATACCGTTCCGGGCAGCGGGCGCTCCAGGTCACCAGCGCTGCAGAGGTTGTCCCGCAGTTCACAGCGGACCCAGGACCGGACTGCCACCCGGCCTTCCTGGCCCACGAAAAATAGCTGGATCCGCTGGCAGCCGTCGTCCCGCCAGAATGACAACCCGGCCTCAGGAGGCGTGGACCGGTCGAGGGTTCCCCGGGTCCGCGGTGTCAGCTCATCGCATCATTCTCCGACGTCGAGGAGGTCACCGGCGTCGAGGAGGTCCCCGCCGTCGGGAGCACCAATGCGCCCAGGCAGCTGAAGGCGTTCGATCTGCCAGGGCGCTGTCGTCACCGGGACAGCGTATCCGGGGCCGGAACGCAGGAAAGACCGCCCCGCGAATGCGGGACGGTCTTTCCAACTACCTGGTGCTGCTGCCGACTGAACGGCGGCTGCGATTAGACCTCGGTCAGGACCTTGGTGACGTTGGGGTCAACCGAGATGCCCGGGCCGAACGTGGTGGCAACGGTGGCCTTCTGGATGTACCGGCCCTTGGAAGCGGACGGCTTGAGGCGAAGAACCTCTTCCAGGGCGGCGGCGTAGTTCTCCGCCAGCTTGAGGGCGTCGAAGGAAACCTTGCCAATGATGAAGTGCAGGTTGGAGTGCTTGTCGACGCGGAAGTCGATCTTGCCGCCCTTGATGTCGTTGACGGCCTTGGTGACATCAGCGGTCACGGTACCGGTCTTCGGGTTCGGCATCAGGTTACGCGGACCCAGGACCTTGCCAAGACGGCCAACCTTACCCATGAGGTCAGGGGTCGCGACGGCGGCGTCGAAGTCGGTCCAGCCGGCGGCGATCTTCTCGATCAGGTCATCGGAACCAACGAAGTCGGCGCCGGCAGCAATTGCTGCCTCAGCCTTGTCGCCCGTTGCGAAAACGAGAACGCGGGCGGTCTTACCGGTGCCGTGGGGCAGGATAACGGTGCCGCGGACCATCTGATCGGCCTTGCGGGGATCAACGCCGAGGCGGAAAGCGACCTCAACGGTGGCGTCAAACTTGGACGGGTTGGTGTCCTTGGCGAGCGTCACTGCCTCGAACGGCGCGTAGAACTTCTCCGCGTCGATCTTGGCTGCGGCTGCCTCATATGCTTTGCTGCGCTTTGCCATGCTGCTTATTTCTCCTTGTGCAGTTGTGGTCTGCGGACCGCGCTGGGCCCTGCCACAGCCGGGATTCCTGCAAGGAACCGCCGACATTTCAATGTGTAGGTGGTGCCGGTTGCCCGGCGGGGAAGGCTATTAGCCTTCGACGGTGATACCCATGGAGCGGGCGGTGCCGGCGATGATCTTCGCAGCGCCTTCAAGGCTCGTGGCGTTGAGGTCTTCCATCTTGGTGGTGGCGATCTCAATGACCTGGGCCTGGGTCAGCTTGGCGACCTTGACGGTGTGCGGGGTCGGTGAACCCTTGGCCACGCCTGCAGCCTTCTTGATCAGTTCCGCGGCCGGCGGCGTCTTGGTGATGAACGTGAATGAACGGTCCTCGTAGACCGTGATTTCAACCGGAATAACGTTGCCGCGCTGGGCTTCCGTCGCAGCGTTGTACGCCTTGCAGAATTCCATGATGTTGACACCGTGCTGGCCAAGCGCAGGACCGATCGGCGGGGCCGGGTTAGCGGCACCTGCCTGGATCTGCAGCTTGATGAGGCCGGTGACCTTCTTCTTGGGAGCCAATGTAGGGTCCTTCTCTCAATTACTTCCTGGGACACAGGAGCGTGCCTCAGGTTCTTGGCCGCCATGGCGAGGCGACCGGCCGCCCCTGGCTGCTAAAGCAGGCAGCCCGGAGCGAATTCTGTGGGGAAACTAGATCTTGCTGACCTGGTTGAAGGCCAGCGTGACCGGGGTTTCGCGCTCGAAGATGGACACCAGCACCACGAGGGTCTGGGAATCAACCTTGATCTCGGAGATCGTGGCCGGGAGGGTTTCGAACGGACCCTCCTTGACGATGACCGACTCGCCAACCTCGAAGTCGACGTCGATCTGCGCGGCAGCGTGCTTGACCGGCTTGCCCTTCTCGGCCTGCTCTTCTTCGAAGACCGGGGCGAGCATGGAGAAGACCTCATCAAGGCGCAGCGGTACCGGGTTGTGGGCGTTGCCCACGAAGCCGGTGACACCAGGGGTGTGGCGGACCGCGCCCCAGGAGGCATCCGTCAGGTCCATGCGGACCAGAACGTAACCGGGAATGCGGACGCGGTTGATGACCTTGCGCTGAGCGTTCTTGATCTCAACGACTTCTTCCATCGGAACCTGGATTTCGAAGATGTAATCTTCCATGTCCAGGGTCTGGATGCGGGTTTCCAGATTGGCTTTGACCCGGTTTTCGTAGCCGGCGTAGGAGTGGATGACGTACCAGTCACCCTCCTGGCGGCGCAGCTTGGCTTTGAACTCGTCAGCCGGATCCACCTCAGCGGCAGCGGCGGCGGCGGCCAGCGCGTCGTCCGATCCGGCTTCTTCTTCGCCTGCCGGTTCGTCGCCGGCTACTGCGGCGTCAGAGTCCGCTTCGGCCGACTCATCTGCCGCGGCCTCTTCTTCTGCGTCGGCTTCGGCCGTTTGAGCGGCCTCGTCAGCGACGTCGGATGCGGGCGCAGCGGATACGGCCTCGGACAGCTCCCCGGTTTCCACCGCGGCGTCCTGGCTCTTATCCAGCTCAGTCTCAGTTACCTCGAGCTCCTGCTCAGACACTTGGTCTCCTGCTTCCTCATTGCCTAACATGCCTATTTAAATGACTCAATTCCGCACACCCCGCGGCACCGCCGGAATCCCGGGGGTTGTCCACGCAGTCTGCGGACCGGTCGCCTTAGCGGTCGGAGGGGCCCGTGCCGCCGAAGACCCAGCCCACGCCGACCCCGAAAGCCAGATCCAGCACGGTGACGATGAGCATCATGATGACGACGAACACCAGCACCACGAGCGTGTAGTTGATCAGTTCTTTGCGGGTGGGTGCAACGACCTTCTTCAGCTCGCCGATCACCTGGCGGACGAAAAGCGCGATACGAGCGAAGAAGCCTGCCTTGGGGGCATTCTTGGCGGGGCGGCCACTGGAGCTGCTTGCAGCCGTTTCGGTCACCTGGATCTCACTCATCCTCGCAATGTCGGATTTCCCGGCTCTGAACTGAACCATGGTTGCTGCGCTTGTTCCGGAGAAACCGGAACAGCTTGCGCAGGGCAGACAGGACTCGAACCTGCAACCTGCGGTTTTGGAGACCGCTGCGCTACCAATTGCGCCACTACCCTATGGTTCGAAAACCCGCCGCGGCCGGCATCCCAGACTTTCCTGAGGCGCAGACCATCATCGTGTTTTCAACACCGGAGAACCAGTCTACGCAACAACTGCGGCTACGTCGAACCGGCCCCTCCAGGGCGCGCGAGGCCCCCGGAATTCCCGGGCAGGTACCGAACTAATACCGGGAAGTCCGGGTGTGGGGCGGGCCGGACTGCTGGCCGCCGAAGGACCTCGCGGCGAGGCAGTCACATTTTGCCTGCCGGCACCGCAGTCGATCCGGTGAACGGCTTAGAGTAGATTCTGTCGAATCCCCACCAACAGCCACTGAGGCTGCTAGCGAAGAATGGACCCGCGATGCCTGCCGCCCGCATTTCACAGCGAATTTCCGCTATTGCCGAATCCGCCACGTTGGCTGTCGATGCCAAGGCAAAGGCGCTGAAGGCGGCCGGCCGGCCGGTTATTGGCTTCGGCGCCGGCGAGCCGGACTTCCCGACCCCCGATTACATCGTGCAGGCAGCCATCGCCGCCGCGACGCAGCCCAAGTACCACCGGTATTCCCCGGCCGGCGGCCTGCCTGAGCTGAAGCAGGCAATCGCCGAGAAAACATTCCGCGACTCCGGTTACCGGGCCGACGCAGCTCAGGTGCTCGTCACCAATGGCGGCAAGCAGGCCGTGTACAACACCTTCGCCACACTGTTGGATCCGGGCGACGAGGTCATTGTCCCGACGCCGTTCTGGACCACCTACCCGGAGGCCATCCGCCTCGCGGGCGGCGTGCCGGTCGAGGTGTTCGCCGGACCGGAACAGGGGTACCTGGTGACGGTCCAGCAGCTCGAAGCCGCGCTCACGGACCGCACCAAGATCCTCCTTTTTGTCTCCCCCTCCAACCCCACCGGCGCGGTGTACTCCCCGGAGCAGGTCCGCGAGATCGGCCAGTGGGCGGCAGCCAGGGGCCTGTGGGTGGTTACGGATGAGATCTACGAGCACCTGACTTATGACGGGGTGCCGTTCACCTCGATCGCCACGGCCGTTCCGGAGCTCGGTGACAAGGTGGTCATCCTCAACGGTGTGGCGAAGACCTATGCGATGACCGGCTGGCGTGTGGGCTGGATGATCGGCCCGGCCGATGTCATCAAGGCCGCCACGAACCTGCAGTCGCACGCCACCTCCAATGTCTCGAACATTCCGCAGATGGCGGCCCTCGCTGCGGTCTCGGGCCCCCTGACCGCCGTCGATGAGATGAAGCTCGCTTTCGACCGGCGCCGGAAAGCCATCGTGGCCGGGCTGAACGCAATCGAGGGTGTGGAATGCCCGACGCCGACGGGCGCCTTCTACGTCTACGCCGACGTCCGCGCCCTCCTTGGGAAGGAGTTTCCCTCCGCGAACGGGCCTGTCCGGCCGTCGACGTCCGCGGAGCTGGCTGCCCTGATCCTTGATGAAGTCGAGGTGGCTGTAGTTCCGGGTGAGGCTTTCGGCCCGTCCGGCTATCTGCGCCTCTCCTATGCCCTGGGCGACGATGACCTCGCAACCGGCGTCGCGCGCCTGCAGGACTTCCTCGGCGAGGCCAAGTAACGACCCGCCCGCAGGTTTCGCAACGCGGAGACGAACGCTCCGCACTTTTGCCGCACGAAACCCGAGCGCTCCCGCAGCCGTCGCCTGCTGCTGCGGGAGCGTCCGCCGGATAGCCGGCGGAAGTGCGGGAGCGTCGGTTTTGGTGGCGTCCCGGGTCAGAGGAGCCTGCGTTCGGCGGCCCAGCGGGTAAGTTCGTGGCGGCTGGAGAGCTGGAGCTTGCGTAAGACCGCGGAGACATGTGTCTCGACCGTCTTAATGGAAATGAAGAGCCCCTTGGCGACTTCCTTGTAGCTGTAGCCGCGCGCGATGAGCCGCATCACCTCCAGTTCCCGGACGGACAGCCTGTCCAGTTCGTCGTCGGCAATGTCGGCCGGGGCGGTCCCGAAGGCATCCAGGACGAACCCTGCCAGCCGGGGCGAAAAGACAGCGTCCCCGCCGGCCACCCGGCGGACGGCGTCGGAAATCCCGGCGCCGGAGATGGTTTTTGTGACATAGCCGCGGGCCCCGGCGCGGATAACCGAGACAACGTCCTCGGCCGCGTCCGAGACGCTCAAGGCAAGGAACCGGGTGCTGCCCATCAAGGGCGCCGAACTGGCGAGCACCTCGCGTCCTCCACCGCCCAGCCCGCCGGGCAAGTGGACATCGAGGAGCACGACGTCGGGCCGTACCGCTGCGATCACGGCAAGGGCCTCTTCCACCGTCCCGGCCTCCCCCGCGACCTCGATGGCCGGGTCCAGGTCGGCTTTCAGACCCGAGCGGAAGATCGCATGGTCATCCACGATCACCACGCGGATGACGGGCGGGGCAGCCTCCGCTTCGGCGTTGGTCACAATGTTGCCTCTCGATTGCTGTTGTTGTTGGCGGCGGCGCCGATGGATGGTCCGGCCGAGAGCGGCAGCCTCAGCCGGACCTCGGTGCCCTCCGGGCTGCTGCTGATGCCGGCGGTACCGCCGTGGCGTTTCATCCGGCCCATAATGGATTCCCGGATTCCCAGCCTGTCAGTCGGGACAGCGTCCGGGTCGAAGCCGGGGCCGCGGTCCTTGACGAAGACCTCGGCCGCACCATCGGTGACTTCCAGGTACACCGACACGGCGCCCCCGCCGTGGCGGGCCGCGTTCAGCATCGCCTCACGCGCGGCCTGCACGAGCGCCTCCAGGCTTTCAGTCATGGCACAGTCACCCACGGCCACCACCTCCACCGCGTTGCCCAGGGTGTCCTCCACTTCTGCAGCTGCAGCTTTGACGCCCTCGGACAATTGACCCGCGTCCTTGCCCGGATCCCGGTACAGCCAGCCGCGCAACTCGCGCTCCTGGGCGCGGGCGAGGCGGACGACGTCGGTCTCGTTGCCGGCGCGCCGCTGGATCAGTGCAAGTGTCTGCAGTACGGAGTCGTGGAGGTGCGCGGCGATCTCGGCGCGTTCGGTGGCACGGACCCGGCCGGCGCGTTCTGTTTCCAGATCGCGCCAGAACTTCAGCCCCCAGGGCAGCAGGACCAGGGCCACTCCGCCCAGCACTGCCACCGAGGCCAGCAACGCAAGCCAGGTCTGTTCCCAGGAACCGGAGCCGGACACCATGAGCAGGACCCCGGTCACCACCAGGGCCAGTCCGGCGGCCAGCCTGGCCCAGCCGCCGGCCTGGTCCGCCTTCGTGCGGTCCACAAGGCCAGCCCGCCGTGTCTCGTCCAACTGCATCCACGCGATTGCGGCGCCACCCAGGATGGCCGCAACAGGGATCAAGGTGCCGAGGGGAACCTCCACGCCGAGCAGGCGGGCGATCAGGATGCCGGCGGCCAGCAGCAGGCCCGCCCCGAGGAGGATCTCCTTGCCGTAACGCATGGCGGTGACCCGTCCCTGCCAGGAATTGGCGGACGGGTTGCCTCCCACGGCGGTGGTGGGTCCCGCTGCTGGACTTCCCGCCGCTGCCCCTGCGGCCGCCGGCCCCGGGAAGGTTGCCGCCGTCGGGTGCCACTGACGGGAGCCGGCATTGGGTCCCGGGTACGGCTCGCTCACCGCGGGAGCGATGGGCGACGCCGGGCGGCGGGCGTTGCGTTTGGCGCTTTCGTCCGCGGTGGGGACCATAATCCACAGCCAGGCGTAGAACGCGATGCCGGCGCCGCCGGCGAGCGCCGCAATCGCCATGCCGATCCGCACCATCTTCACCGGCCAGCCCAGGTGCAGCGCGAGGCCGGCGCAGACGCCGGCGATCACCCGGTCGCCGCCGCGGACCAGCGGCGGGCGGGAAGCGGCGGTTGTCATGCGTCAATCCAAACACGGATCAGGGCTCCCCGGAGGTGTGGCCGGCGCGAACCGGGGGCGACTCAGGGGCGGTTCAGGGTGTTCCCCAGTAGAGCGGATCCGGAACGGGCGGGAGGATCGAAGTATGAATCCGCACACTGAGCACCCCGATGACGGTCCCGCCCCGGCGGGCGGCACCGCCGGACAATCTGCCGGACAATCGCTTGGGCCCGTCGCGGCGCCCGTCCCGGACCAAACGACCGGGCAGCCCGGGGCGCCCGTCGCGGACCAAACGACCGGGCAGCCCGGGGCGCCCTCCGCGGGGATCCCAGCAGAGACTGCCGCGACCGCACCGGTGGACATGTCCGCGACCCTTCCGTTGGACTTTTCCGCCGGCGCCGGCGCAGGAACTCCTCCGCCACCGCCCTATCTCGGCCCGTCCTTCGGCCCGTCCTTCGGCCCGACACCCCCGCCGGCTGGCAGCCAGCCGGGGAACTTCTTCGATTGGATCCGCCGCCAGGGCGTCCGCCGCGGCCGGGAGCGGTGGGTCGGCGGGGTGGCCAGCGGCATCGCCGAGCGCTTCGGCGTCGACCCGCTCATTGTCCGCGGCATCCTCATTGTCCTGACCGTCTTCGCCGGCGTAGGCGTCGTCCTCTACGGCATCGCATGGGCACTCCTGCCCGAACCCGACGGCCGGATCCACGTCCAGGAAGCGGCCGCAGGCCGCTGGTCGTCAGGGATGACGGGGGCCCTGATCACCACAGTGATCGGCTTCCCCAGCCTGGGCACCGGGTTTTGGGGCTGGGACCGTTACGGCGTGGGCCCGTTCATCTGGACCGTTTTCTGGGTGGGTGGGGTCATCTACCTCATTTACTACCTGACCCAGCGCAACAAATCCCGGGATGAAGGAACCCCCATGACAGCCACCCCCCCGACGGGTCCCTATACAGCGGCGGATTACCGCGGAACGCCCTTCCCCGGCTACGGCGGCCCGCCAGCGTCCGCAGCCGGTTGGGGCACGCCCCCGCCGTCCACTCCCGCCCCACCGCCCGGCGGCGGCTACCCTCCGGTCCCCGGCGGGCCATCCGTCCCGCCGGTCAAATCCCGGACCCCCGGTCCCGGCTCTCCCGCAGTGGCGGTGACCGTTGGCCTGGCGCTGCTGGTGGGCGGCGGCCTCAAAGCCCTCGACGCCGCGAACGTCATCGATCTCGGCACCTCCAGCAACGCCATCGTCTGGGCCAGCGGCGCCGTCATCCTGGGTCTCGGCATCCTCGTGTCCGGGTTCAGGGGCCGTACCTCGGGCATCCTTGGGTTCTTCGCCGCGGTGGCCCTGATCGTGGGCGGCATCTTCAATGTCCTCCCCAACGGGGACCGCTTCCGCCCGCAAAACGCCGACTGGTACCCGGCGAGCATCGACCAGGCCCGCGGCGGGTTCGACATCACCGCCGGAACCGGAACCGTGGACCTGACCCGGCTCGCGCTGAACCCTCCGTTGGGAACGGACCTTGTGGTCCCTATCGACGCCACGGCCAGCAACCTCACGGTGGTCATCCCGGACACGGTACCGGTGGAGGTCCGCGCCGACATCACCATGGGCAACCTCAATGAAGGCAGCCAAAGCCACGGAGGCATGACCAGCCAGCAGCGCACCTACAACACCGGCAAGCCGGGGGCGGCGCTGATCGTCACCATCGACGGCACCTTCAGCAACGTCACCATCAAGGAAGGCAACTGACATGAGTACTTACGACGCGCCGGCCAGTGGGCGGAAAGGCAGCAGTCCGGGCGCCCCGTCCGGTCCCGACGTACCGCAGCAGGACTCCTCACCCCGCGTGGGTACCGTGGTCTGGGGGCTGATCGTGGTGGCCCTCGCAGCGCTCATCATCGTCGCCCAACTCGGCATCGTGGCCCTCAATGGCACCTACGTGCTGATCGGCCTGATGATCGGCGCGGGCGCCGCACTCGTGGTCGGCGGGCTGATGTCCGCCCGCGGACGTGACAAAGCCACCTCAACACGGAAGTCTTAGGCCATGGAAAAGTTCTACAGCACCGTTAGGGGCCTCGGCCTGAAACGTGGTCCGCAGCGTTGGTTGGGCGGAGTCTGTGGCGGCATCGCCGCCAAGCTCAATGTGGACGTGGCGTTCGTCCGGATTGCTTTCCTGCTCTTCGCGCTGCTCCCCGGACCGGCATTTGTGTTCTATCTCGTGGCCTGGCTGCTCCTGCCCGACCAGCGAAACGGCATCGTCCTTGAGTCATTCCTGGCGAACCGCTCAGCGCGCCCGTAAGAACACCTGTCCCGAAGAAAGAACGACTGCCCGAAACGAACCCCTGTGCCCCTGCCTCCGGCGGGGGCATCTCGGCATGGCCACCGTTTGTGTCCTGCCCCACATGCGCCACTAGACTCTAGGGTGAGCTCAGCGTGGCGCTCTGCCTGTACACCTTCGAACCAGGATTTGAGCCGAGACATGAAAATAGGAATCCTCACCAGTGGCGGCGACTGCCCCGGGCTGAACGCCGTCATCCGCGGCGCCGTCCTGAAGGGCATCGCCGTCCATGGCCACGAATTCGTGGGGTTCCTGGACGGCTGGCGCGGCGTCGTCGAGGGCGACACCATCGAGATCCCCCGCACCATGGTCCGCGGCATCGCCAAGCAGGGCGGGACCATCCTGGGCACCTCCCGCACCAACCCGTTTGAAAACAACGGCGGCCCCGAAGTCATCAAGGCCAACATGGACCGGTTGGGCATCGACGCCCTTATTGCCATTGGCGGCGAAGGTACCCTGGCCGCAGCCAAACGCCTCACGGACGCCGGGCTGAAGATCGTCGGGGTTCCCAAGACCGTCGACAACGACCTCGACGCCACGGACTACACCTTCGGTTTTGACACGGCCGTGGAAATCGCCACCGAGGCGATCGACCGCCTGCGGACCACGGGAGAATCGCATCACCGCTGCATGATCGCGGAGGTGATGGGCCGCCACGTGGGCTGGATCGCCCTGCACGCCGGCATGGCCTCGGGTGCCCACGCCATCCTGATCCCGGAGCAGAAAGCCTCCATGAAGCAGATCGCCGAATGGGTCACCTCGGCCCGCGACCGTGGCCGCGCCCCGCTCGTGGTGGTGGCGGAAGGATTCGTCCCGGACGATCAGGAAACCCCGCACTCAGAACGCGGGCTGGATACCTTTGGCCGTCCGCGCCTCGGCGGAATCTCCGAGCGGCTGGCTCCCGAGCTTGAGGCCATGACCGGCATCGAGACCCGGGCGACTGTCCTGGGCCATATCCAGCGCGGCGGCGTCCCGACCGCGTTCGACCGTGTGCTGGCCACCCGCCTGGGCATGGCCGCGATCGACTCGGTCGTCGAACAGCGCTGGGGCACCATGGTGTCCCTGAACGGAACCGACATCGTCCATGTTGGCTTCGACGCCGCCCTGGGCAACCTCAAGACGGTCCCGCAATACCGTTACGACGAGGCCGCCGTCCTCTTCGGCTGAGCCCCGGACGGGCGACGCCACACCGGTGGGTAGGGTGGATGCATGACACTTGAGCCCGGTTCGGTCGCCATCATCCAGCTCGCCTGGGCCCGCCGTCTGGGACTCGACGACGACGCGTTCGCTACTGCCGCGGGCGAACGCATCTTCCATGCCGACGATTCCGCCCGGGCTGTCCACTTCGTTCGGCTGTTCGGCAATTCCGCTCTGGTGGGCCCGCAATGGGTGCTCGACGCCGCCGCCGGGCTGCCCGACGGCGATCTGGCGCAGCACGGCACCCTGCTGACCCTTACGCGGGACCACGGCGGGCACGGGCTCGGAGCCTCGGCACTGTTCTTTGCGGACGACCTGCCCCTGCGCCAGCCCTCCGGCGAACTGACCGTCTCGCAGGGAAGCCCGGAAGCAGTGGAGCTGGAAGCCTTCTGCCCGCCGGACGACGTCAACGAAGTAAGCCTCTCGGACCTGGAGCACCGCTTCACCATCATGCACATGGAGGACGCCCGGCGGACCCCGGTGGCCTGCGGAGCCTACACCGAGTGGGAGGGCATCCTGGCCCAAATGGGGGTGCTGGTGGCCCCGCAATGGCGCCGCCGCGGGCTGGGCTCCCTGGCCGCCTCAGTAGCGGCACACGAAGCCCTCGCCTCCGGGCTGACACTGCAGTGGCGCGCCGAGGTCAGCAACAAAGGGTCCCTGGCCGTCGCCCGCAGCCTGGGTTTCACCGCCGGCGGCATCCAAACCAGTGTGCTGCTGGGCTGACCCGGCAGCACACCGGTTCAGCGTCAGCGGGACTTTACTGCGGACCCCTCAGGCGTTGCCGGAGCAGAAGCAGGCGCGCCCCAGCTTTGCACCGGCTGGGGCTTGGCGAAGAACAGCGCCACCGCCGCGCCGACCAGGATGACGGCAGCGGGCAACAGGATGGACTGGCCCATCGCCGTTGAGAATCCCTCCTGCAGCGCCTCGGGCAGCGCACCGCCGAAGGCCATGGGGCTGGCCTCGCCGGAGGCACCCGGGGCGGCCGGAAGCTCTGCCGCGAGCCGGGACTGGATCAGGACGGCAATGGCGGCACTGCCCAAAACGGCTCCGATCTGCCGGGTGGTGTTGTAGACACCCGAGCCGGCGCCCGCCTGGCGTGGGGGCAGATTGCGGGTGGCCGTAGAGCTCAGGGGGGCCCAAATGCCCGCGTTCGCGAACCCCAGCACCGCGCTGGGCAGCAGGAACAGCCAAATCGGCGTGTCCGGGTGCATCAGGGTCGCGTTCCAGACCAGCGCCACCGACATCAGGACCAGCCCGGCCGCGGTGATGAACTTCGGGTTGACCCGGTCGATGATCTTGCCGACCACCGGCGCGAGGCCACCGGAAATCAAGGCCATCGGGACCATCATGAGCGCGGACTCGGTGGGGGTCAGGCCACGGACGATCTGGTAGTAGAAGATCAACGGCAGGCTGAACGCAGTCACCGTGAAACCGACGGTGGTGATGCTGATATTGGCCAGCGAGAAGTTGCGGTCCTTGAACAGGGACAGCGGCAGGAGCGGTTCACCCTTGTTCAGCTTCTGCCAGACGACGAAGACCACCAGGACGGCGATCCCGGCGATTATGAGCCCCCATACCGTGATGGGACCGGCGATGGTGCCCCAGTTGTAGGTCTCGCCCTCCTGGATGCCGAACACCAGCAGGAACAGCCCGACCGCACTGAGCAGCACACCGGGGATGTCGAACTTGTGCGGGTGGGTGCTCAGGGACGGCACGTAGCGCAGGGCCAGGAAGAACCCGACGACTCCCACCGGGAGGTTGATGAAGAAAATCCATTCCCAGCCGAGACCGTCGACGAGAACGCCGCCAAGGATCGGTCCCACGAGGGTGGCGACGCCGGCAGTGGCACCCCAGATGCCCATCGCAGCTCCGCGCCGGTCCGGCGGGAAGATCCGGGTGATCACGGCCATGGTCTGCGGCGTCATCAACGCCGCTCCGAAGCCCTGGAAGACGCGGGCCAGAATCAGCGTCTCCACGTTCCCGGAGAGCCCGCACCACAGGGAAGCCAGCGTGAAGACGACCAGCCCCGTCAGGTAGAGCTTCTTCGGGCCGAAACGGTCGCCCAGCCGGCCGGTGATCAGCAGCGGCACGGCGTAGGCCAGCAGGTAGGCACTGGTTACCCAGATGACTGAGTTGATGTCAGCGTTCAAGCCCTCCATGATGCGGGGATTGGCCACCGAGACAATAGTGGTGTCGATCAGGATCATAAAGAACCCGATCACGAGTGACCACAGCGCCGGCCACGGCCTGGCAACGATTTCCATGGGATTCCTTTGAGGTTGAGGAGGTTTAAAGTGTGCGGCGAAGGGTGTTCGTCGGCGCCGGGGTCCGGGATGGGCTACCAGGGAAGTCGGCCGCTGTGCAGCCGGTCCTGCAGGTCCCGGATCCAGCCGATTTCGGCGGTCACCATGACTTGCTGGTAATCCATGTCGATCCAGTACTTGCGCTCGACACCCTTGGTCCGGAGCCGGTCCTCGCCCGCGGAAAGGAACTCCAACTGCTCCGTCAAACCCTTGAGACGGCGGTCGAGCAGTTCGGTTACCACCCCGGCCGGCAGGTTGTACGCCTCCGAGACAGCCAGCGGAAACGCCGGGTACTCGTTGACGGGACTGGACAGCATGTCCTGGATCCTGCGGGTCAGGGCTTCCCGCCCTGCCTCGGAAATCTCGTAGGTGGTGCGTTCCGGACGGTTGCCCTCGCGGTCGGTGCCGGCTGCTGCCACCAGGCCCTGCTCTTCAAGCCGTCCGACGGCGTGGTACAGCGTTCCCGGCCGGACCTTGAGGAGGCGGTCCTCATGCCGCGCCATCAAAAGCTGGTACATCTCGTACGGATGCATGGGCTCCTCGACCAGCAGGGACAGTGCGGCAACGCCGAGCGGTGTCAGGGGTGCGGTTCGGGTCATGAGGCCTTGTCCTTTCCGCGAAGCGTCCTGCGGCGGCGCCATCGGCACCAACCTTATTCCACAGGAACTATTCCACATGGAGTATTACGACGCAAGAGTCCGGTTGGAGGGAGGCGGTCAGCCGAGCAGGGCCAGGATGTCCAAGCGGTCGAACATCTGCGCGGCCGCCCGGGCGGAGGGCGTCCCGGCGTCGGGGTCGGCCCCGGCGGCGAGCAGCACCTGCGCAACATCCGTGTACCCCTTGAAGACCGCGCCGGCGAGCGGTGTCTGGCCGCGGTCATTGGCGGCGCCGGCATCTCCGCCGTGCTCAAGGATGAGCCGGACGGTCCCGGCGTGACCATGGTAGGCGGCGAGCATCAGCAGCGAATCCCCGGCGGCGTTCGTCAGCGTGGCCGGCACCCCGGCGGCCAGGTAGCTGCCAAGAACCGCGGTATCGCCCGCGCGGGCGGCGTCGAGGAGCTTGTGGGCGAGCGCCACGGTCTCCTCGTCAGGCGCCGGGGACTCCCCCGTCATCGGGTTCCCCGCAGGAAACCGGTTTGCCGTCCCACAACCTGGCCTGCATCCGGAGCCACAATAAGTTCCTGCGCCGCGGTGTAGGGCTCGTCGCCGTCAAGGACCGTCAGCACCTCCCCGGGGGCGACCGAGCGCTTGATCACGGCCAGCGCCACCGGACCCATTTCGTAGTGCTGCGCCACGGATGTCACGGTGCCCACCGAGCGGTCCCCGGAACGGACCTCGCTGCCGACCGCGGGCATGGTGTGCTGCGAGCCGTCGAGTTGCAGGAACACCAGCCGGCGCGGCGGGTGGCCCAGATTGTGGACCCGGGCCACGGTCTCCTGGCCTTTGTAGCAGCCTTTGTTCAGGTGCACGGCGGTGCGGAGCAGGTCCAGCTCGTGCGGGATGGTCCGATTGTCAGTTTCGGCACCCCAGCGCGGCCGCCAGGCTGCGATACGCAGGGCCTCGGCCGCCCAGACCCCGGCGAGCGGGCGTTCGCCGGCCGTGGCTTCCAACGCACCGGCCGGGACCAGGTATTCAAACCACGGCCGTTCAAGACCTGGATGGCCGGCCTCATCCACCACCGCGTAGGAGTAGCCGCCTGCGCCGACATGCGGCCACGGATCCTCCCAGACCAGCAGGCCGGAGAATTCAGGCACCCGGCGGGTGGAACCCAGTACGGCCCAGTCCGCCGAGACGTCGGCAATCTCGACCCGGAGCATGAATTTCATCTTGTTGAGCCATTCGGCGAGCGGTCCGGCCTCGGCCGCCTCGACGATCAGCCAGGTGGTGGCGCCGTCGTCCACCACCCGCGCGTCGAATTCGATCCGGCCCTGCACGCTCAGGAGCAGCAGTTCGGTGGACTGACCGGGCGGGAGGTTCGTGAGCTGCTGTGAGGACAGGGTATTGAGCCAGCTCAGCCGGTCCGGTCCGGTCACGGTGACCACACCGCGGTGGGACAGATCCACGACGGCGGCGCCGGCGGCCAGCGCCCGCTGTTCCCGGAGCGGTTCGCCGTAATGGGAGGCGACGCCGGCGTCCGCCCCGGCCGCTTCAACGGCGCCGGGGCGCGCCAACAGGGGGCTTTTGATAGTCATATGTAGTAGAAGTCCTCAGAGATCAGCGGTATTCCGGGTTTTCGAAATCGAACCGTGTTCCGGCCTTCCAGGCTTCGGGCAGGTTTCCGTAGGCGGGGATGCCGCCGGCGTCCTTGAGCATGCGGGCCATGTGCAGCAGGTTCCACGTCATGAAGGTGGCGTTGCGGTTGGTGAAGTCGCTCTCAGGCCCGCCGGAGCCCTCATCAAGGTAGCTCGGGCCGGGGCCGACGGCGCCGATCCAGCCGGCGTCGGCCTGCGGCGGAATGCTGAACCCGATGTGTTGCAGGCTGTAGAGGACGTTCATGGCGCAGTGCTTAATGCCGTCCTCGTTGCCGGTGATGAGGCAGCCGCCCACCTTGGGATAGAACGCCCACTGGCCCTTGTCGTTGAGCTCACCGGAGTGGGCGTAGAGGCGTTCGATCAGCTTCTTGGTCTGCGAGGAGTTGTCACCCAGCCAGATCGGCCCGGCCACAATGACGATGTCGGCTTCCCGGACGGCTGGATACAGTTCCGGCCATTCATCGGTCAGCCAGCCGTGCTCACGCATGTCGGGATAGACGCCGGCAGCGATGTCGTGGTCCACCGTCCGGATCACGCGCGTGGTGACGCCGTGTTTGTCCATGATCCGGCGGCTGACCTCGATCAGTCCCTGGGTGTTGGAGGTCTCGGGGGACTTCTTGAGGGTGCCGTTAAAGAAGACGGCTTTGAGGTCGCTGAAATCGGTGGGCGGTGCGGATGTCTCGTTCACTGTGGTGCTCCCTGCGGTCGCTGCGGACTACGGAAATTCAGTGCGGCCCCTCGGCCGGCCCGTTGGTTGGCACCCGGACCGGTGCGGTCAGCTGACTCTGGAGAGGATGGCGGACGCGTGGGCCTCCAGGCCGCTGCCCGCCGAGGGGCCGTTGCCCGCTGCGACGTCCCAGCGCCAGAGGAGGTTACCGTCCACCAGACCGAAGATCCTGGTGGCGGCCGTGTACTCCTTGGAGTGGCTGCCGCGCATCACCATGTCGGTGCTGAGCTGGATCTGGGGGCCCTTGATTTGGCCGTAGTACAACTCGGAGATACCGCCGGGGTGCGAGATGGACACGGAGATGTCAAAGCCGCCGTCCTCGTTGCGCAGCTCCTCGACTTCGTCGGCGCTCTTAAGCACCGGAACGATGTCGGCCGGGATCAGCCCGGGACCACCGTCCTCTTCGCGCTGTTTGCGCTCCAGCGCCCAGAAACCGGTTTCGACGGTCAGGGGCCGCAAGGTGGCGCCGGCGTCGTCGGTCAGCCAACTCTCGGCCCGGTACTGCAAGTACGGCAACCCGTTGTGCACGAAGGACACGTGTTGCCGGAAATGCTCGGAGTCCTCTTCCCCGGCTCCCAGCCGGCCCCGGCCCTCCCACTCACCAATGAGCCAGGACAGGGGAACGAGTTCGGGCGTCAGATCTGTGGGTATCTCAATCGGCACAGCAGCTACCTCTGGAAACGAAGACGGCTAGATATCTCTGGCGTTTACTTCTGGCCTTTGAAGAGGCGGTAAACAACGAAGCCGGCAAACCACGCCATGGCCAGGCTGGCAACGCCGAGCAGTACGAGGAAGAAGATTTCAAATGCAAGTACGGACATGATGCCATCCTAGCGCGTTAGTAGATGAGTAGTTTGTCAATGAAGTACGCCAGCGAACCGACGGCGGCGACCGGGCCCAAACCCATTCCGAGGGCTGCCGGAAAGTTTAGCGATTCGCCGCGGAGAATGACCAGCCGGCGAAAGCTCATCAACACCGCTCCTACCACCACCCCGACAACCGCGGCCGGCAGAACCGCGATGTCGGAGAAGACCAGGCCCGCCAGCGGCCCTGCCAGCCCGGCGCCGACGACGCCCAGTGGTGCCACCACCCGGTCCGGCCAGCGGATCAAACTGGCCAGGAGGGCAATCGCGGCGCTGATGGCGGCGACCAACACCATTTCACGGACACCGTTGAACCGGGCACAGGCAATCCAGCCGGCACCCAGGCAGGACAACAGCACGCCTGCACTCGAACCCAGTGTCGACTCCAGCCGTTGTGCTTGCCCGGTGCCGCGGATCAGCTGCATCACGAAGACCGCCATCACTCCGGCGGCCAGGAACGACGGCGTCCAGTCAAGGAAGCCCGGCCCGGGAAGGTACGTGGCGGCCACCATAGCCCCCGCGCCCGGCAGCCCGATCAGGACAGCCAGGGTTTTCTTGGCCGGGATACCCAGAAAATGCGGCCAGCCCACCCCGACGGCGACGGCAATGAGAACCCCTACCGCGAGGAGGGCTTCCGGGGAAATGTACGAAGCGCCGACGATGGCGGCGAGTCCGGCCAGCCCGATAACGCCGATGGTCCAAGACTTCACTGTTTAGCCGACATCGTCATATCCGTCATTCGTCTTCCGGTCTTCGTCGTACTTTCGCTCACTGCGGACCCCAATTCGACCTGGTCTTGCGTCAGGGGGCTGCGGGCCCCGACGGTCCAATCCTGCCCTATATGACCGTTTTGTGTCGCAAAGGGGCCGAATGCAGGTGACGGAAGAGTGTCCGGGAAGGGGCCTTTGGGTATACTCAAACCCAGCTAGAGACGCCCAATGATGCGCGGACACCCCTTGGAGGAAACATGTCGCACATCCTGCTACTGACGAACAGCACCGGCTCATCGGTGGACGTCCTGCCTGCTTTGGAACTCCTGAACCACCGGGTCCACATTCTCCCCGCCGAACCGACGGCGCTGCTGGAGACAGACCCGTGCGACATCGTCCTGCTGGACGCCCGCAAAGACCTCGTCGGAGCACGTTCCCTGACGCAGCTGCTCAAGGCTACCGGCCTGAGTGCCCCCTTCATGCTCATTCTGACCGAGGGCGGCATGGCCGCGGTGTCCTCGGCCTGGGCAGTTGATGACATCGTGCTGGAGTCCGCCGGGCCCGCCGAGGTTGAAGCCAGGATCCGGCTGGGTGTGGCCCGGGCCGTGCCGGACAGGGACGAGGCCCCGAGCGAGATCCGCGCGGCCGGTGTCGTCATCGATGAAGCCAGCTACACCGCCAGGGTCAACGGTGCACCGCTCAACCTGACATTCAAGGAATTCGAACTGCTCAAGTATCTGGCCCAGCATCCCGGCCGGGTTTTCACCCGTCAGCAGCTGTTGACGGAGGTGTGGGGCTATGACTACTACGGCGGGACACGCACGGTGGACGTCCACGTCCGGCGCCTGCGGGCGAAGCTCGGCGCCGACCACGAGAACCTCATCAGCACGGTCCGCAACGTCGGGTACCGCCTGACCCTGGTCCGGCAGCCGGAGGAAGAATTCACCGAGGCCTAGACCGGACCGAGGCGCCCGGCAACGCAGAAAGCCCCGGAGCAAGGTCCGGGGCTTTCTCGTTTCAGTGGAGGACATACGGGTCGAACGTATCGAGGCCACCCCAGTGGTGGATCCCCCTCGCACCAGTACTGGCTTTTCCAGAAGAAACGCTTCTGAACCGGTCAGCCGGATGAGATAGCGACTATACGCAACAGTTCCGGGAACCGCCAAATCGGGCCCGCGAGGGCGGCACCGTATAGCCTTGCAGCATGAGTCCTGCGCATCCTGAGAACTGGCCCGTGCTCTCCGCCGAAGGAACCGCGGATCCGCAGCTCCTTCGAGATGTTCGAGCCCTCGCGGCCGCCGCCGAGGAATCCGACGCAAATCCGCCGTTGTCGGAGCAGACGCTCGTGACCCTGCGAGCCGGCGACGGCGGGCACTCGGTGCTGACCCTCGCCCTGTACAGCCCCGACGAAGGGTCCGACCCGGCGACGGCCCAGGACCTGGCCGGGATCGCCGTCGTCATCGAGGAACCGGACGGTACCGGCGTGCTGGAGATTGCCGTCCACCCCAGCTACCGGAACCAGGGCGTCGCGGACCGGCTGGTCCGCGAACTTAAGAGCACCCGCGGCTTCCCGGGCCTTAAGGCCTGGTCCCACGGCAACCACGAAGCCGCGGCACACCTCGCCGCACGCTACGGCTACGGGGCCGTCCGGGAACTCTGGAAGATGCGGCTCACCACCGCCGCCGCTGACCTGCCCGACGTCCCGGTGCCGGCAGGGGTGATGCTGCGCCCCTTCGTCCCGGGCCGGGACGAGGACCCCTGGCTTGCCGCGAACCGCGCCGCCTTCGCGCACCATCCGGAGCAGGGGAATATGACCCGGGGCGACCTGGACGCCAGGATGGCCGAGCCGTGGTTCGACCCCGCGGGGTTCCTGCTGGCCGTCGACCCTGCGGACCGGATCCTTGGCTTCCACTGGACCAAGGTGCACCCCCGCCAGGGCGGTCATCCGGCGATCGGCGAGGTGTACGTGGTGGGTGTGACCCCCGATGCGCAGGGTACCGGGCTGGGAAAAGCCCTGACGGTGGCAGGCATCAGGCACCTGCAGCAGCAGGGTCTGCACGCCGTGATGCTGTATGTGGACGCGGACAACTTTCCGGCAGTTTCACTGTACCGGCGGCTGGGCTTCACCCGTTGGGACGTCGACGTCATGTATGCCCCGCTGGAGGAGTAAAAATCCATTCGGCGTACGACAGATGTCCGCCGGGGGAAATCTGGATCTCTGAAAGCTGACCGCAGCCTGAATGCTTGTAAGGTTGAAGCAAATCGCGCCAGCATTAGGAGAGACCATGCAAGGGGAATCTGCCCGGACCGCCACGTCTGAGGTCGCTACGTCGGACAAGAAAGTCCGGCCCGCGCGTGCCCGGTTTGGCTCTTCCGAAGTGCCCGCCTCGCGTGCCACCCAGGACCGGATCGACATTCCTGAGTTTGCGCCCAACCTGGAGCCGGAAGGTGATTTCAGCCCTGACCGCTTTTTGGACCGCGAACTAAGCTGGCTTTCGTTCAACGCCCGTGTCCTGGAACTCGCCGAGGATCCGAACCTGCACCTGCTGGAACGCGTCAGCTTCCTCTCCATCTTTGCGTCCAACCTGGATGAGTTCTTCATGGTCCGCGTTGCCGGGCTCAAGCGCCGGATCGCCACCGGTCTGGCTGTTCCCTCCCCCGCCGGGCTCAGCCCGATGCAGGTGCTGGAACAGATCGGCGATGAAGCCCATCGGCTGCAGCAGCGCCACGCCCGCGTCTACGCAGAGCAAATCCGACCGGCGCTTGCCTACGAGCACATCCATCTCATGCATTGGGACGAGCTCGATTCCCAGGCCAAGGACCAGCTCAGCGCCATGTTCGCGGAGAAGGTCTTCCCGATCCTGACCCCGCTGGCCGTGGACCCGGCCCACCCGTTCCCGTACATCTCGGGGCTGTCCCTGAACCTCGCCGTCGTGGTCCGCAACCCGGTCAGCGACAAAGAACTGTTCGCCCGCCTGAAAGTCCCGGACCAGCTCCCCCGGCTGATCTCCATTGACGGCCCCCGCGCCGGATCGGTGCCCGGGCGGGTGGCCCGCTTCATCGCCCTCGAGGAAGTCATCGCCGTCCACCTCGACCAGCTGTTTGCCGGGATGGAGGTGCTCGAGCACCACACGTTCCGCGTCACCCGCAACGAGGACGTCGAAGTCGAAGAGGACGACGCCGAGAACCTGCTGCAGGCTCTCGAGAAAGAACTGCTGCGCCGCCGCTTCGGCCCCCCGGTCCGGCTCGAAGTCACCACCGACATCAATCCGAACATCCGGGCGCTGCTGATCCGCGAACTCGGCGTCGAAGAGTCGGAGGTGTACTCGGTCCCCGCACCCCTGGATCTCCGCGGGCTCTCAGTCATCGCCGGAATCGACCGCGCCGACCTGCACTACCCCAAGCACGTCCCGCACACCTCCCGGCACCTGAACGAATCGGAAACGTCCAAGGCAGCGAACGTCTTCGCCGCCATGCGCCGGCGTGACATCCTGCTGCATCACCCGTATGACTCCTTCTCCACCTCGGTGCAGGCGTTCCTGGAGCAGGCGGCCTCGGACCCCAAGGTCCAGGCCATCAAACAGACGCTGTACCGGACCTCGGGCGATTCGCCGATCGTCGATGCCCTGATCGACGCCGCCGAGGCCGGCAAGCAGGTCCTGGCCCTGGTCGAGATCAAGGCCCGCTTCGACGAGCAGGCCAACATTTCGTGGGCCCGGAAACTGGAGCAGGCCGGCGTCCATGTGGTCTACGGCATCGTGGGCCTCAAAACCCACTGCAAGCTCTCCCTCGTGGTACGCCAGGAAGTGGACGGGCTCCGGCGCTACTGCCACATCGGCACCGGAAACTACCACCCGCGCACGGCCCGCTACTACGAGGACCTGGGTCTCCTGACGGCCAACGAACAGGTGGGCGAGGATCTGTCCAAGCTCTTCAACCAGCTCTCCGGCTACGCCCCGAAGTCCACGTTCAAGCGTCTCCTGGTGGCCCCGCGGTCGGTACGTTCCGGCCTGATCGACCGGATCGAAACCGAGATCCGCAACGCCAAGGCCGGCCTCACCGCCCGCGTGCAGATCAAGGTCAACTCCATGGTGGACGAAGCCATCATCGATTCCCTGTACCGGGCATCCCAGGCCGGCGTTCCGGTGGACATCATCGTCCGCGGGATCTGCTCGCTGCGCCCCGGGGTGCCCGGACTCAGCGACAACATCACCGTCCGGTCTGTGCTGGGCCGTTTCCTGGAGCACTCGCGCGTATTCGCCTTCGCCAACGGCGGGGACCCCGTGGTCTACATCGGTTCAGCCGACATGATGCACCGGAACCTTGACCGCCGGGTGGAGGCCCTGGTCCAGCTCACCAGCGGCGACGACACCACCTACGTCATGGATCTGCTGCGCCGCTACATGAATCCGGAAACCGCCAGCTGGCATCTGGACAATGCGGCGGTTTGGACCCGGCACCACCTCGCAGAAGACGGGTCCGATCTCGAGGACATCCAGTCCTGGCTGCTCAACTCGCGCTCGCGGCAGCGGTCGTCTGGTCTGCGGTAGGGGCTCTGGCTTGAGTAGCGATTCACTGGTTGCCGACCAAACAGACCACTCCGGCGATGCAATTGCGGTGGTCGCTGCGGGAGCCCTTCCCTGGCGGGTGGGCCCGGGCGACCAAGGCCAACTCGAGGTCCTGCTGATCCACCGTCCGCGCTATGACGACTGGTCCTGGCCCAAAGGCAAAATCGACCCCGGCGAGACCGTGCCCGAATGTGCCGCGCGGGAGGTCGATGAGGAAATCGGGCTGAAAGCCCCGCTGGGCATCCCCCTGCCCGCCATCCACTACCAGGTTCCCGCCGGCCGGAAGGTGGTCCACTACTGGGCTGTTGACGTCAACGGCGCCGCGCTCCTGCCCGATGGCAAAGAGGTGGACAGCCTCATGTGGTGCTCGCCGGAGAAGGCTGCCCGGTTGCTCAGCAACCCGGGCGACGTTGCCCCGCTGGAGTTTCTGGTGGCCGCCCACGCCCGCGGCGAGCTGAAGACCTGGCCGCTCGTGATTGTGCGCCACGCCAAAGCCAAGCCGCGCTCCTCTTGGTCCAAAGCCGAAGGGGACAGGCCGCTCGCCGCCACCGGCATGCGGCAGGCCCAGGCAGTAGGACGCCTCCTGCAGGCTTGGAAACCCATGCGCGTTGTCTCCAGCCCCTGGCTTCGATGCGTCGCCACCATCGCCCCCTATGCCAAAGCATCGGAGGCGAAGGTGAAGCTTAACGAGGCCCTCACGGAGCACCGGCACAACCGCCACCCGCACAGGACCGCCGCCGCCGTCGAAAACCTTTTCGATAAGCAGCGGGCTGTGGCGGTGTGCACCCACCGTCCGGCCCTGCCCACGGTATTTGCCCAGCTCGGCAAGCATATGGGATCCCGGCTCCGCGCCGAACTGCCGGACTCCGACCCGTTCCTGGCCCCCGGCGAGATCGTGGTGTGCCACGTTGCCCACCACAGCAAGAACAAGGTCGTCGCGGTCGAACGGTTCAGGCCCTTCGACGACTGAGGTCCTTGAGCCCGTCCCTCAACCGCCGGCAATGCATCACGTACCTGATACATTGCCGGCGAATCTTGGGGCATTCCATGCCGGTGCATAGACTGGGTCGGTGAGCATCCCAACGCCCTATGAAGACCTCCTGCGCGATGTCCTGGACCACGGCACGCACAAATCGGACCGGACCGGCACCGGTACCCTGAGCGTGTTCGGCCGGCAGATGCGCTTCGAC
This sequence comes from Micrococcaceae bacterium Sec5.8, assembly GCA_039636775.1. Taxonomy (NCBI): domain Bacteria; kingdom Bacillati; phylum Actinomycetota; class Actinomycetes; order Micrococcales; family Micrococcaceae; species Micrococcaceae bacterium Sec5.8. The sequence continues at coordinate 3,093,051 of CP143429.1, forward strand.
CTGAGCAAGAGTTTCCCGCTGATCACCACCAAACGCGTGCACTTCAAGTCAGTCGCCGTGGAACTGCTGTGGTTTCTCCGCGGGGACACCAATGTGAAATGGATGCAGGACCAAGGCGTCACCATCTGGAACGAATGGGCAGATGCCGACGGCGAGCTTGGCCCGGTCTACGGCGTCCAGTGGCGTTCCTGGCCGACCCCGGACGGTGACCACATCGACCAAATCGCCGAACTGATGGAAAACCTCAAAACCAACCCGGATTCCCGGCGGCACATCGTCTCGGCCTGGAACGTCGCCGAACTCAAGGACATGGCCCTCCCGCCATGCCACGCGTTCTTCCAGTTCTACGTGGCCGACGGCAAGCTCTCCTGCCAGCTGTACCAGCGCTCCGCGGACACCTTCCTGGGCGTGCCGTTCAACATCGCCTCCTACGCCCTGCTGACCCGCATGATCGCGCAGCAAACCGGGCTGGAACCGGGCGAGTTTGTCTGGACCGGCGGCGACGTTCACATTTACGACAACCATATGGACCAGGTCCTCAAACAGCTTGCGCGCGAGCCCTACGAGTACCCGCAGCTGAACATTATCCGGAAGCCCGATTCCATCTTCGATTACACCCTCGATGACTTCGAAGTGACCGGATACCAGCACCACCCGACGATTAAGGCCCCGATAGCCGTATGAGCGATGACACCATGCCGGGCGAGCAGCCCGCAGACTTTCCCGACAAGCTGGCCGCCCTCGCAGGACTTGGCATGGTCTGGGCCCAAACCAGTACCGGAGTCATCGGCAGGGACGGTGGCATGCCGTGGCACCTCCCCGAAGACATGGCGCACTTCACCCGGCTTACCACCGGCCACCCCGTGATCATGGGCCGCAGGACGTGGGAGTCCTTTCCGGACAAATACCGCCCCCTGCCCGGGCGGACCAACATCGTCATCACCGGCCAGGAAGGCTGGGGGGCAACTCCGGCGGCCGCGGGTGCCACTGCAGTCAGGTCCCTGGATGACGCGCTGCTGGAGTCCCAGTTTGCGCCGGGCAATGAGATGGTGTGGATCATCGGCGGCGGCAAAATCTTTGCGCAGTCCATGGACCTCGCCGATGTCGCCGTGATCACCACCATTGACACCGCCACGGAAGGCGACACGTTCGCGCCGGACCTCGACTACGACTGGACCCTGGAGGGCAGCCTGCCGGTGGACGGCTGGGAGACCGCCGGCAACGGCACGCGTTACCGCATCAGCGTCTGGCGCCGGAGGGAGCACTAAAGCAATGCTGAAGAAACCCGAAACCCTCTTTGTCCTGGGCTACATGCTGCTGCCGCTGCTGGCGCTGCTCTCCGCGATTGTAGGACTGACCATGATCCTGGGCGGCAACAAGATCATCGGCGCGATCGTGTTGGTGGTGATCACCCAGGCCTTCGCCTTCGGCGCGGTGTGGGCGTTGCGCCGGCGCAAGCACGCCCTCCTCACGGAGCGCACGGGCGAATAGAGGCGCCGCTCCAAGAGTTCACTGCCAGCAGACTTCGGCGGCTGAAGGGCCTGCCCAAACCGCGCTTCGCTGCCACCGACGACCAGGCCCGCCGGTGGTTCGAAGAAAACCCCGCCTGGACCAGGTCACCCACGAGAACTTCCCCGACAGCACCTACCCTTTCCCGGCTGTCGGCGAAGCGGCAGTCCCGAGCCCGGCCCGGCAGATTAATTGAGCGGTGACGTAACCGGCTGCGCCGCGAAGCCAGGAAAGTCTAAACTGGGCGAATGACTACAGCAGCTACCCCGTCCGTTGGACTGGTCGGTTGGCGTGGCATGGTCGGTTCCGTCCTGATGCAGCGCATGCAGGATGAGGGCGACTTCGCCACCATCAACCCGGTTTTCTTCTCCACTTCCAACGCCGGAGGCCCCGCCCCTTCGTTGGCTGGTCCCGCCGGGGGTGACACCGGCAGGCTGGAGGACGCGTTCGACGTCGAGACCCTCGCCAAGCTGCCGATGATCGTCACCGCCCAGGGCGGTGAGTACACCAAGCAGATTCACAGCGCGCTGCGCAGCCGCGGCTGGGACGGTCTCTGGATAGATGCTGCGTCCACCCTCCGGATGAACGACGATTCGATCATCGTGCTGGACCCGATTAACCGCGACGTCATCGACAAAGGCCTCGCGAACGGCACCAAGGATTTCATCGGCGGCAACTGCACGGTCTCGTGCATGCTCATGGGCCTCGGCGGACTCTTCAAGAACGGGCTCGTCGAGTGGGGCACCTCCATGACCTACCAGGCTGCCTCCGGCGGCGGTGCCCGGCACATGCGGGAGCTGCTGAGCCAGTTCGGCACGCTCAACGCCCAGGTCAGCTCCGAACTGAGCGATCCGGCGTCGGCCATCCTGGAGATCGACCGCAAGGTCCTGGCGCACCAGCGCAGCGGCATCGACGCCACCCAGTTCGGCGTGCCGCTGGCCGGGTCGCTGATCCCGTGGATCGACGCGGACCTCGGCAACGGCCAGTCCAAGGAAGAGTGGAAAGCCGGGAAGGAAACCAACAAGATCCTTGGCACCTCCGGCGACGAGCACATCATCATGGACGGCCTGTGCATCCGCATCGGTGCCATGCGCTCGCACTCGCAGGCGCTCACGCTGAAGCTGCGCGAGGACCTTTCCGTCCCTGAGATCGAGAAGCTCCTGGACGCGGACAACGAGTGGGCCACCGTGGTGCCCAACACGAAGGAAGCCTCCATGGAGGAGCTCACGCCCGTGGCAGCCTCCGGGACCCTGAAGATCCCGGTGGGCCGCCTCCGGAAACTGGAGATGGGGCCGCAGTACATCAGCGCCTTCACCGTCGGCGACCAGCTGCTCTGGGGTGCGGCGGAACCGTTGCGCCGCATGCTCAAGATCGCCACCGGCAACCTCTAGGACCCTGCCCCGTTCAGGTGCCGAGGAATCTGCGGTACTTCGCGGCCTGCAGCTCAAAGGATCTTTGGGCTGCGGGCCGCAGCCCGTGAACGTCGTCGAACGGTTCGGGCACCCCCATGGCGGTCCGGCCGGTGCGGGAGACAGCCCAGGTGCCAACCACCCGGCCGCCTGCAATCATCGTCCGCCGGAAGATCCCGTTGCCGCCGGGGACGACCCTGTTGGCATGTTCGGGCGCAAGCACCAGCGACCGGTCGGCGTAGCCCAGCAGGAACTCATCAAATCCCGGCAGTGCCAGCACTCCCCGCCCGGCCGGAACGCCCCCGTCCAACAATGCTGCTGTCTCCGGGGATAGCCAGTAGCGGATGCCCTCGAACTCCAACTCCTCCAGCTGGCCACGCACCAGAGCCAGGGCAGCGCGGACTTCCATCAAGGCAATTCCGGACCACCAGGAGAAATCCCGCACGGTGGCGGGGCCGTGGCTGCGCAGGTAGCGCAGCAACCACTCGGCGGTCCCTTCCTCGCGGTCCAGAATCCGCGACTCCGGAATCCAGTCATCGAAAGCCACCACCAGTTGCTGGTTTCCCGCCAGCGGGCCCTGCACCAGCAAGCCCCGCTGGCACAGCATTCCCAGCAGATGAATGCCACGCTGGCCGCCCGCCGGCTGGCCTGCGCGTTCGAATGCCTGGAACACTTCCGCCCTGCTGGCGGCGGCGCCTCCCGCGACCAGCTCCAGTGCGGCTTCCGCCGCAGCGTCAACGTCAGGGGCCGACATGCCCAGCTCACGGTGGCGCCCGGCCATGCCCCGGATATGCCGCTCTGAGGTGATGGCCAACACCCACTTCAGGTCTTCGGGAGCCAGGAGGTGCAGGGTGCCGCGCATTGGCCAGGAACGGACTACTTCCCCGCGGTCAAGGGCGCTGCGGACCTCGGCGATGCGGGAACCCGGCACACGCTGGCCGACTGCCCAGAGTGCGGACTGCAGATCCTGCGCCTGCATCGCGGCCATCCAGCGCACGGCGGCCGGGGCGCTGCCGAGTCCGGGCCCGGCCAGGCCCTGCGAGGCCAGCCGCAGCCGGCCAAGGATCCCCTTGCTTAATCTGGTGCGCGCCGCTGCCATCATGCACACCATGCTAGGACGACGGACGGGCCGTTCACAGCCGCCGTCCAGCCGGACTGCCTACCCTTGAGGGATGACCTTGAGTGAGATGTGGCCCTTGCTGCGGCCCCTGAGCAGGAGGCTGGCCCTGCTTGGCTGGGTTTCCAGCGCCGCCGGCATGACCGCCGGACTCACCGTCGCCATCGCCAGCGGCACCCGGCTCTCGCCCCTGATGAGCACCATGCAGCTCGTATCCGTCGTGTCCATGGCGGTAGCGGTGGCCAGCTTTGTCACGGCCGCCTCCGTCCAACCCAGGTCTCTGCAACAGGATTCCCTTGACGCGCCGGCCGGCCACCACCCGGGCGAGTTGCCCGATACCGTGAAGAGTTTCCTGCTCGGCTCATTGGCGCTGCTGGCCGGGGCCGTCGTCTTCGCACTCGCCGGTTTACTGCTGCGCAGCGGACCCAGTGACCAGTCCGTGGCGTTCTGCCAGGTTTTCTTCCTGGGTGCCGCCGCTTCCGGCTTCACCTTCATGCTGTTCAGCCGGGTCGTAGGGGGCCGCAGCGGGAACTGAGCGGCAACAGCGTGCACGGCGCCGTCCACCGGTTCCCGGCGGTCGAACGACGCCAGGGGTCACCTGCGGAGCAGGCGGGTTCCGCTCCCTAGAGCTCCACACCGATCAGCAGCGGTTCCGGGTGCAGTTCAATGCCGAAACGTTCGACGACGCCGCGGCGCACCTCACGGGCGACGGCCAGCATGTCCGCGGTGCTCGCCGTTCCCCTGTTGGTGATCGCCAGGGTGTGCTTGGTGGACAGCGATGCCCGGCCGCCGGCGACGCTGCCGGGCTCGAGCCCGAACCCCTTGCCGTAGCCGGCCTGGTCGATCAGCCAGGCCGCCGACAGCTTGGTCAGCCCGTCGGTACCGCCCGGGTAGCGGGGTGCACCGTCCGGAAGCCCGGCTGCCACGTCCGCCGGCACGATCGGGTTCGTGAAGAACGAGCCGGTGGAGTACGTGTCCCGGTCCGCGGCGTCCCAAACCATCCCTTTGCTGGCCCGGAGCCGGAGGACCTCGCGCCGAACGTCGTTGGCGTAGGCCCGCTGGCCTACTTCCACGCCCAGCGCGCGGGCCAACTCGGCGTAGCGGATGGGGGCGCTCATCCGGCCCAGGGGCAGCTGGAACTCCACGGTGAGCACCACGTAGCGCGGGGAGCCGTTGACGGTGGTCTGCTTGAGGATGGAATCGCGGTAGCCGAACTTAAGCTCTGAGCTGGTGAAGGTCTGCACGGCGTTGCGTTGCCGGTCCCAGGTACGTACGGCCGCGATGGTCTGGGAAACGTCCGAGCCGTAGGCCCCGACGTTTTGAACCGGGGTGGCGCCCGTGGCGCCGGGGATGCCGGCCAGCGCCTCGATTCCGGACCAGGCGTGCAGCACGGCGTGTTCAACCAGGGCGTCCCAGTTGTGGCCGGCCTGAACCACCACGGCGACACCTCCGCAGGAGTCCTCCGCGTTGACCGTGAACCCTTCCGAGGCGATCTTCAGGACGGTGCCGGGGAACCCGGCGTCGGATACCAGCAGGTTGGAGCCGCCGCCGATGATCAGCAGGGGCCCACCGGCAGCGTCCGCCGAGCGGACAGCGTCGATGATCGCAGCCTCGGTCCGGGCCTCGATGAAGCAACCGGCGGGGCCTCCGACGGCGGCGGTGGTCAGGGCGGAGAGCAGTGTCTGGGTCACCTGACCAGCCTAGCCGCCCTGACCGGACTGCCCTAGGCAGCCCCGGTTCCTAGGGCAGTTTCCGGGCGACCGGCGAGAGCAGGAAACTGACCACGAGCATTACCATCACGGCCAGGAGGGAATGCAGGATTCCGATGTGCTCTGCCAGCAAGCCCAGCAGCGGCGGGCCACAAAGGAATGCTCCGTAACCGATCGTGGACACCACGGACACCCGGGCGGCGGCCTTGACGGGATCATCGGCGGCAGCAGACATGCCCACCGGGAAACCGAGCGAGGCGCCGAGCCCCCAGATTGCCAGGGCCACATAGGCCACCCACGGCACAGGTGCAAAGACGAACAAACCCAGGCCCAGCACGGCCAGGGCCGCACACCACCGCATCACCGGGACACGGCCAAAACGGTCCAGAACCACGGTGCCGGCGAAGCGTCCTACGGTCATGAACGTGACAAAAAGTCCGTAGCCCGCGGCGCCCGCGGCGTCGGACTGGCCGTGGCCGTCAGCGAGCGCGAGGGCCACCCAGTCCCCCGCAGCCCCCTCGGCCAGGGCCAGCCCCAGCACCAGCACCCCGAGCAGCAGGGTCCGGCGGTCCCGCCAGGCCTGGGCTATCTGGCGCTTGCTGTCCAGCGGTGCCTCGGGGCGGTCCGGCCTGACCAAGGGGATGGGTCCGGTGGAGGGGTCCTCGAACGTATCCGGCCCGGCTGCCTGGAACGTCCGCCGCACGTCGACCGGTGTGATGTCCGCGCGGAACCACGCGGCGGCTGCGGCCACGGAACCCGCGACCAGCAGCCCCACTGCGGCGAAGTGCCAGAAGACGGGCACGGCGGCCCCCGCGGCCCACGCACCCGTCGCGGCGCCGGCGACAGTGCCGAGGCTGAACGCGCCGTGCAGCCGCGGCATGATGTGCCGGCGCACCGCCCGTTCCACCGCGGCTCCCTCGACGTTGGATGCGGTATTCCAACTCGCGGTGCCGAGCCCAATGACGGCCAAACCTGCGGCAACGGCCAGCGGGTTGACCAGGACGGAAGTTCCCAGGCCCGCGAGCACCAGACCGGCGCCCACCATGATGCTGCCGATCCGGATGGTCTGCTTGGACCCGAACCGCAGCACGATCAGCCCGGACGCGGAAACAGAAAGAAACGAACCCAGGGTCATGCAGAGCAGCAGCAGCCCCACACTGCCAGGCGTGAGGTCCAGGCCGTCGCGGATGGCGGGCAGCCGGGACACCCAGGTGGCGAACGCGATGCCGCTGACCGCGTACGCAACCACGACCGCGTTGCGCCAGTGCGTAATCTCAGCAGCCTGGCCCGTGCCGACCTCGACGGCATCGGCCATGCGGCTAGGCCAGCCTGACGACGGCCTGGGCCTTCATCAGCACCTTCTGGCCACCCGAGGTGACGGTGAGGTCCACGCGGGCGGTGCCTGCCCCGGCGTCGAGCGCCCCAAGGGCGCCACTGACCTCAATCACGGCGCCGGCCTCGGCCGTTCCTGTGGTATCGGACACCGGAACCGGTTTGGTGAAGCGGGTTTGGAAATCGACGACGGCGGCGGGGTCGCCGGCCCAGTCGGTTACCAACTGGACGACGGAGCCCATGGTGAACATGCCGTGGGCGATCACACCGGGCAGTCCCACCCCGGTGGCGAAGGCCTCGTTCCAGTGGATGGGGTTGAAGTCGCCGGACGCGCCGGCGTACTTGACGAGGTCCGCGCGGGTGACGTCGATGCTGCGGCTGCCGATGGTTTGTCCGACGGCGAGATCTGAAAGTACGGGTGTCATGGCTACTGTCCTTCTCCGCGGACCAGGATGGATGAGGTGGCGGTGGCGACGGGCTCGCGCGCTGCGTCGCCGGCCGTGCCGGCGGAAGCACCGCCGGCGAGGGCGAAAATTTCCGAGCGGGTGGTGATCATGGCTCCCCCGCCCATGGCGCGGACTCCGTCGACGTGCAACTCGGCCACCAGGCGGTCCCCGGCCAGGATGGGCCGGTGATGAACGAACCGCTGGTCCGCGTGCACCACGCGGGAGAAATCGATGCCGGACTCAGGGTCCTCGATCAGCTGGGCGTCGGCCCTTTGCGCGACGATGATAGCGAAGGTGGGCGGGGCCACCACGTCACTGTGTCCCAGGGCTTTGGCCGCGTCGACGTCGAAATGGGCGGGGTGGGTGGCTTTGACCGCGCGGGCGAACTCGCGGATTTTCTCGCGGCCCACGTCGTACACCTCTTTGGCAGGGTAGCTGCGCCCCTGCAGATCCGGATTGATAGTCATGGGTTCCAGCCTAGCGTCAGGGCGCCGGCAGCCGGGAGCATCCGCCTGCGGGCGGAAAGCTGGCGGCCAGGTCCGTACCCCCGCATACGGTATGATGACATTATCATCTCATCATCCCGCGTCCGTTCGGGATTCCAGGCAACGAGAAAGCCCAGGCAGCCATGATTTCGCCCGCGCAAACCCCCCTCTACGAGATCAAAGCCAACCTCTTCAAAGCCCTCGCCCATCCTGCGCGCATCAGGGTGCTTGAGTTGCTGGCCGCCGCGCCGGATCACGCGGCGCCCGTGAGCTATCTGTTGGCGGAGACGGGGCTGGAAGCGTCCCACCTGTCCCAGCACCTCGCCACCTTGCGCCGCCACAAAGTGGTGACCTCGGCCCGCTCCGCGAACGCGGTGACCTACCGGCTCGCCAATCCGAAGATCGCCGAACTGCTGGCGATCGCCCGGGCGTTCCTGCTTGACAGCCTGGCCGACTCCAATGAACAACTGCAACTTGCGCGGACACTCCCCAGCGAGCACCTGAAGGGCTTCACCCCATGAGTGCCGCACGCGCACAGCTCACGAGGTTCCTGCCGTCGCGCCGGGACTACGACGGATTGGGCTCAACCTGGAAAACGGACGTGCTGGCGGGCATCACCGTGGGGATTGTGGCTCTGCCACTGGCGCTGGCGTTTGGTGTAAGTTCCGGCGTCGGCGCCGAGGCCGGACTCGTCACGGCCGTCGTCGCCGGCCTGGTGGCAGCGGTCATGGGCGGCTCACACGTCCAGGTCTCGGGCCCCACCGGGGCGATGGTGGTGGTGCTGGCCCCCGTTGTCGCCCAGCATGGAGTGGGCAGCATCGCCCTGGTTTCACTGCTGGCCGGTCTGCTGGTGGCTATCCTGGGCATCAGCGGGCTGGGACGGGCCGTAGCCTTCATCCCCTGGCCTGTGGTGGAAGGCTTCACCCTCGGCATCGCCGCAATCATCTTCCTGCAGCAGGTCCCGATGGCCACCGGCACCGAGGGGATACCGGGCCACAATACGCTGCTGGCCGCCGTCGAGAGCGCGTCGGCGGCCACGGTGCCCGCTGTTCTGCAGACACTCGCCGTCGTCGCGGGCGTGGCTGCCGTCATGTTCCTGCTCCCGAAGCTGTACAAGCCGCTGCCCGCGAGCCTGGTTGCGGTGCTGCTGGCCACCGTGGGAGCCGAACTGCTCCAGCTGGACATCCCACGGATTGGGGCGCTGCCGCACTCGCTGTCCGCCCCGTCGTTGCCCTCGCTGGATCCGGCCGCGCTGGGCGGGCTGGTCATGCCCGCGGTGTCCATTGCCATGCTGGCCGCTATTGAATCCCTGCTCTCCGCGCGGGTTGCTGCCGGCATGGTGGGGCCGGACGGAAGGCCCTCCGGGGCGTACAGCCCCGACCGGGAACTCATGGGGCAGGGCCTCGCCTCCATCGCGGCGGGATTCTTCGGCGGGATGCCGGCCACCGGCGCCATCGCCCGCACCGCGGTCAACGTCCGTTCCGGAGCCAAAACCCGGCTCTCCGCCATTGTTCACGCCCTGGTGCTGCTGGCCATCATTTATCTGGCGGCCGGCCTGGTGGGAAAGATTCCGCTGGCGGTCCTGGCCGGGATCCTGATGGTCACAGCAGTCCGCATGGTTTCACGGCACACGGTGACCGCTATTCTGCGCTCCACCCGGGCCGATGCCTTTGTGTTCGTCCTGACGGCCCTGATCACCGTGGCCTTCGACCTGATAGTGGCCATCGAAATCGGGCTCATCGCCGCGGCCCTCTTCACGCTGCGGAAGTTTGCTTCGCTCAGCGGAGTCAAGCGTGAGGAGATCCCGGAACCGCATGAGGACGGGGACCAGCACATTGCGATCTTCCGGCTGGACGGGGCCATGTTCTTCGGCGCCGCGGAAAGGGTTCTGCAGGAAATCAGCCAGGTCAAAGACATCCAGGTGGCCATCATCCGGTTGTCCCAGGTACGGATGCTCGACGCGACGGGCGCCCATACCCTGGTCGAGGTCATCTCGGCCCTGGAGCTGCGCGGGGTGACAGTCCTGTTGAAGGGTGTCCAGCCGCAGCATCTGGAACTGGTAACCAATGTCGGGGTGATCCGGTCACTGCGGCACCACAACCACCTGTTTTCGTCCCTGCCCGAGGCGGTGGCGCACGCCCGCAGCCATGTGCGCCGGAACGCTGCTGCTAGCGCTTAAAGTTTTGCCGGATCGTTTGGCCGCGGACCACGATGCCGGCAATGTGCAGGATCAGCCCCAGCCCAATCACGGCCAGGGAACCGACCGCAAGGTCCTGGTTGCCGGAACTGTTGCCAATCACGTTCAGGACGATGCCGACGCCGAGGAACCCCATTGCGCTGAAAACCAGCACCTTGTAGGTGGTTGAAGCGGAGTCCCAGAATTCTTTCAGCACCGCACCAGTCTACCGGGAAGCGCCGCCACCCCGGCGGGCCGGAATATGCCTGGCGACACTCAGAATTCCTGGCGCCACTCAGAATTCCTGGCGACGCGGGAATCCGGGCGCGTCCGGTATTTTGCGCGTCGCGGGGCAATATCAGCATCAGAACAGGGACTCCTGGACCGCCGGGACGCACGAGCCATGGTCGCCGAGCACAATTGTCCGTGCCTTCAGCTGGCCGAGGTTGACGATGAATTCAAGATCGGCGCCGTCGAGCCGGGCCAGCGCGACGCTGCCGCTCAGCGAGTCGATCCGGAAGCCGTGGGCACCGGTACTGAGCTCATGCGGGTACGCATGCCGGGCAGCCGGGGCGCAGACCGCATCCGACAAGCCCGGCCGCAGCCAGCGCTCCTCCACGACCTCGAATCCGCCGCCGCCGGCACCGGCCAACAGCACGCGGACCTCCGCGGCCAGCCGGCTGTTCCGGGCATCGAGTTCGACGGCGGGCGCCGGGCTGACCAGTGCTGCGGCCTTGGCTGCGGCGCGGATCTGCTGCGGGATACCGGCGTCGCGGGTCACCAGGTCCTCGAGGAGCCTTACTACCCGGCCGTCGTCGGCCCGGGCGACGTAGCGGGCGGCGACGGCCCCCTGCTCCGCGAGTCTCTTCCATTTCCGCAGGTTCGCGGCAGTGCCCACCTTGCTGGCACCGTTGGCGAAGCTGGCGATGTACAGCCAGTGCGGCTGCATCAGGTAGGTCCGCAGTCCGGCCGGCACGCGGCCGCCGCGGTGGAAATCGTGGATGAGCCGCGAATCGTCCATGACGAAGCACCGCTCACACTGGCTGCCTTTCACGGCCGGGGCACTCTCCGGGCACAGAACGTGATCGCGGTCGGCCGGCCCGTGGACCACGTAGTGCCCGAGGCACTTCTTCCCTGCGGCGGCGAGTCTGAAACCGAGCCGGGTTCCGGCGTCGAGCGGCAGTTCGGTAAAGCCGCCCTCAGGGTTCTGCAATCGCATTGCCGGGCTCCCGGCGGCGGGCACCGCTGAGCCCGCCGGGCCGGCCGGCCCGGAATCCCAAAAGACCCCGTGGACCAGATAGCAGGTATCGGGCACGGGGTCTCCTCGGTTCGGTCCGGCTATTGGGCCGGCTGCACCCCAAAGGCTACCGCGAGCTTCATGATCTTCTCGGCTCGGCCCAGGCGGGGCAGGTCCGAGCCGTCCCGGATGACGCGGCCGTTGGCCTCAAAATCGGCCATGAAGTCAGTGGCCCAGGCGACGTCGGACGGCGTCGGGCTGATGACCTCGTTGATAACGTTCGTTTGATCGGCGGCGAGGCACAGCTTGCCGGTCATGCCCATCATCACCGTGATGCCGGTCTGCTCGCGCAGGATCGGGTGGTTGGTGCCGACGGTGGGGCCGTCGATGGGGCCGGGCAGGTTCCCGACGCGGCTGGCCACCACAAGCTTGGCGCGCGGGTACGCCATCGCTTCCGGGGTGGCGGCCATGCCGGTGTCGCGGCGGAAGTCACCGGAGCCGAACGCGAGCCGGAACGCGCCCTGGGCCTTGGCGATGTTGTTGGCTTCCTCGATGCCGACGGCGGACTCGACGAGCGCGATGACCGGGGTTTTGCCGTCCATCCGGTGGTAGCTCTCGGTGACCTGGTCCGCAGACTCGGTCTTGGCCAGCATCACACCGAGCAGACCCGGGGTGCCGCGGAGTCCGGCGAGGTCATCAGCCCAGAACGGGCTGGTGGCGTCATTGATGCGGACCCAGGCGCTGCCGCCGGCCGTCAGCCAGTCCACGACGTTGCCGCGGGCTTCATCCTTCTGGGAGGGATCCACCGCATCCTCGATGTCCAGGATGACGGCGTCCGCGCGGGAGACGGAGGACTGGTCGAAAAGCTCGGTTTTCATAGCGTTGACCAGCAGCCAGGAACGGGCGATTTCAGCTGGAATGTTGCGTTGAGGCCGGACGGTCCCGGCGGTGGTGGTGGAGGTCATGTCTCTACGCTATCCGTTCCGGGGTGTCCCCCGCGAAGTATTTGGGCCCCCGCAGGCGACCATTACGACCAAAAACGCGTCCCGACCCAACTGACTGGCGGCTGACGCCGTTTTCAGCCCTCGAAGGAGCCTTTGCCGCCAGGTCAGCCGGGTCAGGGGATGTTGCTGCCCCGCGCGCTCACCCAGAGCCGGTACCACTGGGCCCGGGTCATCCCCGCGGCCACCTCCGCCGCTTCCGCGCAGGCGCGGATGCGGTCCGGATTGGCGGTGCCGATCACCGGGGAGATCCCGGCCGGGTGCTTCATGATCCAGCCCAGCAGGATTGATTCCCCGGTGGTATTTTTCTCCGCCGCCAGTTCGGCCACCAGCCCGGTGGTCGCTTCTTCCGCGCCAGACGGTAGGGCGCCGGCCGAGCCGGTGTAGAGGCCACGGGCCAGGGCACCGTAGGCCTGCAGCGTGATACCGTGCCGGACGCAGTGCTCCACCGTCCCGTGCGGGAAGCTGTAATCGGTACCCTCGGCATGGTTGACTAGGACCGCGCTCTCCAGCCAGGCGCGGTTGTGCAGGCTCATCTCCAGCTGGTTGGCCACCACCGGCGTTTCCAGCCGGTCCTGCAGCATCTCGATCTGCGGCCCGGACATGTTGGACACACCCAGGGCCCGGACCTTGCCTTCCGCCATCAGCTGCCCGACGGCGGATGCGACCTCGGCAGCGTTCATCAGCGGGTCGGGGCGGTGCAGCAGCAGCACGTCCACGTAATCCGTGCGAAGCCGGGCGAGGCTTTCGTTAACCCTCGTCAGGATGCTGTCCCGGCTGAGATCGTAATACGTCTGCAGGCCCTGTTCATTGAGCCGGATGCCGCACTTGGTCTGCAGCCGGATCTTCTCCCGCAGTCCGGGCGTCTGCGCCAGCACCTCGCCAAAAACCGCCTCGGACTTTCCGCTACGGTATATGTCGGCATGGTCGAACACGGTGATGCCGGCCGCGCGGGCAGCGGCGATCGCGGCAGCCGCCTGGTCCACGTGAGCGGATCCGTACGGCTCCGGTGACCAGCTGCCGCCCAGGCCCATGCAGCCATATATCAGTTCCTGGGCGGGCTGCCCGGCCGGTCCTCGTCCGGACGTGGAGCTCACCGCAGCCAGACGGTGGTGTTGCCGGGCAGGAGGTTACCGTCCAGGGGTCCGCTGATGAGCAGCACCGTTCCGGCCGGCAGCTCCACGGGTTCCGCACCGAAGTTCGTCACGGTCTGCCAGCCACCGGGACGGGTGAAGTGCAGAATGTGGGCGTTGCCGGTCTCCAGCCACTGCAGTTCCTCCGAGGTCTGCAGCTCGCGGCGCAGTTTCAACGCCCGGCGGTAGAACTCGAGGGTGGATCCTTCCACGCCGTCCTCGGCCTCGACGGCGAAGCGGCCGAACCAGGCCGGCTGCGGCAGATGCGCTCCGGCGTCGCCGAACCCGAAGGAGGTTCCCCCGGCCGCCCACGGCAACGGCACGCGGCAGCCGTCCCGGCCGATCTCCACACCCTTGTTGCGGAAGAACGTGGGGTCCTGGCGCTCGGAATCGGGGATGTCCGCGACCTCCTGCAGCCCGAGCTCCTCGCCCTGGTACAGGTACGCGGAGCCCGGGAGTGCCAGCATCAGCTGGGTGGCCGCACGGGCGCGGCGCAGTCCGAGGTCGACGTCGAGTTCCCCGGCCGGGGCACCGGCCAGCAGCCAGCCCTTGCCGTCCTGGCCCTTGGCGTGCCTGCCGCCGCCCTGGGGCAGGCCGTAGCGGGTGGCGTGCCGGACGACGTCGTGGTTGGAGAACACCCAGGTGGACGAGGCGCCGGATTCGGTGGCTTCGGCCAAGTTGCGGGTGATGATTTCGCGGAACTCGTCGGCGTCGAAGTCGGCCTGGAGCAGGTCGAAGTTAAACGCCTGGCCCAGGCCCTCGGGGCTTGCGTAGCGGCCGCGGCGGCTGGCGTGCACCCACGCCTCCGCGACGGCGGTGCGGGGCGGGTTGTATTCGTTGAAGACCTCGCGCCACTCGACGTAGATCTCGTGGACTTCGTCGCGGTCCCAGAACGGGTGCGAACCGTCAGCGTGGCCGTCGGCGCCGGTGTTGGCCTCGCCCAGCTCCAGCCGGGACAGCAGCGGCTCGGTCAGGTCTTTGGTCAGGGCGTGGGCCACGTCGACGCGGAAGCCGTCCACGCCGCGGTCTGACCAAAACCGCAGGGTCTTGAGGAAGTCGTCGCGGATCTCGCGGTTGGACCAGTTCAGGTCCGGCTGTTCCGTGGCGAAGATGTGCATGTACCACTGGCCAGGGGTGCCGTCGGGTTCGGTGATGCGTTCCCAGGCCGGGCCGCCGAACACCGATATCCAGTCCGACGGCGGGAGCTCGCCGTTTTCGCCTTTGCCGTCCCGGAAGATGTAGCGCTCACGGGCGTCGGAGCCGCGGGGGGAAGCGAGGGCCTCCTTGAACCATTCGTGCCGGTTGGAGGAGTGGTTCGGAACGATGTCCGCGATCAGCTTGATGCCGGCCGCGTGCAGCGCGGCGGACATTTCGGCGAAGTCTTCCAGAGTTCCGAGCTTGGGGTCCACGTCGCGGTAGTCGTCGACGTCGTAGCCGCCGTCGGCCAGGGCCGAGGGATAGAACGGGGAGAGCCAGACGGCGTCGATCCCAAGGTCCTTCAGGTAGGGGACCTTGGCCGTGATGCCGTTGATGTCGCCCAGCCCATCACCGTTGGAATCGGAAAAGCTGCGCGGGTAAATCTGGTAAACGGACGCCTGGCGCCACCAGTTCGGGTCGGCGGCGAGTTCGGATCCGGACAGGGTTGCCAGCGTGGCGGTGTTGGACAAGGGGTAATCCTTCGGGGCTCGAAACAGGCTTCTGGTAATTTAGATACAAGCTAAATATATTGCCTGAACAATTATGGGTCCGGATCCGGAAGAGGTCAAGATGTTGCAGCCGAGCTCAGCCGCCGCCACACCCCAGCTGCTGCGACGGGTCAACGCCCAATCCGTCCTCGGCGTCATCCGCGCCACGGACGTGGCCACGGGAAGTGAGCTCATGGGCCGGACCGGCCTGTCCCGGGCCTCGGTCATAGCCGTCTGTGAAGACCTGATCCGGCGCGGCTGGATCCGCGAACTGGGCCCCCGCGGCGGAGACCATCCCGGCAATCCCGGCAAGGGACGTCCCGCGCGGCGCTTCGAGCTCAACAGTGCGGCCGGTTTCGTGCTGGGCCTTGACATAGGTGCAGCCACCACCACCGCTGCGGTCGCGGATTTGCGCGGGACCGTCGTCGGGCGCGCCAGCGGAAGTTTCCGCGCCGCCGACATCCCCGCCGCGGAGCGGATCGCCGTCGTCGACCGCGCCTGCCGGCAGGCACTGGCGGACGCCGGGACCGGCCCGGACGCCGTCCTGGCCGTCGGCGCGGGCATCGCCGCGCCGGTGGACCGGGACGGGAACGTGCTGGTGAGCCAGCATTTCTGGAGCCTGTTCGACGTCGGTCTCCGCACGGCGCTGAAGGACCTGCACGGCTGGACGGTGCTCTTGGAGAACGACGCCAACCTGGCCGTCCTGGGCGAACGCTGGCGGGGTTCCGGCACCGGCGTCGATGACCTTGTGGTCCTGCTGGCCGGCGAGCGGCTGGGGGCCGGCGTGCTCGAGTCCGGCCGGCTGCTCCACGGCCGGGGCGGCGCGGCGGGCGAAATGGGGTACCTGGACCTGGTGGAGGGCGTTGGTTCCAGCGACGGCATCGCCAGCCTGGCACGGCAGTGGTCGGCGGCCGGGGGCGGCCCCGCAGCAGGGGGCGAGGCCAGCGCCCGCCGCGTCTTTCAGGATGCAGCCGCCGGGGATCCGGCGGCACTGGCCATCCTGGACCGGATCGCGGAGCGGATGGCCCGGATCATCGCCTCCCTGGCGAGCTTCATCAACCCGGAGCAGGTGGTGATCGGCGGGGCCGTGGCTGCCTCGGCGGGGGTCCTGCTGCCGCGCATCACCGCCCTGCTCCCCCGTTTCACGGCCACTCCCCCGGTTGTGACGGTCTCATCCCTTGGGGCCTCGATTGTCACCGTCGGCGCTGTCCGCCATGCGCTGGACTACGTCGAGGCGAACGCCTTGGAGCTCGAGCTGGAGCGTCCGGGGAGCTAGCTCACCTCTTCCAGGGCGGCCGCGACAGTCAGGTCGCCGTCCCGGAATTCGATGGTGCGCCCCGCGGTTGACGGCAGGCCCAGCACGGCCGCGGCGACAAGGGCAACGTTGGCGCGGGCCGTATCCCGGCTTCCGGCATCTTCCGCGGGGTTGACGTCGATCAGGCCACTGCCGGGCCCGTCGGTGAGCGTTCCCGGGCCCAGGATGGTCCAGGCGAGGCTGGTGCCGCGCAGGTAGGTGTCGGCCGCCGCCTTAGCTTCCGCGTAGGCGAAGAAGTTGTTGTCCTCGGGCACGCCGTGGTCCGCTCCGGCACCAAGGTAGGAGACCATAACGTACCGGCCGACGCCGGCCTCCGCTGCCGCGTCCATCGACCGGATCGCTGCGTCCCGGTCCACCGCGTAGGTCCGCTCCGGACTTGCCCCGCCGGCGCCGGCGGACCAGACCACAGCATCGTGGTTCCGCAGCGCGTCGGCGATCTCCGCCGTCGTGGACTGTTCAACGTCGAGGACCACCGGGGTGGCCCCCGTTTCCGTGACGTCCGCCCCCTGGTCCGGGTTCCGGATAACAGATGTGACGTCCGCGCCCTCCGCGGAGAGGATGCGGGACAATTCCAGAGCCACTTTGCCGTGGCCGCCAATGATTATTATTCGAGTCATGGTCCCATTCTGTCCCACAACCCTGCCGGGCGGTTAAACAAAAAGACCCTCCAGGCTGGGCCTGCAGGGTCATTCTGTAGCGGCGGGGAGGCTCGATCTCCCGACCTCACGATTATGAGTCGTGCGCTCTAACCAACTGAGCTACGCCGCCATAAATGAGGAAAACCTGTGTCAAGCCGGTCAAAAACCGCCTTGACACAGGCCCTCATTCCGAGCCCCCCACCGGAATCGATCCGGTGACCTCGTTCTTACCAAGAACGCGCTCTACCACTGAGCTAGGGGGGCAACGAGTAAATACTCTACCGGATGATTCCGCTCCCAACAAATCGGTGCCGGGCACGCCCGCAGAGAGCCAAAACCGGCAGAAATACGCGGCTGCGAAGGCCTTGGGCCGGCGCCACGGGAGCTTCCCGCACCCGGCCCCGCGCACGCATGTGACCAAGGGAACTTAACGAAGAACGGGCCGGCAGAAGAGCCGGCCCGTTCTCAGGGTGAATCAGTGCTTAGTGGCTGGAGATTACCACTTGGTCCGCGGTTTGCGGGCTGCGTCGGTGCCGACGCCGCGCTCGTTGCGGTCACTGAAGGAGCGCCCGCCGCGGTCAGCGGAGGACCGCTCGCCGTCGTTCTTGCGGAACTCGCGCTTGAAGCCGCCGTTGCCCTTGAAGTTCCCGCCACGGTCACCGCCACGGTCACCGCCGCCGGAGTACCCGCCGCGCTCTCCGCCACGGCTGCCGCCCTGGTAGCCGCCACGGTCACCGGAGGGCTTGCGGCCGTTGTCCAGTTCGAGGTGGATCAGCTCGCCGCCGATCCGGGTGCGGGACAGGGCCTTGAGCTGGTCGGCGCTGAGATCCGCCGGGAGCTCCACGAGGGAGTGGTCGGCGCGGATGTCGATGCCGCCGATCTGGGCCGAGGAGATGCCGCCTTCGTTGGCAATAGCGCCAACGATCGAACCGGGCATCACGCGCTGACGGCGTCCGACGGCGATCCGGTAGGTGGCGTTGCCCTCGGTCAGGGTGCGGGTGGGGCCGCGGGAGCCGAAGCCGTCCTTGGCGCGCTCGCGCTTCTGGAATTCAGGAGCTGCGGGCAGTTCCTTGACCAGCAGCGGCTGGCCGCCCTGTGCCATGACTGCCAGTGCGGCAGCGATTTCCGAGGCCGGGACGTTGTGCTCTTCCTCGTAGGAAGCGATGAGGTCGCGGAACGCCGCCACGTCTTCGGAGGCCAGGGTTTCGGTGATCTTTTCCGCGAACTTGCCCAGGCGAAGAGTGTTGACTGACTCGGCGGTAGGCAGGTGCATCTGCTCCACCGGCTGGCGGGTCGCCTTCTCGATGGACCGCAGCAGGTACTTCTCCCGCGGCGTCATGAAGAGGATCGCGTCACCGGACCGGCCTGCGCGGCCGGTGCGGCCGATGCGGTGCACGTAGGACTCGGTGTCATGCGGGATGTCGTAGTTGACCACGTGGCTGACGCGCTCGACGTCGAGGCCGCGGGCCGCGACGTCGGTCGCGACGAGGATGTCGATCTTGCCGTCACGCAGGGCCTCGACCGTACGCTCACGCTGCTGCTGCGGGATGTCGCCGTTGATGGCGGCCGCCTGGAAACCGCGAGCGCGGAGCTTGTCGGCGAGGTCCTCGGTGGCCATCTTGGTCCGCACGAAGGCAATAACGCCCTCGAACTCTTCCACCTCGAGGATGCGGGTCAGCGCGTCGAGCTTGTGCGGGCCCATGACCTGCAGGTAGCGCTGGCGGGTGTTGGCGCCCGTGGTGGTCTTGGACTTGACCTGCACCTCGGCCGGGTTGTTCAGGTACTGCTTGGACAACCGCCGGATCTGGCTCGGCATCGTGGCGGAGAACAGGGCAACCTGGCGGCCCGCGGGGGTCTGCTGGAAGATCTGCTCCACGTCTTCGGCGAAGCCCATGCGGAGCATTTCGTCGGCTTCATCCAGGACGAGGTACTGGAGCTCGGACAGGTCCAGGGACCCCTTGGTGATGTGGTCGATCACGCGGCCGGGGGTACCGACGACTACCTGGGCTCCGCGGCGCAGGCCGTTGAGCTGGGGGCCGTAGGCGGAGCCGCCGTACACCGGAAGGACGGTGAAGTCGTCGATGTGCTTGGCGTAGGAGGTGAAGGCCTCTGCAACCTGGAGCGCGAGCTCACGGGTTGGTGCGAGCACCAGGGCCTGGGTCTTGCGGGACGGGCCGTTGAGGTCGTGGAGCTCGGCGAGACGGGACAGTGCCGGTACTGCGAATGCTGCAGTCTTACCGGTACCGGTCTGGGCCAGGCCCACGACGTCGCGGCCTTCGAGCAGCAGCGGGATGGTTGCTGCCTGGATCGGCGAAGGCTTCTCGTAGCCCACATCCTGCAGGGCAGCGAGAACGCGGCCGTCAATGCCGAGGTCTACGAACTTGACGCCCTCTTCTTCGGCGTCGTCTTCCTTCGCCGGAGCTGACGCGGTTTCGGGCTTGGATTCGGTCTGCGGTGCGGCTTCGGCGGCGGCCGGAGCTTCGTGGTCCGCAGGCGCCTCGGTGAATTCCGGGGCGGAGCCGGCTGCGGGGGCAGCCGTTTCAGAAGTCTCGACGTCGCTCTGAAGGTTTTCGGTGTCGACGGAGTTGTTCTGATTTTCGGGCATAGGTGAATATCCTCATTCATAGGGGCCAAGCGGCACAACCCGAGGTGAGCGGAGCCGCAGTACGCGTGACCGGAGTGCCGGACGTACTTGACCGGCAGGTCACATAGAAGCCCGGCGCTTTCGCAATCCCGTGGCAGGACTTCCCGCTGCATCTCTTGGCTGCTATCCCAGCAGTCTGTACAGCGTTTTCTTTAGCCGGCTCTCCCTATGAAAATGCCCGCATCTCATGTGCGCGGGCCCCAACACTTACCAGTCTTGCCTCAAGAATTGGGCAGGAAATAAGGGATTTCCGGAGTGGGGGATAGTTCAATTGTAGGCCATGAATCCGCGCATGGGTAACCCGGGGGCCCGGAACGGCGGTGAGCTTGCGCACACGGGCCCGGCCCGGCTACACGCTGAGGCGGCGCTTCAACTTCGCGAACTCCCCCTGATACTCGGGCTGCAAACGGATTTCTCCGTCGGCGTCGGCGTCCCGCAGGGCCTCCATGTCCGCCAGCGTGGGGCTGCTGAACCACTTCCCGACGGTGACGCCGTGGGTGGGAACAAAGATCCGGTGGACGTGGTCTCCCGCCTGGATACTGCCGACCCGCACCACCCGCAGGTACGTTCCCACCCGCCCCGCGTCAGCAAACCGCTTGACCCAGTGCTCTTCGTGCATCCGCCGCTGGAAGGTTGCACAGGGGATCCGGGGCGACGTCACCTCGACCTCGACGTCGAGTCCGATTTTCCAGCGTTCTCCGATTATGGCGTCGGTGGCGCTGATGCCGGCAACACGCAGGTTTTCGCCGAAGATCCCGGGCGGCAACTCCCGGCCGAGCTCCGCCGCCCAGTAGTCGGTGTCCTCCTGCGTGTAGGCGTAAAGCGCCTGGTCCTCGCCGCCATGATCGATGCGGCTGGCCTGGATGTCACCGCGCAGTCCGAGCCTGTGCACCTTGACCGGTCCGGCGACGGGCCGTTTGTCGATGGCCGTCACACCCACGCTTCCGGGGTCGCTGAGCAGCTGATGCACCCGGCATACGGCAAGAACAGAGGCAGTGTCCATGGCACTAGTGTAGGCCGGGCCCGCGGGCACCTCCGCGGCAGACATGGGGGATCTGCGCGCGATTTTGGTGGCTGGGGGAACTGATGGCGGTTAGGCTGGCTCCGGCCCTACGGCCGTGAGTTTAGGAATGCAGGCCAGGGGAACGCAGGGGGAGCATGGACAAGCAGGAAAACCCGGGGAAAGCGACGCCGGGGCGTGGTCCAACAGAAGGAGTGCAGCCGGCGGAGGGAACTGCGCCGGAGGACTTCACGCCGCCGCCCCCGGGCGAAGACGGGCACCAGCCCCCGTGGCAGGTGCCCAAGCCCGCCCTCCGGCCCGAGTTGGTGGACAAGCCCCAGCCAGCAGCGGCCGGTGCCCTCCCGTCTCCGGCGGGTCCCGTCCCGTCGATCCCCCTCGAGGACCCATTTGGCCGTGAACGTGCGAAGAAGCTGGCATCCGCTCCGCGCCGGAAGAAGCGCAACCAGCGGCGTACCGTGGTGGTGGCGCTTGGCGTGACAGCGCTGCTGGCCGGAACGATCACCGCGATGGTGGCCAGCAACGAGGACGACGCCGACTACGCCCAGGTGTGCATCGACGACAGCACCGGCGAGCGCGTCGCTGACACCCAGTGCGGCAACAGCAGCACCGGGGGACGCAGCTCCGGCGCCTACGCCTGGTATTTCTACTCCCGGGGTGGAAGTGTGCCGGCGCTGGGACAGAACCGGTCCAGCTACCCCGGCTACACCAAGAGTGTCCCGTCCGGCGCGAAAGCGTCGACGGGGTACAGCACCAAGGGCGGGACCGTGAGCCGTGGCGGCTTCGGATCCAGTTCCAAGGGCGGAAGCACAGGCGGCTAGGCATGAAACGACACATTTCCGTGCCCAGGCAGGACTGGAAGCAGCGGATTGAACAGCAGGGCCTCGTCTTCTCCACAACCACCCTGCAGGGCGGCAGCACCGTCGAGTACTGGAACGAGGGCGCCTACTACGAGTTCGCCATGGACGAGGTGGAGGCCCTGGAGCAGACCGCGGAGGAAATGCACCTCATGTCGGTGGAAGCGGCGAAGTTCCTCGCGACCGGCGCCATGGGCACCATCGGGATCGGGCCGCAGGCACTCGAGCTCGCCGCCGAGTCCCTGCAGGCCGGCGACGCTGACGTGTACGGGCGCTTCGACTTCATCTACGACGGCCGGGGCGGCCCGGCCAAGATGCTCGAATACAACGCGGACACCCCCACCGGGCTCATCGAGGCGGCCGTGGCGCAGTGGTTCTGGCTGCAGGACGTCTTCCCCGGCAAGGACCAGTGGAACGGCATCCACGAGGCCCTGGTGCGGCAGTGGAAGAACCTGCAGGTCCGGACCGGCATGAGTACCCTGCATGTCGCCCACGCCGAAGCGGAGGAATCCGGTGAGGACTGGATGACGGCTGCGTACATGCGCGACGTCGCGGGCCAGGGCGGGTGGACCACGATCGGAATCAACATGTCCGATATCGGCTGGGATCCGTTCCTCAACCGTTTCGTGGACCTGGACAACTTCATGATCAGCACCATGTTCAAGCTCTATCCCTGGGAGCTGATGATGAAAGAGCCGTTCGGCCAGCGGCTGCTCCAGCGAGCCCACAACCCGCGCTGGGTTGAGCCGGCCTGGAAGATGCTGCTGTCCAACAAGGCTCTGCTCGCGGCCCTGTGGCACCTGTACCCGGACCATCCCAACCTGCTGCCGGCGTACCTGGACAGCCCCGGCCCGCTCACCGAATGGGTGGCCAAGCCGCTGCACGGCCGCGAAGGGGACAACATCAAGATCCACGCCGCCGGCATCAATCTCGAACAGCCCGGCGGGTACGGCCGCGAAGGCTGGTGCTACCAGCAGTTCCACGCCTTGCCGGATTTTGACGGCAACCGTCCGGTGCTCGGGCTCTGGGTGGTGGACGGCGAATCCGTCGGTTGCGGCATCCGCGAATCCGATGGCCCCATCACCGACTACTTCTGCCGCTTCGTCCCGAACACCATCGACTCGCCAGCCCCGCCCACCCCTCCATCGAACGCCCATTCCAGCAAGGCAGGCACCGCATGATGAGTACCACGACGACGGCCGGCAGCCCCGGCGGACAGCGCGCCGTCCCTTCCAAGGGGCTGCGCGCCGGAATCCTGGATCTCGGCGACTCGGTCATGCTGGGCCTGGCGTCCACCGCCCCGGTCTATTCGCTCGCCGCCACCCTGGGCCTGATCGTGGCGGTAAACGGAAACTACACCCCCCTGATCCTGCTCCTGGGCTTCATCCCGGTGCTGTTCATCGCCTACGCCTTCCGCGAACTCAACAGCGCCATACCGGACTGCGGCACCACGTTCATCTGGACCCGGCGCGCATTCGGCCCCTGGGCCGGCTGGCTGGGCGGCTGGGGCGTGGCGCTGGCCGGCGTCGTGGTACTGGCGAACCTTGGCCAGGTCGCCGGGCAGTACCTGTGGCTGCTGGTCGGGGACGGCTCGCTGGCAGCGAACAGCCTCGTGGTGACCGCCACAGGGGTGGCGTTCATTGCTTTCATGACCGTGGTGAACTACCGGGGCATCCGGCTCGGTGAGCATGTCCAGCGGGTCCTGACCTACGTCCAGTACATCTCGCTGGGCATCTTCGCCGTCGCGATTGTGTTCAGGATCGCCGGTGGCGTCCCCGAAGGCCAGGCCTTCGACTTTGAGTGGTTCAACCCGGCCGGCGCCTTCGCCGATCCGGGCGCCGTCGTTCATGGCTCGCTGCTGGCACTGTTCATCTACTGGGGCTGGGACACCTGCCTCGCGCTGAACGAGGAGACGGAAAACCCTGCCACGACGCCTGGCCGCGGCGCGATCATTTCGGCGTTGGTCCTGGTGGCCATTTACGTATCCGTGGCCCTGCTGGTGATGATGTACGCCACCGTCGGCACGGAAGGAATCGGCCTGGGCAACGACGCCAACAAAGGCGACGTCTTCCTGGCGATGAAAGACGTGGTTCTCGGGCCCTGGGGCTGGCTGATGGTCGTCGCCGTCCTGGCCTCCGTGCTGTCCTCCACCCAGACCACCATCCTGCCCACGGCCCGCGGCACGTTGTCCATGGCGGCGCATGGGGCGCTGCCCGCGAAGTTCCGCGAAGTCCACCCGCGCTACCAGACCCCCGGGTTCTCGACCAAGGTGATGGGCGCCGCCGCCATCCTCTACTACGTGCTGATGAGCCTGCTGAGTGAGAACCTGCTCTCCGACTCGATCAGCTCCATCAGCCTCTTCATCGCCTTCTATTACGCGCTGACCGGGTTCGCCTGCGTCTGGTACTTCCGCGCAACGCTGCGCAGTTCGGCCCGCAATCTCTGGTTCCGGGGCATCCTGCCGCTCCTGGGCGCTCTGGCACTGACCGGCGCGTTCTGCATCTCAGCCGTGCAGATGTGGGATCCGGGCTACGGCGGCACCACTATCCTGGGCGTCGGCGGGGCTTTCGTCAGCGGCGTGGTGCTGCTGGCTCTCGGCGCGGTGCTGGCCGCGGTGTGCCGTTTTGCGCCGTCAACCAGGGACTATTTCCGCCAGGGCAAGAAGACCGCCGTCGCCGCTGTTTAGCGGGTGCCGCCGTAGGATGCTGGAATGAGCAACGACGCTGATCTTCCTGCTGGTCCTGACCTTTCCGATGTCCTGGCAATTGATTCCCTCTTCAGCGCCGAAGAGCTGGCTGTCCGGGAGCGCATCCGCGACTTTACGGACAGCCGGATCCGGCCCGGCATCGCAGGCTGGTACGACGACGGCGTGTTTCCGCTGGAACTGGCCCCCGAGCTGGGCGAACTCGGCGTCCTGGGCATGCATCTGGAGGGTTACGGCTGCCCGGGCCGTTCCGCCGTGGAATACGGTTTGGCCGCGATGGAGCTTGAAGCCGGCGATTCCGGCATCCGCACGTTCGTCTCTGTGCAGGGCTCACTGGCCATGACGGCCATCCACAGGTGGGGCTCCGAGGAGCAGAAACTGCAGTGGCTCCCCCGCATGGCCGCCGGTGAACTGATCGGTGGTTTCGCTCTGACCGAGCCGGCCGCCGGCTCCGACCCAGCTTCGATGAAGACCTTCGCCCGCCGCGACGGAACCGGAGAGAACGCCGGTTGGATCCTGGATGGAGCCAAACGCTGGATCGGTCTCGCCTCGGTGGCCGATGTGCTGGTGGTGTGGGCCATGACCGACGACGGCGTCCACGGCTTCCTGGTCCCCGCCGGCACGCCCGGGGTCACCGCGACGCCGATCGGCCGGAAGCTCTCGATGCGAGCCTCCATCCAGTGCGATGTCACGTTCGACGGCGTCCGGCTGGGTCCGGAAGCCATGCTCCCGGCAGCCCGCGGCCTGCGCGCCCCGTTCACCTGCCTCAACGAGGCCCGGTACGGGATCGTGTGGGGCTCCATGGGCGCGGCCCGCGACTCCTACGAGGCTGCGTTGAAGTACTCCCAGGAGCGGCTGCAGTTTGGCAAGCCGCTCGCCGGGTACCAGCTGACCCAGGAGAAACTCGTGAACATGTTGGTGGAGATCCAGAAGGGCACCCTGCTGGCGCTGCAGCTGGGCCGGCTCAAGGACGCCGGGACGCTGCGGCCGGAGCAGATCTCGCTGGGCAAACTGAACAACGTGCGGGAGGCGATCGCGATCGCCCGCGAGGCCCGGACCGTCCTGGGCGGGAACGGCATCACCTTGGACTATTCCCCGCTGCGGCACGCCGCCAACCTGGAGTCGGTCCGTACCTACGAGGGCACTGACGAGGTCCACACCCTGATCCTGGGCCAGCACATCACCGGGCTGGCCGCCTTCCGCTAGCCCGGGTTGGCACGCCGCGGCGATCTCCTGCAGGCCTACTGCCGCGACGTGCCGTCTCGGCGGGGTTCCGTTCCCGGCCCTGGTCCACATCAGCGGCCGGGGCCACGGCTCCGCGCCGCAGGACCATCAGCCAGCACACCAGGATCGCCACGGCACAGAACACTCCGGCGCTGGCGGCCATGATCCACAGTCCGGGGGTTTGAACGTTGAGGTCCTCTGCCCCGAGAGCCGTGCCAATGGTCTTCGGCGAGAACAGGAACACCATCACGGACACCCCCAGCACCCCGCCCATCAACCAGCGCAGCCCGCGGTAGCGGTGCGGGGTCTCGCGCAGGGTCCATGCGAAGGCCGGCAGCACGGCGGCAACCCAGACCCAGTGGTGGGACCACGAGACCGGGCTGATCAGCAGCATGGCCAGCGCCGTCGTCGAGACTGCGACCACCCGGGCCCCCTGGCTGCTGGCGGCTTTGATGATCCGGGCGGCCAGCACCACGACGAGCATGCTTAGCGCCAGCCAGGGGACGGTCACGGATGCTTCGGGGACGCCGAAGTGCAGCAGGGCGCCTTTGAGGGAGAGGTTGTCGACGTAGCCTGCGCCGCCGATCCGGGACGTGTCGGGCAGAATCTGAAACCAGAACTCCAGGGATTCCGCCGGCCGCACCAGCCAGCCAAGAAGCACGGTGCAGGCGAACCCCGCCCCCATGTTGAACAGTCCACGCCAGTCCTTGCGGACCAGGAAGTACAGGCCAAAAACCAGCGGGGTCAGCTTGATGCCGGCGGCGATACCTACGAGGAAGCCGCTGCCGGGGAAGCCGACCATCCAGCGCTGGTTGCGGGCCAGCAGGTCCAGCGCCATCATGCCCATCAGCAGGATGTTGATTTGACCGAACGCCAGAGTCTCGCGCCACGGGCCCAGGTTCAGTACCGCCAGGACCAGCACAGCTGCCGCCCACCGGTTGCCCGGAGCCTGGAAGGTGGTGCGCCAGCCCGAAGCGGCATTCCAGTACCGGACACCGCGGACGGCCACCCACGCCGCCACGCCGGCGCCGGCGGCATTGAAGAGGGTGAGGGCAGTTTCTTGCGGCACCCTGGCCAGCAGGCTGAAGAGCAGCGCGGCAAACGGCGGATAGGTGAACGGAAGCTGCGGCCCGCCGGCCCAGTCAATGTTGCCCCGGTAGAGATCCGACGGCGCCGGCCCCGCCTCGTTAAGGATGGTTCCGCCGAACCAATAGACGCTGAAGTCCAGACCTTGTGCACCCCAGACGCCGAGCCAGTGCCACACGAGGTAGATCAGGCCGGCCAGGGCCAGGACTGTGGAGACCTGAAGCAGCTGCGGGACGTAGAGCCGCTCCGGGATCCGGGCAAGCGTCCGTCCGGGCCTCGCCGCGCGTGCAGGGTCTTCGGCCGTGACTGGTTCCGGAATTGGCCGGGTTTCGGCATCAGGCGCTGGCATGCATCCCCCAGGTATGTGTGGTCGGGGTGCCAGCCGCAGGCGGGATCCCTGCTGCCAGCCTACCGAACCCCTACCCCGGGACCGGGACCGGGTCCGTCTTGCCGGCGTCCCTGCGGATGGTCGCGCTGATGACTGCCGCTAGGGTGCACCTCGCGGCGGCGGGCGGGCCGGGTAGCGGGCTAGGCGTCCGGGCGGAGCGAGGCGCGGGAGGGCCGGTACGCCAGCGCCCAGTACACCAGCATGGCGATGCCGCAGAGTACGCCCAGGCTGGCCACGATGAGCTGCCACTGGGTCTGCGGGTCCTTCCCCCATTCGGCGGCACCGGCCATCACCGCCAGGTACTTGGGCGTGAGGTAAAAGGACAAGGCCGAGAACGCGACGATGATCCATCCGGCGAGGCGCATCCGTCCGTTCCGGGACGGCACCCGGTGGATGGCGAACCCCATGCACGGCAGTGCCACTGCCATCCACACCCAGTGGTGGGACCAGGACACCGGGCTGACCAGGAGCATCAGCACGGCCGTGGCGGAGACGGCGACGAAGTTCTCCTCCGCGTCGACCGCCCACTTGATCACGAGCGCAGCCACGGCGGCCAGGCCGAGTGCGAGCACCAGCCACACAAGGCTCGTCAAGCCGGAGTCCGGCAGTCCCAGGTGCAGCAACAAGCCTTTAACCGAGAGGTTGTCCACGTAGGCAGGCCCGCCGATGCGCCCGGTGTCCGGCAGGATCCTGGTCCAGAACGTGAGGGAAGCCGTGGGCAGCACCGCCCAGGCCAGGCCAATCGAGCCAAAGAATCCTGCCGCCATCCAGCCGAGGGCCTTGAAGTCGCGGCGGACCAAAAAATAGAGCCCAAAGGCAAGCGGGGTCAGCTTGATGCCTGCCGCAATGCCGATCAGTAGCCCCGCGGGCCAGCGTATCTGGGCGGCCCGCGCTTTTCCGTAGAGCGCGAAGTCGGCCAGGATCAGGCCCATCAGGATGATGTTGATCTGACCAAAGTCGAAGGTGTCCCGCCAGGGACCCAGGAGCAGAATCGCGGCGGTACCGGCCAGCGCAACGGCACGAAAGCGCCAATCCGCGACGGCGTTCCGCCAGCTGCCGAGCCGGAAGTAGTGCCGCGCGAGCCAGGCGGACACGATGGCGGCGCCCAGCAGCGCCGTGGTGATGAACACCAGGCTGCCGCCGCCCTGCCCCAGCGCAGCCATGGCCGCGAACAGCAGAGCGGCGAACGGCGGGTAGGTGAACGGCAGGCCGTCCCTGGGCGCGTAGAGCTCGTTGACCCCGGTTTCACCGGTCTGGAGCACCCGGTTGCCGCCGTAGAAGTAGACCTCAAAGTCGTTCATCAGCGGTATGTACGCCGAGTACAGCACCACCAGGGCGACGACGACGGCGAGCGCGCCAGCCGCCGTCGCGAGCCAGCCGCGGGTGGTGGAGGGCGTGGCCCTGGCGGTGGTGGTGGTCACGGGTGGTTAGCTGCCTGACTCGCCGGCCGCGGCATCGATCTGCGCGAAGGCGTGCTCCAGGTCAGCGATCAGGTCCTCAACGTCCTCAATGCCACAGGAGAGCCGGATCAGGTTGACCGGAACGGCCAGCTCGGTGCCCTTGACCGAGGCATGCGTCATTTCCGAGGGGTAGTTCATCAGTGACTCGATGCCGCCGAGGGACTCCGCGAGGGTGAACACCGATGTGGATTCGGCCACCTTCCGGGCTGCCGCTTCGCCGCCCTTGAACTGCACCGAGATCATGCCGCCAAACTTCTTCATCTGCTTTTTGGCCAGCTCATGCCCCGGGTGTGAGGGCAGGCCCGGGTACAGCACGGCCTCGACCTCGGGGCGCTGCAGCAGCCATTCGGCCACGGCCTGGGCGTTGTCGCTGTGCCGGTCCATCCGCACGCCCAGGGTCTTGAGGCCCCGGGTGGTGAGGAACGCGTCCATCGGGCCGGACACGGCACCGACAGCGAACTGGACGAAGCCGATTTTCTCGGCCAGCCCTGCGTCGTTGACCACGATCGCGCCGCCGACGACATCGGAGTGCCCGCCAATGTATTTCGTGGTGGAGTGCACCACGACGTCAGCGCCCAGGGCCAGGGGATTCTGCAGGTACGGGGACGCGAAGGTGTTGTCCACGACCAGGAGGGCCCCGGCGTCGTGCGCCACCGTGGCGAGGGCCGCGATGTCGGTGATCTTCATCATCGGGTTCGACGGCGTCTCCACCCAGACGAGGCGGGTCCTGCCACCGTCCGGCCCACCGGCCGCCACGGCCGTCGCCACGGCGTCAAGGTTGGACATGTCCACGGGGGTGTTGCCGATGCCCCACTCCCCCAGCACCCGGCTGATCAACCGGTAGGTGCCGCCGTAGGCGTCGTTGCCGAGCACGATGTGGTCACCCGGACGGGTGAGCGCCCGGATCATCGAGTCCTCGGCCGCGAGCCCCGAGCTGAAGGAAAACGCGGCGGTCCCGCCTTCGAGCGCGGCCAGTTGTTCCTGCAGCGAGTCACGGGTGGGGTTGGTGCCGCGGCCGTATTCGTACCCGGCACGCAGCACACCAATCGCTTCCTGGGCGTAGGTGGTGGAGAAATGCACTGGCGGTACGACGGCGCCGGTGCGGGGCTCAAACGCCTGGCCGGCATGCACGGCCCGGGTGTTGAAGCCTGCGGCTTTCGCGGAGTGGCTCTCTGGCAAAGTCATATGCGTTCCTTTCGGCCGGCCGCCGGGAGGCCCGGCGAGGGCGCTCCGGCATCCGGGTCGGTGGATGAGGTGCTGGGAAAAGCCGGTGAGTCAGCTGCTCAGGTAGGCGAGGAGGTCGTGGCGGGTCAGGATCCCCACCGGCGCGCCGACGAAGGTCACCATGAGGGTGTCCGAGCCGGAGAGGAGCTCCCGGGCCGTCGAAAGCGATTCGAGGGAGCCGATCACCGGAAGCCGGGGCTCCATGTGTTCGGAAATCTTGTCCGAGAGCTTGGCCTCCCCGCGGAAGAGCTTCGCGGTCAGGGTCCGCTCATCGACGGAGCCGAGGACCTCGCCCATGACCACGGGAGGTTCCTGGGACAGCACCGGGATGTTCGAGACGCCGTACTCGTTCATGATGTTGATGACATCGCGGACGGTCTCGTTCGGGTGGATGTGCACCAGGTCCGGCATCTTCCCGGTCTTGGCCTTGAGGATCTCGCCGACGGACGCTTCGTCCCCGCCGGCGAGGAAGCCGTAGGAGCGCATCCACTGGTCATTAAAGATCTTGGCCAGGTAGCCACGGCCGGAGTCCGGCAGGATGACGACGACGACGGCGTCCTCGGGCAGGTCCTTGGCGACCTGCAGTGCAGCGACGACGGCCATGCCGGACGAGCCGCCCACCAGCAGGCCTTCTTCGCGGGCCAGCCGTCGGGTCATCTCGAAGGAGTCGGCGTCGGTCACCGCGATGACGCCGTCCGGGACGGCTTTTTCGTAGTTGGCGGGCCACATGTCCTCGCCAACACCTTCGACGAAGTACGGCCGGCCGGTGCCGCCGGAATAGACCGAACCGGACGGGTCGGCGCCGATGATCTTGACCACGCCGCCGTCGGCTTCCGCGCGTCCGGCGGAGACTTCCTTAAGGTACCGGCCGGTGCCGGTGATGGTGCCCCCGGTGCCGGCACCGATCACACAGTGGGTGATCCTGCCGTCCGTGTCGCGCCAGATTTCCGGGCCGGTCGATTCGTAGTGGCTGGCCGGGGCGGCCGGGTTGGAGAACTGGTCGGGCTTGTAGGCGCCGGGGATTTCACTGACCAGCCGGTCCGAGACACCGTAGTAGCTTTGCGGGCTGTCGGGGGCGACGGCGGTGGGCGTCACCACCACCTCGGCGCCGTAAGCCTGGAGCACGGCCCGTTTGTCCTCGCCCACCTTGTCCGGCACCACGAAGACGCACCGGTAGCCCTTCTGCTGGGCGACGAGGGCAAGGCCGACGCCGGTATTTCCGGAGGTGGGTTCCACGATGGTCCCACCCGGCAGGAGTTTGCCGCTGCGTTCGGCCTCCTCAATCATTTTCACCGCGATGCGGTCTTTGATGGAACCGCCGGGGTTCAGGTATTCCAGCTTCACCAGGACCGTGGCCCCGATGCCGTGGGTAACGTGGTGCAGCTTGACGAGCGGCGTGTTGCCGATGAGGTCCAGAACGGACTGGGCGTACTTCATACATACAAAGTTACCGTCTCCACCCGCCAAGGGCGGATTCAGTCACGTCCGGTGGGTTAGCCGGCGCCATCTGGTGCGAAGATTATGCGGTGACGAGCTGGCGTTGGCCCCAGGGGCTGAAGAGCTATCTGCTCCCCGTCGGCATGCTGGCGGTGGGCGCCGCGGCGCTGCTTACGGGCCTGTTGCCCTGGCTGGCCTTCGAGGACCTGGCCGGCCGGACCGTCCCGGTGCTGACCTTCGTCGTGGCGATGTCCCTGGTGACGGAATTGGTTGACGAGGCCGGCCTGTTCCGGGTGGTCACGCAGCGGCTCGCGTTCCTGGGCAGGGGCCGGGTTTTCCTGTTGTGGCTGCTGGTGATCGGCCTGGCCACGGTCTCTACCGTGTTCTTGTCCCTGGATACGACGGCGGTGCTCGTGACTCCCGTCGTGGTCCTCCTTGCCATCCACGCCCGGATCCCGCCGCTGCCGTTTGCCCTGACCACCATCTGGCTGGCCAACACCGCATCCTTGTTGCTGCCCGTGTCGAACCTGACGAATCTGCTGGCCCGGGACCGGCTGGGGCTGAGTCCGGCCACTTTCGCCGGACTCGTCTGGGCCCCGGCCCTGGCGGGGATCCTGGTCCCGATCGGGCTGTTGTGGCTGGCCTTCCGGAAAGACCTCGCCGGCCGGTACGGGCCGCAGCCGGTCCGCAAAGCGCGGGACAAGGTGTTGCTGTACTCGGCGTCCGGGGTGATGGTGCTGCTGCTGCCTGCCCTCGTTTCCGGCATCCCCGTGCAGTTCCCGGCGCTGGCTGCGGCGGCGGTACTGTTGGGCCTCTTCCTCTGGCGCCGCCGCTCGGCGCTGCGCTGGTCCATGATTCCCTGGCGGCCGCTTCTGCTCACCGCGGGGCTGTTTGAACCGCACCGGGTTTGATGGAGACATCGATTACCCGGAAGGATGATTCCCATGCCAGCACAACGAAAGTACCCAAACGAGTTGCGTGAGCGCGCAACGCGGATGGCCATTGATGCAAGGAAAGACCCTGCGACCAG
This sequence comes from Micrococcaceae bacterium Sec5.8, assembly GCA_039636775.1. Classification (NCBI taxonomy): domain Bacteria; kingdom Bacillati; phylum Actinomycetota; class Actinomycetes; order Micrococcales; family Micrococcaceae; species Micrococcaceae bacterium Sec5.8. The sequence continues at coordinate 3,125,315 of CP143429.1, forward strand.
GACCGGCGCCTTCCGCCGGATAGGTGAGCAGCTCGGGGTGAATCCCGAGGCGCTGCGGACCTGGGTGAGCCGGGCCGAGATCGACGAGGGCCTGCGGCCGGGAACGACAACGGCGGACACGGACCGGATCACCGAACTCGAGCGTGAGGTCCGCGAGCTGCGCCGGGCGAACACGATCCTGAAGCAGGCCTCGGCTTTCTTCGCGGCGGAGCTCGACCGCCCGTCGAGGTGATGTGCGCCTTCGTGGACAAACACCGCGATGAACACGGGGTCGAGCCGATCTGTAAGGCGCTGCAGATCGCCCCGAGCGCGTACTACGCCCGCCGTTCCCGGCCGGAGTCCGCCAGAGCAGTCAGCGACCGCGAGTTGGGGGAAAAGATCGAGAGCGTCCACGCTCAAAACTACGGCGTCTACGGAGTCCGGAAGATCCACAAGGAGCTGCACCGGCAGGACATCCCGGCGGCGCGCTGCACCGTCGAGCGGCTGATGCGCCAGAAGGGCCTGCGCGGGATCTCGCGGTCCAAGGGGCCGCGCACCACGAAGCCAGCACCGGAGACCGGCAGGCCCGCGGACCTGGTCGAGCGCCGGTTCCAGGCCACGGCGCCAAACCGGCTGTGGGTCGCAGACATCACGTATGTCCGCACGTTCGCCGGCTGGGTCTACGCGGCGTTTATCATCGACGTCTTCTCCCGCAGAGTCGTCGGCTGGCAGGTGGCCACCAGCCTCTACACCGATCTGGCACTGGACGCTTTGGAAATGGGCATCTGGGCCAGGACCCGGGACGGCGCCGACCTTACCGGGCTCGTGCACCATTCCGACCGCGGAGTCCAGTACCGTGCGATCCGCTACACCCAGCGGCTGGAAGAAGCAGACGCTGTGGCCTCCGTTGGGTCCAAGGGCGATAGCTATGACAATGCCCTCGCCGAGGCGTTCAACTCACTGTTCAAGGCCGAACTTGTCCGCAACAAGGGCCCATGGCGGGACATCAGCCACCTCGAGGTCGCCGTGGCTGAGTACGTAGATTGGTTCAACCACCGGCGTCTCCACGGCGAGATCGGCCATGTCCCGCCAGTCGAATACGAGCAGCTCCACGCAATCCACCCGGCCCCGGAACTGCTCTCAATTTCCAACTAAAAACGCCTCCACAAAACCCGGGGCTTGACAGTTTATGGTGGTGGAGACCCTGCACGCGCACGGCCTGACGCGGTTCCTGGCCGGCGTCGCGGGTTCCGGCGAAACCCTGCCGGCACTGCTGCAACTCGCGGGCCTGGGGGCCGGGGCGGCGAATGCAGTGAACAACCTGCCGGCGTACCTTGCGCTGGAGCCGGTGGGCGACTCGCCGGTGCGGCTCGCGGCCCTGCTGATCGGGGTGAACCTCGGCCCTTTGGTCACCCCGTGGGCATCGCTGGCCACCCTGCTCTGGCACGAACGGCTCCGCACACTTAACGTCGAGGTCCGCTGGGGCGGGTTCGCGGTCGCCGGCCTTGCCGCCGTCGTCCTTACCGTGCCACTGGCGGTGGTGGCGCTGTGGCTCACCGCGGGGATGCGCTGACCGGGCCAGGGCCCGTACCCTCGCTGTCAGGCGTTCGTGGAATCATGGTCAGATGACCATCGCAGAGGTGCCCGCCGGCGTTGCCGCCGCGGCGGACGCCTCACTGCGCTGGCACCCGGGCGCCCCTTTCGACCTGTCCCAGACCCTGGGCACACTCCTGCGCGGGCACGGCGACCCGTCCATCCGCACAGCACCGGACGGACTCTGGCTGGGATTCACGACGCCGGCGGGCCCGGCCACACTCCGCCTTACTGCCGCCGGGCCCCGGGCGGACCCGGCCATCGACGTCCAGGCGTGGGGGCCCGGCGCGTGCGCCGCCGCCGAGTCCGTGCCCCGGATGCTGGGCCGCGATGACGACTGGTCAGGCTTCGACGAGCCTTCCTTCCACGCTACGCTCCCCCGGATGGTGGTCGAGGCACGCCGCCGGAACCACACTGTGCGGCTGCCCGCCACGGGCCGCATGATCGATTCCCTCGTGCCGACCATTCTGGAGCAAAAGGTCACCGTCATTGAGGCCCGGCGCGGCTACCGGTACCTGGTATACCGCTTCGGAACGCCGGCACCGGGGGCCGGCACCGTCGCCCCCGGCAATCTGATGATCCAGCCCACCGCTGAGCAGTGGCTGCGCATCCCGTCCTGGGAGTGGCACCAGGCGGGGGTGGGACCACAGCGGTCGGCAACCATCATGCGGGCGCTGCGCTCCGCCGCCGCGCTGGAACGGCTCGCCGGAGTCCCGGCCGCGGAGGCGTCCGCGAAGCTGCAGACTTTGCCCGGCATCGGGGTGTGGACCGCGGCTGAGGTGGTCCAGCGCACCCATGGGTGCCCGGACTCCATCGCCGTAGGCGACTACCACCTCGCGGCCTATGTGGGCGCGGCACTCACGGGCCGCCGCACGGACGACGCCGGGATGCTCCGGCTGCTGGCCCCGTGGACCGGCCACCGCCAGCGCGTGGTCCGGATGATCGGCCTCAGCGGCTACCGGAAACCCACGTTCGGCCCGCGGATGACCATCCAGGACCACCGCACCCACTAGCCCCACCACAACGCGGGGTCAAAGCCCCAGCCGGGCCACCGCCTCCTGCCGCATGTCCACCTTGCGGATCTTGCCGGAGACGGTCATGGGAAAACTTTCGCGCACGTCCACATAGCGGGGAATTTTGTAGTGCGAGAGCTTGCCGCGGCAGTACTCGGCCAGGCTCGCGGCATCCAGCCGGGCCGCGCCGGCCTTCAGGATGATGCAGGCCATCAGTTCCTCACCGTACTTGGCGTCCGGCACCCCAATGACCTGCACGTCCTGGATGTCCGGGTGGGTGTAGAGGAATTCCTCAATCTCGCGGGGATAGACGTTCTCACCCCCGCGGATCACCATGTCCTTGATCCGGCCCTCGATCACGATGTAGCCGTCTTCGTCCATCCGGGCCAGGTCCCCGGTGTGCATCCAGTGCCCGGCGTCAATAGCCTCTGCGGTTTTGTCGGGTTGGTTCCAGTAACCCTTCATGACGGAGTAGCCGCGCGTGCACAACTCGCCGATTTCCCCGCGCTGCAGCACCTCGCCGGTCATCGGGTCCACGATCTGGCTTTCCAGGTGCGGCATGGTCCGGCCGACGGTCTGCGTCCGCTGGGCCATGGTGTCGACGCTGCGGGTCATGGTGGACACCGGCGAGGTCTCCGTCATCCCGTAACAGATGGCCACATCGCGCATGTTCATCTCCGAGATGACCCGGTTCATCACCTCGATGGGGCACAGCGATCCCGCCATGACCCCGGTGCGCAGGGTGGACAGGTCGTAGGAGGAAAAATCCGGCAGGGCGAGTTCGGCGATGAACATGGTGGGCACGCCGTAGAGGGACGTCCCGCCAAAATCCTGCACCGCTTCCAGCGCTGCGGCGGGCGTGAACCCCCGGCCCGGAATAATGGTGGCACAGCCGTGGCTCAGCGCGGCAAGGTTGCCAATCACCATGCCGAAGCAATGGTAAAACGGCACGGGAAGCACCACACGGTCGTGCTCGGTGTAGTCCAGCAGCTCACCGATGGAGTAGCCGTTATTCAGGATGTTGTAGTGCGAGAGCGTGGCGCCCTTGGGAAAACCGGTGGTGCCCGAGGTGTACTGCAGGTTGATGGCGTCGTGGGGATCCAGCTCGGCCATGCGCGCCTTCAACGCGGAGTGGGCAACGTCGTCGGCCCGTGTGAGCAGCTCCGCGAACGTCCGCTCCGCCGGCGTTTCGGGGACGCCGGCGGTGAGCGCCGGCAGGCCGGCGCCGGGCAGGAAAACGAGTTCGCGCAGGTCGGGACACCCGGCCAGCGCCTGCCGGGCCATGCCGGTGTAGTCGTTGTTACGGTCCGAAGGTGCCGAGACCAGCATCCGCATGCCGTTCTGCCTGACCACGAACTCCAGTTCATGGCTGCGGTACGCGGGATTGACGTTGACCAGGATCGCGCCCACCTTGGCCGTCGCGTACTGCAGCATGGTCCATTCTGCGCAGTTCGGGCTCCAGATGCCGATCCGCTCGCCCTTGGCTACGCCCAGGGCCAGCAACGCCCGCGCCACCCTGTCGACGTCGTCGTTGAGCTTGGTGTAGCTCCAGCGCCGCGCCTCTTCCCCCGGCACCGCCGCGGCCTCGATCAGGGCGTCCTGGTACGGGTACCTGGCCACAATCCGTTCGAAGTTATCGCCGATGGTTTCCTCGAGCAGCGGAACGTCAGTGTCCCCGGCTGTGTATGCAAGCATGCTGGAACGCTACCAATACTCGGCCGGCAAAAGAAGACCAAAGCTTGGATGTCCTACAAAATCGTCGGGATATGAAGCCGCGGGCCGGTAGGGTGAAAACCATGAGCACACCCATCGACCTCCAGGCCACCTTCATCCCCAACGACGGCGAGTTCTTCCGTGTGAAGCTCGCACTGGAGATCGCGATTGAGGAGGTAGTCAACGAACCCGGCTGCATCCGCTATGAACTTACCGAGGCCAGCGAGGACAAACTGGTGCTCACCGAGCAGTGGGCGTCCCAGGAGGACCTGGACAAGCACTCGAAAGGCACCGCGGTGCAGGACCTCAATGAATCACTCAGCGCGCTGCTTGCCGAGCCGGTCAAGCTCGTGAAGCTCTAAACCCCCGGAGCCGGTGAGCCCGGGCGCCTAGACCTCGGGGATCTGGCTGCCGTCCTGCTTGTTAGTCGCCGCGGCGGCTTCGGCCTGGGACCTGGCCACGTGCGCGTGGACTTCCTCCATGTCCAACGCTTTGACGGCGTCGACAACCTGCTCGAGCTGCTGGGCGTTCAGGGCGCCCGGCTGGGAGAAGACCAGCACCTTCTCGCGGAAAGCCATCAGGGTGGGGATGGAAGTGATGCCCGCCTCAGCGGCGAGCTGCTGCTCGGCCTCGGTATCCACCTTGGTGAAAACGACGTCCTGGTGCTTCTCGGAAACTGCGGCGTAAGTGGGTCCGAACTGCTTGCACGGGCCACACCATTCAGCCCAGAAATCGACGAGGACAATGTCGTTGTCCTCGACAGTTGATGCGAACTGTTCACCTGTAATGTTTACGGTTGCCATGTGTCCACGGTACGCGAGCAGCCGGGGCTTGTCCCCCGCATTTCGCTGTTGGCATGTCCTGTGACGGCCTAGGCCCAGACGTGGGGGGCGGGGCGCCGCGCCCCGGGAAGGGCATTGGTTTCGCGCCATTCGTGGATCCAGGCGGGAAGATCCAGGTCCGCCGGCGGCGCTCCGAACTCGCGGATGATGTCCTCCTGGCTGACCGGCTTGCCTTTGCTGACCATACGCGTGGCAATGAAGGCCCGGGCGTAAATTTCCCCGTCAACCACCATGCGCTGCTCGAAGTAGATCGCCTTCTCATCGAGTCCGATAATTTTCGTTTCGATGGTGTACCGCTGCCACAATTGCAGCGAGCGGCGGAAGGCGATGGTTTCCCCGGCCGCCACGGGGCTCCATCCGCGGCGGCGCATGGCCTTCCACGTTCCGCTGCGGGCCATCAGGTCAAACCGGCCCAGGTCCATCAGCGAAAAGTACATCCCGTTATTGACGTGCATCGCGATGTCGATGTCGGTGGGGAGAACCTTTAGGGGCAAGGACGCGGTGTCCCAAATGCCCAATGCCGGGCGGCGGGAAGACGTAAAGAGCAGCAGGAGGGTGCGCAGGAGCAGGTGCATGGCCACCATGTTACCCGTGGGTAACAATGCTGCCAAGGAGCGGGCCGGGGCCGTGCGCCCGTATTAGGCTGTGCGAATGGAAACGGACCTGACCGTAAGGGCGGCCGTGGCGGATGACGCCGCGGCCATTGCCCGGGTGCACCTCCAGGCCTGGCGCGAAAGCTACGCCCACCTCCTGCCGGCCGCTGCCTTGGCGGCCCTGCGCCAGGGTCCGCGGGAAGCCAGATGGAGCCAAATCATCGCCACTGCCGACTCAGACATCTGGGTGGCCTGCGCCGGGACTGACATCATCGGTTGGGCCAGCGCCGGAACGGGACGCGACGACGACGCACCGCGCCCCAGGGAGTTGAATGGAATCTACGTGCTGGCCAGTCATTACGGCTCGGGGGCAGGACAGCTGCTCCTGGACGCAGCGGTGGGTGACGGCGGCGCCTACCTCTGGATTGCGCAGGACAACCCCCGCGCTTTCGCCTTCTACCGGCGCAACGGCTTTGCCCTTGACGGGTCGACCGCCGAGCATGAGCTGGCCGGCACGCCGGTCCCGATTCAGCGGATGGTGCGCTGAACGGGGCACTGCGCCCGACGTCGGCCGGCGTCGGGCCCGCCGTGCCCGGCCGGGAGGGTCACGCCAAAATGCGTTGGAAGAGGATGTGGTCCTGCCAGGACCCGGCGATGTTGAGGTAGGACCGCGCCACGCCGATCTCCGAAAAGCCGGAGCGCCGGAGGACTTTCTGCGAAGCGCCATTGTGCAGAAGCGTCGCAGCCTGCAGCCGGTGCAGTCCCAGATCGTTGCGCGCCGCGGCGACGGCGAATTCGACGGCCGCGGATCCGATGCCTCGGCCGGTGTAATCCTTGTCCACCCAGTACCCGAGGTGGGCACTGAGAAACGGCCCGCGGACGATCCCACTGAGGGTCATCAGCCCCACAATCGCATCGCCGTCCGTCAGGACCCAGGGAACATCGGACCCCGCGATGAACAGGGCCAGCTTGGACTGCACGCTCATCATCTGACCATCGACGGTGTAGAACTCTTCTGCCCGCAGCGGCTCCCACGGCGCCAAGTGTTCCCGGTTGCGCCGATACGCGGCGCTCATGGCGTCCGCGTCGGACACCCGCAGTACCCGCACCCGGACGCTGCCGGCCAGGACCGGGCCGCTGGAAGGCGGAAGCTCAGGTTTCGTCATCGTCATCATCATCGTCCTCGTCATCGTCCTCGCTTGAGTCGGTTCCCCGCACGGTCACGCTTGCGACGCCGTGCAAGTCCATAAGCGGGAGGACAAGGTTGCGCAGCGGATGGCGTCCGAAAAACCGCACCTCCATCGATACCATCGGTTTCTGCTCGTCGCCGGTTCGCCGGGTGCGCAGGATGGAGGAGCTGAACCCCATGGTGGTGGCGATTTCGAGGATCTGCCGCAACACCCCCTGGCCGTCGGCATAGTCGATGTGCATGACACGGTTCCTGTCCACGGACGGTATCCTGCGCACCGCGGGGGCAATGATGAACAACGTGATGAGGTGGAAGATGGTCAACACAACACCCAGGGACACCATGCCGGCTCCGCAGGCCATGCCCACCGCCGCGGATACCCAGATGGTGGCGGCCGTCGTGAGGCCCCGCACCACGTCCCGGCCTTTGAAGATGACGCCGGCGCCCAGGAAACCGATCCCGCTCACAATCTGGGCCGCGATGCGGGATGGATCCAGGACGGCTCCGGGCTCCCGTACGAATGCAAAGCCGTAGGCGGAGACCAACGTGAAGGCACACGAGCCGAGTCCCACCAGCACGTGCGTCCGGTAGCCCGCACTCTTTTGCCGGACTTGGCGCTCGATGCCGATCAGCGAACACAACACAAACGTCGCCAGCAGGAGTCCGGCTTCCACCAGGCTTGTGTCCGTGAAGAATGCGAACATGCTGTCCCCTTCCTCAACCCTCGCAGCAGCGGACCGGCCGAGGATCACGATCCGGAATCACTGTCCCCGGTGCTGACTCTAGCAAGAGGAGGTCAGCGCTCTCCGGACTCCTTTTCCGGCCCCCCGCCTGCTTGGCCGCCGGCCTCATCGTCAGGCGTTTGGTCGGGAGCTTCCCTGGGACTGTCGACGCTGTAGGGCGCCCGGGGCGCCCCGGAGTGCAGCTCATCCAGGCGCTCGTTCAGGGCGTGGGCGAGAATGTCCCGCTGGAGGGCCGGCAGGGCGATGGCCCCGTGAATGTATGCTTCGACCTCGAACTGTCCGGCATGGCCGCCCAGCGTAAAATATCTCAGCCAGAGCTCTTCGATGCTGACGTCGGCGTGCCGCAGCGAGTCGGCAAACCGCCGCCGTTGCTCGCTCTCTTCGCCGCCCAGGGCCATGCCGTCGTCCTGCGCTCAGTCTTCGAAGGCCTTGGCCGCAGCCGTCAGTTCGGCCGCGACCAAGGCCAGAGGCTTGCCCGTCTGCCGCGAGATCATCATCAGTTCCCGGAGGGCCACTTCATCGTTGGTTCCGTTCCGGGCCATCAGCAGGCCTTTGGCCATGCTGATCGCGTCCCTCTGCGCCAAGGAATCCTGCAGGCGGTCACTCAGTGTCCGGGCAGCCTCGCGGGCGAGGGAGTGGACCACGAAGAGTGTCGCTTGTTGAGCGAAGAGTTCGGCGAGCCGGACCGTGCCATGGCCGGCGAGGTGTCCGCCGTCCGCGTAGACCTTCACGACCCCCAGCGCCAGCCCTCCGGACACCAGGGGGCAACTCACCGAGGACGAAATGCCAAGCGCCGCCGCTGCGGGCGCCCAACGCGACCAGCGCTGGTCGGAAGCGAGATGTTCCACCAGGACCGTCTCCCCGCTCGCCCACGCCGTAACACAGGGGCCTTCCTCCAGTTCGTACTGGAGCCCGTCCGCGGTGGCCACAACAGCGTCGGACGCTGCCGCCGTCGCGGGCTGCCCGGAGCGGTCCATAAGGGTTACTCCGGCACCGATCGCACCGGGGATCGACGCCGTCGCGGCGTCCGTAATGAGCCGGAGCGCCTGGGCCACCGTCTCTTCGGTCAGCAGCAGCTTCGAGGCCCGGGCGAACACAGCGGTGACCTCGTCGGCCAGCGGCAGTTCCACGCTCATGTCCACCTCGGAAGTCCAGTACCAGCGCAATGCCTGCCGGCGCACATCGCCGCAGGATCCAAGCATACGGCGGCCTGGCGGGGCGCCTGTATTCACCGGCCCCCGCACAGCGTAGTGTCGCGGGGAGTGACTGCCGGCTCTCACCGGGTCAAGGCGCGCTATTTGGGTTGCGGGCGACCAAGAGTCCCCAGCCGCTGAGCCTTCGTGTCACACATGCCTGGGCGTTCGTAGGATTGAGGCCGGCATGGTTTCCGGTACCGGCACATCTCCAACATCCGAGCAACTGCAGGACCTCCTCCTGGAGAGTCCGGGCTTCGCTGAGTTCCTCCTTGGGCTAACCACGCTTTCGGCGACGGTCCGTGCCTCATTGCCCTCCGGCAGGGCATCACTGTGCTGGTTCCCGATGTGGCGGATACCGTCCGGTGGGAACACTACGCCACCACAGTCTCCGGCGAGGGCATCGTTTCGGTCCTGGCCGTACCGATCGCTACGGGCCCAGGGGCGGCCGCGGCACTGAATTGTTACGCACGCTCGAAGGGCATCTTTGACCCCGCCACAGTGACAGGGGTGGAGCGCCATGCCGCGTCGATCTCGCGGATCCTGCGGCTGGCCCTCAGGGTCCACCCACCGGAAATCTACCCCGGGCATCTCCGCTCCGCCTTGAAGTCCCGGGCTATCGTGGACGCCGCCGTCGCCCTGATCATGGTCCAGAACAGGTGCAGCAGGGACCGGGCCATGGAGCGGCTGCACGTGGCGGCCAGGGCAACGGACACCACGGTCCACTCCATAGCCGCCGACATTCTGCAGGGGCGTCCCTCCCGCCAGCCGATGCCCCGCCATAAGATGGAAGAAGCGGCCGCCTTGTCAGTACGCGGCGGAAATTTGGGGGCAGGCATGCAGGATGACCACGCCATATCAGCAGCACGGCCGAAGGTAGCTACCGACGGCACGCTGCTGGATCTAGTGCTGGAAAGCACCGACGCCGACTCCGGGGTGCAGGACTTCCTCGCCGCGCTGGCCAGCCTCGCGGCCAAGGAAATGTCCCAGCCGAAACGCAAGGTGACGTGTGGAATTACCCTCACCCGGCCAAAGCAGCCGTCCCTGGACTCGGGGAGCACCGGAGCCGGATCCGCCAGCATCCTCCAGGGCCTCCTGGTCCTCGACGGTGGTGACTCCGCCGCCGTCCGCCTCTTTTCGGTGCCCGCCGCGGCCTTTGCCCCGGATGAGGTGGCGCAGGCCCGGCAGTTCTTCGCTGACGCTTCCCGGGCGCTTCGCTTGGCCTTGAGGTTTTCCCGGCTCAGGGAATCCCGGGGCGACATCGCCGCCGCCATGCAGTCCAGGACCCCCATCGATTTGGCCATC